>JAMJIN010000116.1:0-13391 GCA_036784775.1 Chromatiales bacterium | reverse complement strand
GGCCATGGCGGTCTCCTCATTTGGCTTCAGGTTCAGTATGCGCCACCCACTGACTCAATAGCTGAGCCTCAGGGGTAATCAGGAAAAATTATAAAGATCATCCTAACTCAGGAGTTACTATGCCCAGCGCCGCACGATTGTTCATCAAATGCCTCGAAAATGAAGGTGTCGATACTATTTTCGGGATACCGGGAGAAGAGAACCTCGATGTCATGGATGCGCTGCTGGATAGCAGCATCAAGTTCGTCACTGTGCGTCACGAACAGGGCGCCGCCTTTATGGCCGATGTCTACGGAAGACTTACCGGCCGGGCGGGGGTTTGTCTCGCAACCCTCGGGCCTGGCGCGACCAACCTGATCACCGGCTTCGCGGATGCAAATATGGACCGGGCACCCATTGTCGCCATCGCTGGGCAGGGCGCCACCACCCGGATGCACAAGGAGAGCCATCAGGTACTCGATCTGGTCAATCTATTTGCACCCATCTCCCAATACAGTACCGAAATACTCGAACCCGGGGTCGTACCGGAGATCGTACGCAAGGCATTCAAAGACGCACAAACAGAGAAGCCCGGCGGCGCCTTCATCAGCTTTCCGGAAAATATTGCAGGCAGCCAGGTGAGTGAGACCATCAAGCCACTCAGGGCCCAGGCACCTACGCCCTCCTCTCCGCCTTATGAGAAGATCGGACAGGTGGCGGATCTCATCTCCGATGCCAAGGCACCGATCATCATGGCGGGAAACGGCGTGATCCGAAGCAATGCCTGTGACGCCCTGGTACAATTTGCGGAGAATCTCAATATCCCGGTGGCCCAGACATTCATGGCAAAGGGGTGCATCCCCTTTTCCCATCCGCTCAGTCTCGGCACCGTCGGCTTACAGGCCAATGACTATGTCGCCTGCGGCTTCAGCCGTGCCGACCTCATCCTCTGTATTGGTTTCGACATGGTGGAGTACCACCCTCATCTCTGGCATCCCAACGCTGATAAAAAGATTGTCCACATCGACCAAACGTATGCGGAGGTTGATGCACACTACGTCCTGGAGGCCGGGGTGATCGGGGATATCACCGAATCCCTGCAACGCATAGAGAAACTGGCAAAACCCCGCGACCTTGCACCGACCAGCGACCTGCGGGAACTTATCATCAACGAGTTGGATCAGTATGCCGATGACGACAGTTACCCCGTCAAACCCCAGAAGATTCTCTACGATACACGGCAGGTGATGGGGCCTGAGGACATTCTGATCTCCGATGTCGGCGCCCACAAGATGTGGATAGCCCGGCTCTACCGTTGCGAGCGGCCCAACACCTGCATCATCTCAAACGGTTTCGCCTCTATGGGGATCGGCGTACCCGGTGCGATCTCGGCGAAGATGGTGTTTCCGCAACGCCGGGTTCTGACGATTACCGGTGACGCCGGTTTCATGATGAACTCCCAGGAGATCGAGACCGCACTGCGGCACAACATCGCCATCGTGATCATGATCTGGCACGACAGTGAATATGGGCTGATCAAGTGGCATCAACAGCGCCACTTCGGCCGCACCGGACATATCAGCTTCAACAACCCCGACTTCGTGAAATACGCTGAATCCTTCGGCGCCAAAGGGTACCGGGTAGAGAGTGCCGAATCACTCATACCGACTTTGGAGCAGGCCTTTGCCGATGAGACCGTCGTAGTGGTTGATGTCCCGGTGGACTACTCGGAGAATATGAAATTGACCGAAAAACTGGGCAAACTGATCTGCCCGATTTAGGAGAAAGAGAATTTCACCCCACCCGTCTGACAAACAACCCAACCTCTGTGTGATCATTCCCACCCTCAATGAGGGGAGACAACTGCCGTCACTGCTCAATCAGTTGTTGGACCAGGAGGCCATAGGCCTTGAGATCATTGTGGCCGACGGGGGTTCGGGCGATGACACTGTGGCGTTGGCAGCGCGTGCCGGGGCCAAAGTTGCTGAGACGACTCCCGGGCGGGGGCGACAGATGAACGGCGCACTCTCGCAGTGCAACGCACCTTATCTGCTGTTTCTGCACGCCGATTCCGAGCTGACCTCACGATCACAGCTGTCAGATGCGCTCAAGAGTTTGCAGCAACAGATTGCAGCGGCAGGACACCAGCGTATCGCAGGCCATTTCCGTCTGCGATTTCTGCGTGACAATCCAGGCCGAAATCTCACCTACCGCTATTACGAGGAGAAGAGCGCACTGAACCGGATGGAGTGCACCAACGGCGATCAGGGATTTCTGATGTCACAGGAGTTCTTCAATCAGCTGGGGGGGTTCGATGAATCTCTCGGGTTTCTCGAAGATCAGCGTCTGGCGGAGACCATTCGCCTCAAGGGCTGTTGGATAACCCTGCCGGGAGAGTTGCAGACTTCTGCGCGCCGCTTCGAAAAGGAAGGACTCGGGCGCCGCATGATCCTCTCCGCCCTTATCATGAATTTCCACCAGATCGGATTTATCGAATTCTTTCAAAGAGCCGACAAGGTCTATCGCAACCAGAGCGAGACCGGTCCTTTGCAACTCTCACCGATATTCCAACTTATCGATAGTCTCAACCGAGAGGCGAAACCCGGGGTCGCCCGCAAGCGCTGGGTTGCCACCGGTCACTATGTGCTCGGTCATGCGTGGCAGCCTTTCTTCTATCTCGATATCACACTGTTGTATTTTTTTGGATTTAAAAAACGCCTGTTTTTAACCCTGCACGACCGAATATTCAAACCTCTGACCAGCTTCTTCCTTTTCGACTATTTGACCGCTGGTTTGGTCTGGCTCTGGTTCAGGGCCTCCTGGCTGTTCTTTCGTTACCGGGAAAAAACCCAGCATTAAATACCGCCCCGCAGACTCGACTTCAAAATCTCAAAAAATCTTCCTACCCCTCTTTAATTAGGAACAAAAATCCCTGCCGAAGCTAGGCATCAAGTAACTTAACAAATTTACCCCGCTGTTTTCTGCCGCTTCTGCGTAAATGATATATATTCCTACTACGGGGATCCCGATTGACTCATACTCACTGAATTTGGTGAGAAGTGCCATTTTTCTGCAGCGCTTGCGACTTGATTTCTCCCTGTCGCCAAGAGCGGTACAGCCACACGGAGAGGGTCTTGAAAACAGGGCACACAGACAACAAATCCACACCCGCCACGATGGCTGACCTTCAGCGACTCAACGCGGAACGGCTCAAACTGCTCTACTCCATGGGGCATGTTGCCCTGCTGGCCAACCAAGCCACCGCATTGGTGGCAGTAGCAATTTTTTGGCGTCCCATCGAACTTACGCTGCTGCTCTTCTGGTTTTTCGCCCTGGGCATCATCAACGCCGCCCGCGAGTTATTGCTGCGTTCCTTCCACAAGCACAACGGACGGCCGCTTCCGGGAATCAGCTGGCAGAACGCCTATATGGTAGGCGCCATCCTCTCCGGCATCCTTTGGGGACTTTTCGCGCTGTTTCTCGATTTCGGCTGGCCTCTGCCCTATCAAGTCGCCATGTTCCTGCTGCTGACCGGCCTGACTGCGGGCGCAATCCCCTCCAACGCCGTTGTTTTTCCTGTTTATCTGGGATTTTCTGCACCGGTCATCACCCCACTGTTGATACTGCTGCTCACCCGTGGGGATATCACCAACCAGGCTATGGCAGGCATGGTGATCATCTATCTGATCCTTGTCATTGTCACCGGCCGCAACTATGCACGCAGTATCTCGCGATCACTCGCCCTGAGAACGGAAAACCGTGAACTGCTCAGAAGCATCACTTCAGCCAACGACGAACTCTCCTTCCAGGCCAGCCACGACCCTCTGACCGGTCTCAACAACCGGCGCGAGTTCGAACACCGCCTCGAACAGGCACTGGATAATGCACAACGGGAACACCGGCAACATGTCTGCATCTATATGGATCTGGATCAGTTCAAAATCGTTAACGACACCTGCGGTCACGCCGCAGGAGACGAGCTGCTGCGCGAACTTGCCGTGACACTGGAGCCAAAACTGCGCAGCTCAGACATTCTGGCGCGCCTGGGCGGAGATGAATTCGGCATCCTGCTGGATGGTTGCTCTCTGAATAAAGGGATGGAGATCGCCCACACCTTTCAGCAAACCGTTGAAGCGTTCCAATTTTTCTGGGAGGGCAAACGGTTCCAGGTCAACGCCAGTATCGGCGTAGTCTGCATCGATCAGGAGAGCGCCGGAGCCGATTCCATACTCAGTGATGCAGACATGGCCTGTTATGCCGCCAAAGACCTCGGTCGCGGACGGGTACACCTCTATGAGAAGAGCGACAAGGAACTCGCACAGCGCCGCATCGAATACCACTGGGTTAGCCAGTTACGCGGTGCATTGGATGAAGATCGATTTCTGATCTACAAACAGGATATCGTTCCCTTCAACACAAGCACCAAAGAGGAGCGCCGGGCGGAGATCCTCTTGCGGCTGCAAGGAGAAGGGGGTGAAATCATACTTCCCAGCCAATTCCTGCCCGCCGCTGAACGCTACGGCCTGATGATGACCATCGACCGTTGGGTGATCGAACGCAGCCTGCGGTGGCTGATTGAAAGCAGGGAAACCGGCCTGTTGCTCAACGTCAATCTATCCGGCGTCTCCCTGGGGGAAGAAACCACCCTCACCGCTATCCGCAATATGTTCATCGACTACCCGGTGGATCCCGGCGTCATCTGTTTTGAGGTGACGGAGACCGCTGCAATCGCTAATATGTCCACCGCCTCCCGATTCATCGAAGAGATGCGGGAGATGGGTTGCAGCTTTGCACTGGATGATTTTGGCAGTGGACTCAGCTCCTTCGCCTACCTGAAACATCTGCCGGTGGACTTTCTCAAGATCGATGGCGATTTCGTGAAGGATGTACTCGATGACCCGGTAGACCGTGCGGTGGTGGAAGCGGTTATCACACTGAGTCGCAGCCTGGGTATCAGCACCATCGCAGAACATGTGGAGTCTGTCGCCATAAAAGAGGAGATGGTCAAGCTGGGTGTCGACTACGGGCAGGGTTTCGCGCTCGCCCGCCCTGTCCCTCTCGACTGATATTCGTCTAGTCCTGAACCAGAGTGACCTTTGCTTCCGCCGTGGTTTTATCGATAACGACTTCCACTTCACAATACTCCGGCTGTTCATCAACAGGCGTCGGATCGTCGGAGCAGTTGCAGCCCGCAATGATCCCGGCATAAAAAATACCGGCATGCACCCGAACAGTGGTTGCGTCGTCTGAAACACTGATGATCATCATACGAAAAGGCGTTTCGCCGACATAACTGCTGTTTGCCAATCCCTGTTGCAGAGGGAGTTGTTCGGCATCCAATTGCTCGATTTCATCCTTGAGCACATCCCTGAACTCAGGTGTATTCCAACTGTTTATGGAGCTGCTAAGTTTCATCATATTGAAAGATCAGGGCATTTTGAGTACGCGCACCTGAAGGTGCGCGCATAGAACCTTTAACCATTTGATTTATATAACTTGTTCACCAGATAGTTTACACAGGGTTTATACCCACGGAAAGCCCTGCTGCATGAAAGAGCGGGAGTGGCTCGTGCGTTCCTGACTGAATCCAGCTTTATTCCCTAACCAAATCAATCCGGTAACCCGCATGACAGGAGATACAGTTCTGCATCAGTTCAGTCAATGCGCCCAGGGTCTGTTCCTTGTCACCGAACTGCTCTGCATCCAGAGCCAGGGAGTCAAATTTGGTATGGGTATCGAATCCCAGTTTCTTGAAATCGAGGGGCAGTTTTCCCATCAAAGAGACTGGCACGGCTTCCTGCGCAGCGCGTCCCACTTTGCGTGCGGCATCGGCAACCTTTTTCATGTCATCCTGAACAACACCTTCATTGATCTGCTGCACGGTCACCAGAAAAGCGCGCATTTCCGCCATCACCAGATCCTTTTCGGCGGGTTCCAACTGCAGGCTCAAGCGCCCGTCGGTAGCCTGTTCAACGCTACCCACGACGATAAATTTGTAGGCCATGCCCAGTATCACAATCAGCATCAGGGCGGTAATGGTCCAGCAAGTCTTACACATGGTTGAATCTCTCCTTTTTTTGGGTCAATCCCAAGTTTACTTATCCGATTTTGCGCTGCCGCCATTTTAGCCAGCAACGCATGAAAATAACTGTCTCTTTTCGATTCGGGGCGTCTCTATAGGCGCCCCGAACGCGTTTTTCAGGTAATCAACCCGAACAGGCTGTTCCGTCCGGCACCCCCAACTTTTTCAGGATACTGGAGAGCGGACAGATATTGGTGATACCGCTCTGCATCAGGTTAGCGCCGACAAACAGTGTCAAAAACGCCCAGTAAGAATGGACATAGTAAGTCAGGGCCAGACTCAGCAGGATCATCATTCCCGCCATCAGGCGGACAATTCTATCAATAGTCATAATGTATTCCACTTATACGGAATCGGATCAAAGCGCATAGCTCAACTGCACGTAGACGATGTTCTGCTCGATGGATATGGTATTCCCTGAGCCGGTATTGGACGTCAACTCATTTTCAAAGGCGTGAGTATAGGAGAACGAACCGGATATCCGATCAGTGAGTTTACGCGTCAGCCCCAGTGAGAGATGCAGTTCCGGTATCGCCACGGAGCCGAGGTTGTTGTCCACGTCCTCTTCACCGAAGGGGGCCTCCGCATAGTTGATGCCAAACCGCACAGTCGTCTTCGGGTTTATCTCTTTCTGCACGCCCAGGGCTATGACCAGTTGGTCATCCCACCCGAAGTTCAGTGTTGACGGCACCATCATTCCGAAATCACCCGGGGTGTAACCGGCAGGATGACTGATATTCACCGATCCCATGGTGTCGCTGAAGTCGATCCATTTGGCATCCAGTTCGACCAACATACCGTCGAGGGGACGGAAGGCGAAACCCAGTGCAAAGGTCTGGGGCATATCAATATCGACGCCAAACTTTCCTGCAGCTGTATTGAATTCATGTTCACTTACGTCCGTCTTACTGACCCATGACGCACCGAGCTGCATCTTGTCATTGAGGTGATAGATCGCACCCAGTGTCACGCCAAAACCAAACTGCTGGTTTTGCGCAAAGGTGAAACCGGGCGTACTCAGTGCCAGACTCTGGTAGCCAATATTGACAGAACCACCGAGAGAGAGTTTGTCACTGACCTTGTATGCAACTGTCGGCGCCAGCTTGAAAAATCCCTTGGTGGTCACGAACTGCTGATTGTTGGCCATTGGGAGGGCATCCGGAAAGTCAACGCCGAAACCCGAGATGGCGACCATGCCCAAACCAAAATAGAGCTGGTCGTTGATTTTAAACGCAGCAGTTCCGGACGGCATGAAAAAGAGGTTGGAATCACTCTCGTTGCCATTGACCTCTCTTGGTGGATTAAGAAATCCCGGGCTCAGATCGAATCTGGCCTCTTCGATTCCGAGTTCGGCAATTCCCGCCGGATTGGTGAGCAGGGTACCGGTATCCTGTGGTGCTGCCACCACGGCTCCACCCATACCCCATTGGGTCGCAGTCACGCCCAACACCTGATCTCCGTTGGTCGCGTTCGCAGCCATCGGCAGGCTGCCGAGCAGCGCAATTGCCAGGATATTTTTTCCTCTATTCATCAACATTTTCGACTCCTCTGGAACTATATTTTTTTACTTATAATTTATGAATCAGCGCAATAAACTTGACTGGCCAGGGACACCGCGAAACATGGCATGGCAACCCACGCAACCCCCGGTGATGTCATCCATATACGAGGCGGCCTTCCCCATGTCACCCTGGTCAGCCGCATCGGCCAAACGCTTTGCTGTACCTTCCACGCTGGCGTTGAAGCCATCGAGGGCCGCCAGGCTGTTGTCGTTGATCTGATCCAGATTCATATAAGGCAGCAGACCGCCTCTGGGAATACGGTGATTGGCGAGACGACGGGCACTGTCAGCCGCCTGTTCCGCATTGTCGGTCATGATGCCGGCTGCCATGCTCTGGTAGTCGGAAAGCACCTCATGCATCACTTGACGCAACGTGACCTTGGCGCTGTGACGGGAGTGCTGCGCATAGATAGAGAGGAGCATCTTTTTGGTCTTGGGCGAGAGCGCCTTGACCCGCTTCTGCAACTCCGGCTTCATCAGTCCAATCTGTTGTTTCATCAACTGCTGGACCTGTTTCATGTCAGGCGCCATCGGCTGCTGTTCGCCGGCAACCGTCACTCCGGCGCACAACAACATCGAGGCGGAAACACAAAGAAGCCCCAATCCCCTCCGCAGTGAGTGAATTCGAAATGTGTTATTCTTTTGCTGAACACGTCGCATGTTTTCTTCTCCCATTAGTGTCTGAATCTCAGTCATGCTCCGTGTTGCAGGCAGCACCGCCCCAGAGCAATAAACGTAGTATGATGGGGTTATTTTCCGAGGCGTTAACCAGCCAGTAACAGGTTGTAACGAGTTGTTTCAGAAATATTTCATCCCGTGGATACGGCATGACCAACAAAGAGACCCGTTATCGCCTTCTAGTGGTGGATGACGAAGCTGAACTCCGATCGCTGTTGCAGCGGTATCTGACCAATGAGGGATACCAGGTAGCTGCAGTGGAAGACGGGGCCGCGATGACCCGCCACCTCAAGACGCACCATGTCGATCTGATCATCCTTGATCTGATGCTGCCGGGAGAGGACGGCCTGTCGCTTGCCCGCAATCTGCGCAGCCAGGGCAATCAACCCATCATCATCATCTCGGCCCGGGGAGAGGAGCTGGACAGGATTATCGGCCTCGAGGTCGGCGCTGACGACTACCTCCCAAAACCCTTCAACCCGCGGGAATTACTGGCAAGGATTCGCGCCGTCCTGCGCCGCATGAATAACGCGGATCGACCCGTGGCAACGGTAGAAAAATCCGCGCTGGAATTCGGCCCCTTTTCCCTCGACGTGGAAAAATACCGTCTCACCAGGGAGGGAGACGAGATACCCCTGACCCATGGAGAGTTCACCCTTCTACGGGTTTTTCTCGAACACTCAGGCCGGGTACTCAGCCGGGATAAACTGATGGAGATCACCAAAGGTTATGAACGCTCCCACTTGGACAGGAGCATCGACGTCTGCGTTAACCGACTACGACGGAAGATAGAATCCAACCCCTCTGAGCCTATCTTTTTACGCACGATTTGGGGTGCCGGCTACCTGTTCTCACGCAGCGGAGAGTGATGGGACTGTTTCGATTCCACAGCCTGTTCGGCCGAACACTGGCCACCATCGCGCTGGTCTCTGTCGGATTTCAGCTTCTGACCCTGAGTGTATTGGCCTTCTATGTATTGGTCCCTTTGGGAAAACGCGCCACCGACGATCTGGCGGCGGTGATAACGCACTCCGTTCAGCGCTGGGACAAATTGTCTTAGACGGAGCGCCCGGCATTTCGCAAGATTCTGAAGCTAAACCATGATCTAACCCTTGTAGTCACGAACACCCCTCTTCCCGATAACACCGATTTTCTACCCTATTTCTATTTCCTCAAGCAGGCACTCGCCCGGCGCCTTGGCGACGAGGTACGCCTTAGGACAAGCCGTGATTCCAGAGACAATGAGTGGATCTGGGCCGAGATACCGGGCTACAGCCAAAAGCTGCGCCTGGGATTTCCCCGCTCACGCATCGGCATCCAACCACCACTTGCGTTATTGTTCCTGTTTTGTGTTGGCACGGCCCTTACCTTTTTTACCGCGGCGCTCCTGGCGCGACGCCTCACCATCCCCCTCGAACGTGTTTCCCGTTCAGCACGACTGATCGGAAAAGGCAGCTGGCCGAAGCCGATAAGAGAAGAAGGGCCGGAGGAGTTGCAGGTTCTGACGCAGACATTCAATCAGATGAGCCGGCAGGTCAAAGAGTTGCTGGCCAACAGGACACTGTTGTTGGCCGGTATCTCCCACGACCTCCGCACCCCGCTCACCCAGGTACAATTGGCTTTGGAAATGCTGCCTGATGAAGGCGGGGACCCAGAACTGATGGCGGGAATCAAACGGGATCTCGCCACGATAAACCGACTGATCAGTGAAACCATGCAGATCAGCATGGAACTCGAGAAGCAGGAGCAGGTAGAGACGGATATCGCCGAAGTTTTGGAAACCATCATCCAGGCCGCACGCTCCTATGACAGAGAGATCAAGTGGGAGAACAGCAAGTCCTGCATGAGAAAACTGAATCCACTGGCGCTGCACCGTGTCATTACCAATCTGCTGGAAAATGCAATCCGTTACGGAGACTCAAAGCCGATCAAGGTCGAGTTGGAGTGTGACGAGAGCCTGCTCAAAATCAGGATTCAGGATCAGGGACCGGGTATTCCAGCTGATCAGCGGGAGTCAGTATTCCTCCCTTTCTATCGTTTGGAAAAATCCCGCAGCACCACCACTGGGGGCAGTGGTTTGGGCTTGGCCATCGTGCGTCAGCTGGCTGATGCAAACGGCTGGAGCATTAAACTGCAGCCAGCGCCCGGAAGCGGCACTGTTGCACTTGTCACCATCATCAAGGAGGGGTAACCGGGAGAATATTATTATTCTGGCGAGGATTTCAAAGTCAGCTTCCACTCACTCGCCTGGCCGCTATCAACATCAAACGCAACGATGCGATGGTTATTGGTATCTGCAATCAAAATCTTCTCACCCAGCCGGACCAGACCGCCTGGCTCATTTAATTGGAAAACGTTGGAATCACCATTCATCCTGCCAGGATTGCCGTTGCCGAGAATCGTCCCGATACGTCTTTGCACCAAATCGATTGATTTAAGCTTATGATTATAGGTATCTGCAATGAACAGCCGATCAGCGCCGAAGGCTGCAATACCTAATACATGCTGAAGCTTCGCCTGTTCCAGATCCCCATCCTTATCGCCGAAATCAAACAACCCGGTGCCGACAACAGTCTCTACCTGCCCTTCCTGCAGCTGAATCCGGCGCACAGCTGAATCTTCAGCATCTGCAACGTAGAGCCAGCCATCTTGAATGCTTAACCCACTGGGCTGACTAAAGGAGGCCATCTTGAGATCACCATCATCAATACCTTCACGCCCTGATCCAGCATAGGGCCGGATATTTCGTGACTGGGTGTCGTAGCGCCAGATCTGATGACTGCCTGCCATTGCGATATAAAGGTGATTCTCCTTCAGCACCAACCCCCACGGAGACGCCAAGCCTATATGCAGGGCATCAAACTCGCCGCTGCGATAGCGTTCCAGTTTCCCATTACCGGCAATAGTCGAGACGATGGATGTCTCAAGATCTATATAGCGAATCAGGTGATTACCTGTATCAGCAACATAAAGCCCCTGTTGCCCAAAGGCCAATCCCTGCGGTGAATCAAAGTGGGAATCGGCAGCAGCACCATCCGATCGGCCTGCTTCAATCCCGCCGAATATATGCTGAATCCGCCCACCATGATCCGCAATAATTACTCGATGATGCAGCGTATCGCTAATGGCCACATATTGATCTGAAACAGCTATCTTCCCTGGCGCAGCGAGTATGGAGGATGTAAAGCGATCCTTTTCCAGCTTTAACGGTATTGGGGTAACATCAAGGATAGACTTGTGTTCTTTAATAAGCTGGCCGACCGTCTCATCAAAGCGGTCATATTTACCTTCACCGGCAAACATTCCAAGTACATCACCTGCAGGATCAATCACGACCCTGGTGGGCCAGGCGCGCATGCCGTAATAATTACCCAGCATGAAATCGATATCATTGACTACCGGGTGTTCAATACCGTAGCGAACAACGATATTTCTCAATGTTTCAAGGTTTTTTTCATTATCGAATTTTGGTGTATGGACGCCAATCACGAGTAACTGATGACCGTACTTCTCTTCGAGCAATTTTAGGTCTGCAAGTACATGAATACAATTGATACATCCGTAGGTCCAGAAATCGAGAATGACAACTTTGCCATAGAGATCATCAAGTACCAGTGGACGGCTAACATTAAGCCAAGGCAGATCAGGTGAAAACTGAATGGCGCTGAATCCACTTTTGGGTAAGTTCTCAACCGGTTTATCTGACTGTTCATCTGCCGAGCAGCTCGATAAGAGGATGGCAGATAAAAGCGCGATACTGAGTGAGAGTAGTTTTGGAAAAAAAGCGTTGAGTGACATGCGGGCCATATCAATACCAAGGCTAAGACTATGGAAAATATGATAATCCAAAGCAGGGAGGTCGTACTACCACAGTGCTTTGCTTCACCAGCGGTAACAGGTTGATAAATTATATCTACGACACAAAGAAAGTAGCACAAAACTGAACATACAAGCAGAATTAGCTTAGCATATAACCACTATTTGATAGTGGATTATTGTGACGAGTCCATATGATGTTGGCGCCGGTCACGGCAAGCAGCCTTAAATCCTGCCGCCTAATGATAAATTTTGGACACCTGGTTTTAAGCGTTTATTGGGAAATCCGGAAAATCACAGTCTGTTCTGAAAAGACAACATCCTGCTGATGAATTACATCAGGCTGCCTCTCAATATATTCATCGCCACAACCAGGGCCTGTTAGCACTATGTGGATGCCCAGCGCTGGCCCTAGTCCATGACCTGATAGAGATTTCTGTAGTGGTTAACCACACTGCATATACGACATAAACTTTCATCGCTCTGACTCACTCCTTCTGGCATGTGATAGTTGGCACCACAGGCGGCACACCGCGCATGAGTTAAATTGATTTTTATCTTGTCAGGAACAGACCATTTTGTTATTGCTACCGCCTCTAGCTCGCATCCATCTACGCATATGCCACAACCACTGCAGTTTTCAGCTTGTATGCCATAGCTTTGCACTTCCGTCTCATCATCCCTGTTGAGGGTTATTGCATCATGAGGGCATAGTTTTACACAAGTGTCACAGCCGTTACAGCGACTTGCATCGATGATTGGGACGAATGGAAGCAGGGCGTCTTTTTCAACAGGCGGGAGTAGCTTGCCAATTGGAAGCGACCAAATATCAATAGTATCTTCAACAGATCGCTCAGTGGTGGCAATCTCCAGCGACTTGCGAAGAAACGTTCTTCGTCCCATCTCTGGGCCATTAGAATGCATCGCTACTATATCCAGACTATCGGCCCACTCTTCCGGCGTAAGCTCATAATACCGCATTAGACGGATATCCCTATCCTTCAGCAGTCGATTTGTCCTTATTACAGCCTGCTCAACTCTATGAAAGTCTCCACGTTCACACTTGGCACAGTTGCCCTTGGTGACCATCACGTCTTTAACGCCCTTCTGATAGAGACTTAACCCGGTAGTTGCATAAATTCCGGTGCTAACAACCATTCCACCGTATAAAAGACAGGGAGAAATAAAAAATATGCACTATCTCTGGAGTTCACTGCTGGTGAGATCCAGAAACCATGAAAAATCCTACATTTGAAACGATAAAAATGAGAAAGC
>JAMJIN010000484.1:0-1353 GCA_036784775.1 Chromatiales bacterium | reverse complement strand
TTTTAGGTCGACGCAGATCCTGACATCGTCTTGTGATTTTGGGACAACCACCATGGGCGCGCACCAATCAGTTGGCTGTTTGACTTTACTGATGACGCCCAAAGCTTCCATCCTCTTCAGTTCTCTTTTCGTTTTCTCCATCAATGGTAGGGCCACACGTCGGCACATTGACGGCGAAAGGCTGCGCGTTCTCCTTCCGTGTGATCGTGTACGGCCCTTCGATCTTGCCGAGGCCGTTCAAGAGATCCGGAAATTCTCTGTTGCCCCTTCTACCGACTCCACTCGGCTGATCAACCGCAGCGCGTCTATTGCAGGGTTGCCTCGAAGAGCCTTGTGTATGCCCCGGACGACGTATATATTCTGCTTTGTGGCTGTAGTCTTCCCTTGTAGCACCGTTGCGAACATTCCCACAACGTCCAGCAAACCGTTGTTGCCAACCCCGAAGAGTTTCTTATTAGCCTTTCGGAGCGGGTTCACACCTATCAGTTCATTGTACAACTGTTCAGGAATCACTGTTTCGTCTGCACCGGTGTCAATGCGAAATTTAACACCTGACCCCCCCATTTTCAGTGTTATCAACCACTGTTGGTTTGATTTGTTGTCAGCGACTGAGCCTAGAAATGTGTATTCTGTGTCATTGCCATCATCGCACACTGCACCAATTTTTTTGGACAAGCAAACTGAAGCAAAGTGGCCTGTCTTTGAACATTGGTGGCACTTTGCATCTTTCGCTGGGCAGTATTGTTTCTGATGTGACTGCCTGCCACATCGTCTGCATGGCTGGTTGGTCTGATACGAAGATGCGGTGTACGACGTCTGTTTCCCTTGTTGTAACGCCGCTCTCGGTCTGCGCTCAAACGGACCAGAATACGGCTGGGATTGCATAGCGTCGACGTTCGTGGCGCCATCTTGCGACCGTGACTGCACGCTGTCGATATTCATCGCGCCCTCTTGCGGACTACTTCACACTAGTTTGTTGTTTTCGTACGGCCTCGTTTTGGCGTGCGTGATCAACCGCTCTATTCAGAGTAAGCTTTGCGTCTAGTAGTTTCTCAGATAACTGTTCGTCACGCAAGCCAACAACAATTCTATCGCGTATCATGTCATCCTTCAGCGCCCCGTACTCACAGTGTTCGACTAGCTTGTACAGGTCCGTGACGAACGTGTCTACAGATTCACCGGTCTGTTGTTGTCGCTGATTAAACTATTTGTAATTTACCCTTTCGCTAATCGTTTACTTAACTGGCCTAAATTATTACGACTTTATCCCGACGGTTTTTACAGCATGTTTGTGCCTGAATGCGTTCCTTACATCATTCCGCATATGTTCCAGTAAAAAAATTCATATATTCT
>JAMJIN010000115.1:0-13478 GCA_036784775.1 Chromatiales bacterium | reverse complement strand
GCTTTCTCATTTTTATCGTTTCAAATGTAGGATTTTTCATGGTTTCTGGATCTCACCAGCAGTGAACTCCAGAGATAGTGCATATTTTTTATTTCTCCCTGTCTTTTATACGGTGGAATGGTTGTTAGCACCGGAATTTATGCAACTACCGGGTAGAGGCTGGTGGTGATCGCCGGCGGCAGTATGGTCTGGATCCAGATACGGCTGAAACGCAGCACCTCTTTGATGACAATGGTGCGATAGGCGGTAGTGTAACGGCCCCAGCAGGTCACGCTTTGCCCTCCACACTGCGGCTGCGATCCCGGTCCACCATAGTGATGAACATCTGTTCCAGACGGTTCTGCTTGTTGCGCATGCTGACAACCTCGATACCGTTGCGGGAGAGGGTTTCGAAAAGACCGTTAACAGTCTGCTCACGGGAGAGTTCAACCTCCAATGTAGTCTCATCCACACGTTCCAGAACATATCCGTCCAGTTCAGGCAAACGGGCGAGTTCCTCACGCAGGTTGAGAACAAAAGTCTCCGTGCGCAGACGGCTCAGCAGTCCCGAGAGCGAAGACTGCTCCACGATTCGGCCGTGGTTGATGATGGCGATGTTACGGCAGAGGCTCTCCGCCTCTTCGAGATAGTGGGTGGTAAGAATGATGGTGGTACCCTGTGCGTTGATCTCGCGCAGAAAAGCCCACATGGATCGGCGGATCTCGATATCCACCCCGGCAGTGGGTTCATCGAGGATCAACAACCGCGGCCGATGCACCAAGGCACGGGCGATCATCAGGCGGCGCTTCATGCCGCCGGAGAGCGAGCGGGCCTGCACGCTGCGCCGATCCCAGAGATCGAGCCGTTTCAGACTCTTCTCCGCCCGCAGATAGGCCTCGCCTCGGGGTATGCCGTAGTAACCCGCCTGATTGACCAGGATCTCCACCACCGGTTCCCACTGATTGAAGTTGAACTCCTGAGGTACCAGACCAATAAACTGCTTGGCGGCCTCGCGCTGCCTGTCGATATCATGGCCAAATACCGCCACCTGCCCGGAAGATTTGTTGACCAGGGAGGCGATGATACCGATGGCAGTCGACTTTCCTGCACCGTTGGGACCCAGCAGTGCAAAAAAGTCCCCCTCTTTTACATCGAGATCGATACCTTTCAGCGCTTCAAAGCCGCTGTTGTATCTCTTGTGCAGATTTCGAATGGAGAGGGCGTTCACGGCAGGACTACAGCAGATGGATGATGACCGCCTATTCTACAGATAATTGGCCAGCAGGGGTCAGAGTCAAACCGGACAGCGCGGCAGGTAATTGAGATTGAGTTGAGTCGTTTGACCCCCGCCGCTTCGCAGCAAGATACCGGAATAGCGATTAATC
Source organism: Chromatiales bacterium (assembly GCA_036784775.1). Lineage (GTDB taxonomy): Bacteria > Pseudomonadota > Gammaproteobacteria > Chromatiales > Chromatiaceae > QGON01. The sequence goes on along the minus strand of JAMJIN010000115.1, from coordinate 12,114 downwards.
CGGAATTCCATTGAGTCGCTGTTTCGTCTCCGCCCACAACGCCTCGTAGGCCTGTGCTGCGGCTCCTCGCAGAGCATACTCAGCCACAGGCATGCGGAATATACCCATCCGCTCCACATCACTGGCATAGGGAATACGGGTCTCCAGCACCTCGCTGTGCGTGGCAGGCAGGTTCTTCATGATATCGAGATGCATCCGCTTGCGCCGGTCCACCATGGAAAAGAAGGGCATCAGCTCCAGCCCGCCTATACGATGGCCATCAAGAAAATCGAGCAGTTGGTCAAAGGTTCGCAGGGAGAGGATAGTCGGAATCAGGGGCAACATCAGACCATCGGCGGCACGAAAGATGTTTTCCGAGACCAGCGATATACTGGGCGGACAGTCGAGAAAAACATAATCATAGGCACGGGAGAGGGGACGCAGCAGTCTCAGCAGCTGTTTGGTGGGTTTACTGGCAGTCTCCAATCTCAGATCCATATTCCGATAGGAGAAATCCGCCGGCAGAATGTCAAGGTTGGCAAAGTCGGTGGCCTTGACCAGCGAATCGAGATCGAGCTTACCTTTCACCAGGCGTTTACTGCCGCCATTTACCTTCGGTTTGACGCGAAAATAGAAGGTCGCTGCAGCCTGGGGATCAAGGTCCAAGATCAGGGTGCGGTAGCCCTCTTTCGCCGCCAGGTAGGCAAGATTCACCGCCGTGGCGGTCTTGCCCACCCCACCCTTGATGTTGTAGATGCCGATGATCTTCATGCAGCCCCCTTGCCACCAAAGAGTTTCTTGAATGTGTCGCGATTGTCCTGCGCGGCGAAGTCGGTAAACAGGGCCGCGAACTCAGCCCGGGCCTGCTGTTGCTTCGCCAGCAGATCACCCACCAGGATGCCCATCGCAATCACCGGCCGGGCGCCGCTCCCCTCTTTCAGCATCTGCTCACCAAAATCCTCCAGGCTCTCCGCCTGCACCTGCATATCCTGAAAGTCGCCGAGATTATCCAGCAGGATCTTCATCGCCTTGATCACCTTGCGAATCTCGCGCTTGGGATAGAGACTCTGAAAAAACTCCATGAGATAGCGCAGTTTCTTGCACGATTTGCGCAGCTCGTGAAGCGCGTCCGCCGGGGAGTCCGGAGTAATCGCCAACCCCTCTTTCAACACCCGATGGTAGATCTTGCGAATACGCAGATCCGCCACCGTCGCCGCCGGCTTCAGGGCATTGACCTCAACCGGCGCCTCCGCCAGTGGCGACTCCAGCCAGCTACGCCAATCCTTCATCAATTTCCGGAAATGGGGCGAGTTGATCTTGCGCACCAGAGCACGCTGCGCACCCTGATGATGATTCACCAGGAAGTCGTGAAAGGGATCGAGATCCGTTTGCACCACCGTCGGCAGACTCGTCTGAAGATCAGCGAATTTCAGCAGATAGACATCCAGGTCGCGGGTCGGCCCGGTGATCTTGCCGATCCACCCCAGACCCTGTTTGAAACGTTCGATATCGGTTTCGGCGAAGATGTTCTTGACCTGCCCCAGTAACGAACGGCTGCGGCGCACCGCGACCCGTAAGTCGTGGAGAAATTCCGAATCAAGATTTGCCCGGGTACCGGAAATGTTCGCTTCCATGGTATCCAACAGACCCTGCAGTATTTTTCTACCAGCAGCATCAGCGCGCTGTTCAGGGTCGAGCCGATAGTTGAGTTTGGATGAGTAGTCCCAGGGTCGCCGGCCAATTCCGTCGAGCGCACCGATGAACGGCGTCTGAGCCGCCACCTCCAACCCCAGGCTCTCCAGATCCGCCTGCACACGCAGGAACGGTTTTGGGTAGCCTTTAAGCGGCAACAGGGTGAGGGTCGGTTCCAACGGCCCCTGCTGTTTGCCATCCGGTGAGCTGTAGCGGTTCTCTTCCAGCACAATCCGAACGACCGTCTTCTCCTCCCTGTCGAGCACCCGCAAGGTTCGCAGATGACGATCCACCCTGACCAGAGGTAACAGTGTACGCATTTCGAGTATCGGGGAGAGTCGCTCACGCATCTCGCCGACCGGCAGGGAATCGCTGAATCCAGGGATCTGCTGCAGCGCCTCACACGCCACTTGCTCCCCGCTACGATGTTCAATCCAGCAGAGACGGCCACCCGCCGAAGACTTTTCGAAGGTCAGCTCCGCACCAGCCTGCCAAACCCGCCAATCGAAACTGTCGAGAAAGACCAGGCCATCTTCACTTTTGGGAGCTTTCAGGAAACGGTGGGATTTGACCAGCGCAGACTCGACGCCGTCCAGTCCCAAGTCGTCAGGCAGAGTGTATTTGATCGGCTGCAGCAACATTGCTTTGATTCCAAGACACAGAGGATTGGAAGAGTAACCGACACCCTATGTGGCAGGCAATCTCAATTGACGCATTCAGCTCTGCATTTTTTCAGCACCGTTTCCGGACGAACAGCCGGTAGGAGCATTAAACCCAAAGAAATGAATCAGTGGGTAACCGGGATGCGGCGCGGCTGCAGCGCAGCTCTCTTCTTGATCAGCACTTCCAGTACACCATGACTGGTAGCCGCGCTGATCTCTGTATCGTCGGCCGTTTCGGGCAATTTGAAACTGCGGCGAAACGCCCCCTGAAACCGTTCACGGCGACTGTAGTCCCGCTTTTCGTTCTCGGCATCCACCGCCTTACGTTCACCGGAGATCTCCAGCACGCCATCCTCCATGGAGACCTCGATCTCTTCCGGGACAACACCGGGGATATCCATCGTCAAACGATAGTGATCCTCAGCCTCATGAATATCCACCGACGGCGTCCAGGCGGATGCTGCTGCGGTAACCTGTTGCTGTTTGCGCGCCTGCATCAGGCGGTCCATCTCGCGGCCAAAGTCGTGCAACTGGATCCAGGGCTCATTGTGAAAAATACTCATTTTTTCGTTCTCCAGAAATTGTGGTTTGCTGTTGTCTGAAGAGATTGGGACACACCATTTTTTTTCAAGTGCTGATATGAAAAACGCCATAACCCCGAAGTAAAAAGCGGTTGTTGTTCCTTGAAGCGGGCTCTATACGCAACTTATACTCGCATCCAACATCGACTTAACGAATACAGGTGCCGGTTTCCACGGCCCCCTACAGGCAGCGACGCTATGAACACACCTATCTTCAACCCCCCCATCCGTACGCTCATGGGCCCCGGCCCCTCCGATGTGCATCCGCGCATTCTGGAAGCCCTCTCCCGTCCGACCATCGGCCATCTGGATCCAGCTTTCGTCGGCATGATGGAGCAGACCAAGGCGCTTCTGCAGTACGCTTTCCAAACCGAAAACGCGCTGACCATGCCGGTCTCGGCCCCCGGTTCCGCCGGTATGGAGACCTGCTTCGCCAATCTGGTCGAACCGGGTGACAAGGTCATCGTCTGCCAGAACGGCGTCTTCGGCGGTCGCATGAAAGAGAACGTGGAACGTTGCGGCGGCACCCCGGTGATGGTGGAAGACGACTGGGGCACCGCAGTCGATCTGCAGAAGGTCGAGGAAACGCTGGAAACCAATCCCGACGCCAAAATTCTCGCCTTCGTACATGCTGAGACCTCCACCGGCGCCCAGTCCGATGCCAAAGAACTGGTGGCGCTGGCCCATGCCCACGACTGCCTGACCATCGTCGATGCGGTGACTTCCCTCGGCGGCACCCCGGTAAAGGTGGACGAATGGGAGATCGACAGCATCTACTCCGGTACTCAGAAGTGTCTCTCCTGCACACCTGGTATCTCACCAATCAGTTTCAGCGAACGTGCCCTGGAGAAGGTGCGCAACCGTTCAGGCAAGGTGCAGAGCTGGTTCCTCGACCTCAATCTGGTAATGGGTTACTGGGGCAGCGGACAGAAGCGTGCCTACCACCACACCGCGCCGGTGAACGCGCTCTACGGCCTGCATGAATCGCTGCGTATCCTTGAGGAAGAGGGACTGGAGAACGCCTGGGCAAGACACCGGAAGATGCATCTGGCACTGAAGGCCGGTCTGGAGGCGATGGGGCTCTCCTTCATCGTCGACGAGGCACACCGTCTGCCCCAGCTCAACGCCGTATCCATCCCCGAGGGAGTGGACGACGCCAACGTCCGCGGACGCCTGCTCAACGAATACAATCTGGAGATCGGCGCTGGTCTCGGCGCACTGGCCGGAAAGGTCTGGCGTGTCGGCCTCATGGGCCACAGCGCCCGGGCAGAGAACGTCCTGCTCTGCGTTGGCACTCTGGAAGCGGTCCTGAGCGACATGGGGGCACCGATCAATACCGGCGTGGCCCTGGCTGCGGTACAGAAAGCGTTGCAGGCTTAAGGCGCCGGCAGAGACATGATCGGCAGACCCGGCCCAAGACAACGCCGCGCGGTTTTCTTCCTGTTGGCGATTTCCGTCTTCGCCATCAGCTACTATGTGGGCAACCGCAATAAAACCGATACTGCAGTCCCAATCTCCGGTGTGGTGATGCGTCCTCCAACCCCGGCCCCGGAGTTTCAGCTTTTCGATCAGTCGAACGAGCCCTTTTCGCAACAGCGGCTGCAGGGGAGCTGGAACCTGCTGGTGCTGGACCCTCAGTCCGGCACCGCCTCCCCTGCTTTCTTTCGCATGGTTCAGGTCTACAATCGTCTGGCCATCGAATCGGAGCTGCAAGGTCAGACCCACTTCATCTACGTTCCCAGAGAGAGCAGTGACGACATCAAGGCTGGCGCCGGCAGACTCGGTCCCAACTTTCTCGCGCTGCATGGCACAGAGCAGAACGTCGATGAAACTTTCTCTCGTTTCGGTGTGTCAGATATCACTGACAGCTTCACCCTCTACCTCATTGACCCCGAGGCGCGAATTCATGCACTGTTTACCGACGTGCAGGATGCAGCTACCATCGCAGCTGATCTGAAGGCAATTATCAGCAACCAAAATCCATGAAAAACTCTCCTGCTGCCCGGCGCGGCGCCCCTGAAACCATTGGCAACAAACTTTTTGTGGGTCTCCAATACCTGCTGCCGCACCACCTTTTATCGGCAATCATGTACCGCATCACCCGCTCGGAGTGGAAACCCTTCAAGGATCTGCTGATCCGCAAGGCCATTGAGTGGTATCGGGTGGATATGGATCTGGCGCTGGAGTCGGATCCGGCGGTCTATCGCAGCTTCAACGACTTCTTCACCCGCGTCCTGCGACCGGATGCGAGACCCGTCGCTGCGGAACAGAACGCCATCACCTCCCCCGCCGACGGCACACTGAGTCAGGCAGGGGATATCGAGAGCGGCTATCTGTTCCAGGCCAAAGGGCACGACTACTCCCTGTTGGAACTGCTGGGTGGCGATATCGAGTGGAGCCGCCGTTTCGAGGAGGGCAGTTTTGCCACCATCTACCTCTCGCCGAAAGACTACCATCGCGTACACATGCCGTTCAGCGGCACCCTGAAAAAGATGATCCACGTGCCGGGACGCCTGTTCAGCGTCAACAACACCACCGCCCGTTTGGTGCCCAATCTCTTCGCCCGCAACGAACGGGTTGTCTCTCTCTTCGAAACCGAGGCTGGACCCATGGCCGTCATCCTGGTGGGCGCGATCTTTGTCTCCAGCATGGATACCGTCTGGTCGGGCACAGTGACCCCTGTTTCAAAACAGGTACGCGAATGGCACTACGCAGAACAGCCGGCGCCTGCAGAGATCACCCTTGAAAAAGGAGAGGAGATGGGTCGCTTCAATATGGGTTCCACTGTGATCCTGCTGTTCGGCCAGGATGCCATGGACTGGATGGATGAGCTGACGCCGGAGATGCCGCTGAAGATGGGTGAACAAATCGGTCAAGCGCAGGCAATATTGTAGGCTTTATCTCTTATTGGGCCACCGCCCCGAAGCAAATTGGTGCGGTGGTGGTACACCGGCACCTCATCGCCACGGGGCCTACAGACAAACCCGTCGCTTTAGCAGGCTGTTAGAACCGAACCATTATCTCTTCTGAGTAACCCGATTCAATGCCCGCATTATCGATTGCGGTTACCGCCAGATACCAGACTCCGTCACTGGGTAGCGTAACAACGTGGGATATCATACTGTCCGCCACCTCCCAATGCTCGTAGTTACCGGGTTCCTGGCCGTAATAGACGCGATATGATTGAACATTCCCACCCTCGCTGGGTGTCCAGGAAATCTGCACCCGATTGCTGGCTGCCTCGCATGAAGTGATACAGGTGACATCCACACTAACGGTGGCGGTGGCACTGTCGCCATGGAGATCGGTTACCTCGTAGACAAAGCTGTACCTGCCTGAATAGCCGGCAGCTGCCAGATAGATGACCTCATTACCTGCAGTGAGGCTCAACTCCCCTCTGGTCGGGGATTGCAGGATGCGCACACTGATCGGCCCATCCTGCAGACCGGTATCATTGGCCAGCACAACGACCGTGACAGATTCACCCGCAACGACTGCAGCCAGATCATCGACAGCTACCGGCTGATGGTTGAGCCCTGTGACCAGAATGGAAAAAGGCGTCAGCCGGCTCGTAACCGTTCCATCGTTCACCGAGATGGCAACATCCATATATTCACCGATATCAGACTCAGCAGGTGTGCCGCTCAAGGCGCCGGTTACGCGGTCGAAGTTCAACCAGGTTGGTTTTCCACTGACGGTAAAGGTCATACTGCCACCGTCAGCATCAGAGGCACTGGGGATAAAACTATACGCTTTGCCTGCGGAGACCTCGGCTGCGGGTTCACCGCCAATCACAGGCGCTCTGTTGACATTACTGACTACCAGGGTGAAGGGGGAAAGTGCAGCACTCGCCTTTCCATCCGTTACCGAGACACTGATATCCGAATAACTGCCTGCGCCATCAAAGCCGGGGGTGCCGGAGATGACTCCAGTTGCGGAATCAAAACTTGCCCAAGCAGGCAGATTACGAACACTGAAGATCAGTTTATCGCCATCAGCATCGGCAGCTTCAGGGGCAAAATGGTAGGGGGTATTTTCCGCCACAACCAATACGGGTTCACCGGTAATTGTCGGCGCATGATTCGGTAGCTGTGGGTCTGTAGTACCGGCATGCTCAAACGCCCCCATATCCGGTGCCGTACCGTTGTATTTCAGGGCCACGCCCTGACCGGCATTCCAGCTCAACGCACGATCGAGGGTGATGGTGTGGTTGGCATAGTTGATCTCGACGATACGTGCGGTCTCGTTACTGCCTTGTAGCTGGATCTCATCACCTGCCTCACCGGCGATCCCGAAACCGTCGTAGAAGTAACCGGCATCATCGACCACCAAGGTGGTGCCGCTGCCGCTGCCCACAGTGGTGGTGAGGAAACGTCCGGCATCGATCATCGGGCTCGTGGGTTCGAGGGTGAAGACGTGGTTGCCCTCATCCACAAACTGCGGGTCCTGCTCCAGGTTGTTTACATAGAAATTTGGTTGGGTGTTCTGCGCTTGGGCGAGCGTGATGCCGGTGCCGCCCCAGTGTCCGATCACATTCTCTCCCACGTTGCCGGAGAAGAAGTTGTTGGTGTCGAACTGATAACCCGACATGTCGTTGCGGTAGACGTGCTGGTAGGGAGCGTCGGGTCTTTCGCAGTCCGTGTTTTTATTGAGGATGTTGTTGGCAAAGAGGTTGTCCTCAAAGCCACCGACTGAAGAGTCCATCGTGGTGATGCCGCCGCAGAGGTTTTTGTGGAAGACGTTGTTGTAGACCCGGTTATGGGTGTTAAAACGGGCTTCCTGGCTGTAGTTCTGCATGCCGAGGCCGGAGTTGTTTGCATAGAAGACATTCTGGCGAATGATGCCGTTTTGGCCCGCATATTGGATACCGTTGCCGCCGGAGGTGCTGTAATAAGCATTGGTTTTGGCAAAGGTATTGCCTTCCACCAGATTGTACTTGGTGGCGTCGTGAAGGGTTAACTCGTGATCGAAGCCCACATTGTCGCAGTCGTAGATCTCGCCGATCTTCTGTATTTCATTATCGAAATGGTTATTGCGGATCACGTTGAAGTTGCCGCACTTGATCACCCAGAGCGTATGACTGGCGCGCACAAAGGTGTTGCCCTCCACCAGGTTGTGATCCGATTTGATCAGCGCAAGGTTATCCTGGGAGGAGTCCTCGATGGTGTTGTTGAGTACCTTGTTATGTGTCGACTCCTGAAAGAACAGGCCGGTCTTGGCGCTGGTGCTGCCGTGGTTTGCCCGCAGGAAGCTGTTGTACTGCAGGATGTTGTGATGGGCATTGAGGGCGTACATCCAGCGATAGACATCGTGAACCCGCAATCCCTGCAGAATAAGGTATTCGCGATTGGAGATGTCGATGGCCGGACTGAGGTTGGTACCGGTGATCGTCGCCTGCTCGGATTCGTAATTGCGATAGGTGATGTAGTTACCGGGTGTGCCGGAGTTCTGTGGAATCAGCTGTTCGTTATAGCTGCCTTCGCGAATCAAAACCGTTTCACCGGCAGCTGCGGCTGCGGCTGCTCCGCTCAGGTTGCGAAAGGCCGTTTTGGAACCCGCACCGCAGGCGCGGCTGCCGACATCGTAATCGTTGCAGCTTGATGCGCCGATGAGCGGGTCGACATAGAGGTTATTGTCCCCGCCTGGTGCGGGTGCGATGACAGTGATCTGGAAGGCGTTCAGTGTTGCACTCTCGGTACCGTCGGAGACAGAGATGCCGATATTGCCATAGCTGCCTGCCGTGCCTGTGCCAGGCGTGCCGGAGAGCTGCCCGCTGGCAGTGTTGAAGCTGGCCCAATCCGGCTTGTTAACGATACTGAAGGTCAGGTTGTCGCCGTCCGGATCAGAGGCGCTGGGGGTGAAGCTGTAGGCCGAGCCTTCAGCGACACTACTGGCAGGAGGCCCACTGATGACCGGTGTCTGATTTGTGTTGCTGACGGTGATGGAAAAGCTGGCCAGTGAGGCGCTATCCGTGCCGTCGGTCACGCTGATAAGGATATCGCCCCAGATCCCGGCATCATTGTAGCCAGGGTTGCCGAACAGTCGACCGGTGGTGGGGTCGAAGCCGGCCCATTTCGGTTTGTGGGTGATACTGAAGCTCAGTGCGTCACCGTCCACATCGAATGCGCTCGGGGTGAAGGTATAAGTCGCCCTTTCGGCAACACTGGTGGCCGGAGAGCCGGTGATGGTCGGTGCCTGATTATTGTTGCTTGCGGTTACGGAAATGGTGAAGCTGGCCAACGAAGCACTGCCTGCGCTGTCGGTTACGCTGATGCTGATATTGTCATAGCTGCCAGCCGTACCTGCACCAGGCGTACCGGTTAGATTTCCAGTCACAGTGTTGAACCCGGCCCAGACCGGCTTGTTGCTGATACGAAAGGCCAGTACATCACCATCCGCATCGGATGCGTTGGGGGTGAAGCTGTAGGTCGAGCCTTCAGTGATACTGCCGGCAGGAGACCCGCTGATAGTCGGCAGGCGGTTTGTGTCGCTGACAGCGATGGAAAAACCAGCCAGCGTAGCGCTCTCCGTGCCGTCAGTTACACTGATGCTGATAAGGTCATAGTTGCCTGCCGCATCAAAGCCGGGGATACCGGAGATAATCCCAGTTGCAGGATCAAAACTTGCCCAAGCAGGCAGATTGCGAACACTAAAGTTCAGTTTATCGCCATCGGCATCATCGGCTGCAGGTGCAAAATAGTAAGGCGTATTTTCTGCTACAACCGATGCAGGGAGACCGGAAATGGTCGGCGCATGATTCGGTAGCTGTGGATCTGTCGTGCCGCCGCCCTCGCTAGCCTGGTAGTTGATGAGCAAGAGAGGGGCTTTATCTGGCTTGCCGTCAAAAGAAGAGGCCACACGGCGTCCGTTACCTTTTATGACCACCGTCAGATGATTCCCGGCCTGCCAATCCGGTTGGTCGACTGCGGCCTGTATCAGGGTAGAAATATCGGGCGTCCGTTGCTCAGCACCAGCGCGCCCCCTTTTCCTCCAAACTGATGGAGACCATGCAACAGACTTTGCAAAAAGCGTGCGTGATGAAACGTTATAACTGCTTTTCCGGAACGGCGCTGCATTGGGCGTCTGCTCCACACCAATTCGAAGGCTGCTGTCACCACGGGAAACCTTATCGACAGTAAACTGGAGGTTCGCGTCATCGATGCGGGCGCCCTGCGGCAGATCAACAGCAAAGCGAAGTCCGACAACCTGATACTCACCATCGTATATCAGTTCAATATCAGAACTATTGGTATAGATATTTCCATCTTCTTCCTCTTCCACATCATCAAGAGATGAGGAGATACGACTGGTGAATTGTTTTGAAACTACAGGCTCTTCTATCACCGGCTCCTCTGGAACAGGAGCTGTCTCACTATTTGTGTATAAAACAGACAGTAGCGGCGCCTTATTCATTTCGCCGTCATAAGAGGATGCAGTACGCCGCCCATTGCCTTTAATCACAACTACAACATGGCTTCCGGATTTCCAGTCAGGTTGATCGACTGCCGCCTGTATCAGTGCTGAAATATCGGGCGTCTGCTGTGCTGCACCCGCTTCCCCTACACTCGTCCAATCCGCAGGAAGCCATGGCACGTTTTGACGAAAAAATGTGCGGGAGGAGACGTTATAACTCAGATTGCTGAATGGCTGCGCATCCAGACTATTTTCCAGATAAATCCCCAGGCTTGTCGGATCGGTTGAAACCTCATCAACGGTAAACTGAAGTTTTGCCTCGTCGACACGAACACCTTGTGGCAGATTCAGAGCAAAGCGGAGTCCAACAACTTGATATTCACCATCGTATACCAGCTCCAGGTCTGAACTGTTAGCGTAGATGTTGCCACTCTCTTCCTCTTCCACGTCATCCATGGAGGCCGAGATTCTCTGCTCAATACGTGTTGACACAACACCTGCATCAGCAGCTTGCAAATCCGTGAAAAACGGCGTTACTAAAAAAACACTTAGGATGACGAACAGAGAAAAAGAGAAACGCTTACAAAATAAATTTTCCAACAACATATTTATAATCCACAATACAACTCGTTATGGCTACATTGTTGGCAATGATTGGACGGATGAACAGTTCATAAGATCAAACATGTGACACAATTTTTCACACTGATTTCAATGTGTGATGCCTGCCGGATTTATGCATAAATTATTAGAACAAACCGACTGACTTTATGGTTTTGTGAACGAAATCAACCAATAGAATATTAGTTCATTAAACTTCAGATAACGTGAAGATTAAAACGCAAAAGCGCAAAGCCGTAGAGGGTGAAACAACTCTACGGCTTTGCGCTTTTAGATTCCCGACAAAGAATTTATCGATATTACCAAGGAGAATATTGGATAGTCATCCTATCCTATGAATCCTTTAAAAGGTCAGACTGACCTCATCAGAGAAACCGGACTCAACACCAAGACTGTCAACCGCAGTCACTGAGAAATACCAGGCACCACCACCAGGAACCGTTACATCATGGGAGGTCATGGTGTCAGCCACGACCCACTGGGTGTAAACACCTGACTGAGTTCCATAGTGAACACGGTACTCCTGAACTCCCACACCACTGCTTTGACTCCAGCTGATTCTGGCCATGTGTGTCGTGCAATCTCCCTCGCAAGTCACGCTGAGGGTTACGGTTGCCGTGGCACTCTCGCCGTCAATATCCACAACCTGGTAGGTAAACGAATCCAAACCACTGTATCCAGCATCCGGGAGGTATGAAAAGGTATTATCTCCATTGATCGAGAGGTTCCCCTTCGTTGTATTCTGCAGCACGCTCAGAGTAATCGGCCCATCCTCAAGACCGCTGTCGTTATTCAGTACAGCAATCGGCACCGCCTGCCCTGCCGTTGCAGATACCAGATCATCATTCGCAACAGGTTGATGATTAATGCCCAGCACATTGATGGAAAATGCCGCGAGTGCTGTACTCGCCACTCCGTCACTTACACTGATACGAATATCACTGTATTCACCAATGTAGTCCCCGGATGGCGTACCACTGAGGCTGCCATTTGCGCTGTTAAACACAGCCCAGGAAGGCATGTTGATAATAGAGAAAACAAGCGGGTTATTATCTGCATCGCCGGCAACAGGCGTAAATTGATACCTGATTACCCCTGAGGCTCAGCTATTGAGTCAGTGGGTGGCGCATACTGAACCTGAAGCCAAATGAGGAGACCGCCATGGC
>JAMJIN010000114.1:0-13604 GCA_036784775.1 Chromatiales bacterium | reverse complement strand
GGATGTGACGTTCTGACGGAGGATGTATCGACGCAGCGAGGCGGCCTTCGCCATCTATGCGCGGTTTTACTCAGCCGCTAACAGGTGGATCAACGCACCCATGAACTGCGTACTACGTTGCAGGAGGCAGAGGGGCTCAAGCAGAAATATGAGCAGCTCTCTTCGGTAGATGAGTTGACCGGGCTGAATAATCGTCGCTACTTCTTCGACGAGGCGGAGGCGCTGGTCTCTCGGGCTGTGCGTTATGAGCTGCCTTGCAGTCTGATGCTGATGGATGTGGATTTCTTCAAACGGGTCAATGATAACTGGGGGCACGCGATTGGCGATCGGGTGCTCTGCATGATTGCGGATATTCTCAAGGATGAGATCAGAAGCGGGGATATCGTGGCCAGATTGGGCGGCGAAGAGTTTGTGATTCTTCTGCCCAATACGGGTGAGGAGGGTACTGAACTGATTGCGCAACGGATTCAGGAGCGGTTGGTCAGGATCGAGCTGAAAGATGAAGCGGCAGCAAACCTGGAGATTACCGCCTGTATTGGCATCACTCGTCTGTGTCTGGAAGGCCAGGAAGGGAGGTCAGAGAGTGAGCTGGTGGATCAACTCTACACTGAAGCCGATCGCGCCATGTACCAGTGCAAACGGGAAGGCCGCAACCGGCGCAAGGTGTTTGACGGGAGCGAACACGGTTAAGCACAACCCTTTCACTACAGGAGCGGCACCCCGCGGCGACCATGCCATCAAGTTCGCCGCGGTGCGTTGCTCCTGCGCTCTTCTCAAGTCTCTGGTAAGGTGCGCTGAGCGCACCATGATTGCTGTAACTGCTTATTCTAGTGCCCACAGCGCACCCTGCGTTCGTCATTCCAAACATCATCACGAACTCCGAAACTTGAGTGCTTAAGTGTTCTCGATCGTGGCTGCAGCCTGTTTAACGGCAGGTTCATCGGCGAAGGAGGGAGACGCCTCGTCCATGGTGATTTGTGCTGAGCCGGAAGGGTTGGTGAACTGATCGTTGAGGGTCTGTACGTAGAGATCTGTCTCCTGCAATACATTTTTTAGCTGCTGGCGGGTCTTGCGGCCCCAGCCGGCAGGGTTGCGCCTGAAAATGCTGCGCCAGGGCTTGATGCTGCGCAGAAAGCTGCCGATTGGATTACCCTTCAAATCGGCCTTTTCAGCCTGTTTTCTCAGTGAGCCCAGCAGCGTCTTTGCTGCCAGTGATCTGATGCCGAAATGGACCAGGGTCAGCACTATCAACAGACCGATTACCATCAACCAGGGCTGGATACTGCCGGGTGTGGTGTCGAGCCAGGAGGGGGCGAAGCTGAGACCCTGCCAGTATCCGGCATTGATGGTGAATCCCAGCAGGAGCAGTAGCAGGCCGCCCATGACAATCCCGTCGCCCCAGAGAACCCGTCTACGCCAAGTTTCGAGGGTGCGGATAACCATTGGGATGGTTCGCTCCTCGATATCCCGCGCGGTCTTTTCCAGGGAGCCAACAATGCGATAGGCGCGTTCGATCTCGACCTCTTCCATGCGACCGTGAATCTCCTTGAGGTCTTCATCCCGTTTTGATTCATAACGTTGACGCAGGGCTTCGTCTTCGATGGGCACTGCGGCATCGGGATTGTAAATGGCGTAGAAACGTCCAGCGGTGAGCCCGCGTTCACCCAATGCACGCTGCCATGCGGCAATGACATCTTCCGGGTTGTTCTCCCGGGCTGTGGTATCGAGCTGGTTAAGAATATAGAGAAATTTTCCCGAGTCTGGGCGTTTGATGGTGTGTTCTATCAGATGGCTGAGCGTGTCCTGCATTGCACCGGGTTCCGGGTGCCTAGCGTCAAAGAAGACAAGTACCAGGTCGGAGAGATCGATGATGTGGTCGGTGATGCGCAGTGTGGAGGTGCGTTGTGCGTCGGCATCGAATCCAGGGGAGTCGATGAGTATCTTGCCTTTCAGTTTTTGGCTGGGACAGGTCTTCAGCTGCAGATAGGCGTCGATGCGGGCGCCTTCGCCTTCCGCCACCTTTTCGATCTCGTTGGACATCTGATAGAAAGGAAAGCGGGGATCGGAATCCAGTGCCACGCCGGGCAGGGCGTGCGCCGTCTCTTCCCGGCTGTAGCAGAGCACGGTGAACTTGTCGTCCACGGCCTGGTTGCCGGAGCGTTGCATCTTGTGCTCGATATAGTGGTTGATGAAGGTCGATTTGCCCGCCGAGAAGGTGCCGAGGATCGAGATAAGGGGCCACCAGGGAATCTGAGTTGCAAAGGAGTTGTCCCCCTCCAGCAACCCAAGCCTGAAGGCGATGCCGTCGAGCATGCGGAAGCTCTGCACGGTTTTCAGCAGAACCGGGTTTTCCTGTTCGAGGTGGGATTCAAGATGTGCTAAACGCGACTCTATAATCTGTCCGGCGGGGTGCATCTTCAAGTTTGACTCCTAATTGCAAGCGGGCGCTTTTTATTCTTTATGCGGTAAATACTAGCGCGTGAAACAGGGTGGCAACAGACCTATTTTGAGTTTACTTTCCCGAAAATCGGACATTCTCTGGTTGTTGTTTCTAGGTCGTTGATAACTAAATATTTAGGAAGTTGGGCAATTACTAAAATTCCTGTATGACAGGCATTTTTGAGGGCTGTTTATTTGCATTGGTAATCTGCTTCGTGGATACTGATAGGTTCCGAGACACTCCCTCCGGCAGAGGCTTGTCCCGAAAAAAATCAACTGAATGCGAGCCTGAGGAGGCGACATGGCCGATCTGTTTTCCGATGAGTGGATGAAGAGTTTCATGGAACACTGGAACGCCGAACCTGAGTTGTCAGATGCTCTGGCCCAGATCGGCTTCAACAGTGTGATCGGGTATGGATTCGATGGCGAAACAGCGCCCAAGGGCTTGCTCGTCGTGGAAAATGGCAAGGCGACAGCTGCCGGCGCCTTCGATGGCCAGGAGATGAATTGGGATATCCGCGCCTCTAGATGAGCAGTGGCGCAAATGGATGTCCAAACCCCCCGGTATGATGGGTCTCGGCATGGCATTTACCTCGCGCAAGATGAAGTTCGTGGTTGGAGACTACTCCGCCATGATCAAGGATCCGCGCATGGCAAAGCCGTTCATCAAGAGTTTCTCAGTGATGGGACGTGCCTGATTATTGGATGGCAGTTGCATCAGGCTATTTTCCACAATTTCACTTTTAAGCATTGGATAGTACGGAACTATGGGTGACAGACTAAAGGCGTTGATTTTGAGCGTCGGGATCGCATCTGCAATGGCGGTATCTGCCAGTGCAGTGGCGCAGGTGCCAGTGAGTGGCGGCGACTACTTTGTTGTGCAGCAGTCGCAGGGCGTGCCGCATGTCTCTCTTGGCGGCACCGTGGTGCCGTACAAAGAGGTGACCCTATCGGCGCAGTTGCCGGGCCGGGTCAAGTTTCTCGCAGGTATCGAAGGTGATGCCTTCAAGGATAGCGATCTGCTGGTGGAGCTGGATGAGAGCGAGCTGCGCGCCAAGCGTCAGGCCGCAATGGCGCAGCTGGCCAATGCAGATGTTCAGCTGCGAAATGCAGGCGTGCAGTACAATCGCGAACTCTGGTCGCCCAAGACCAAATCATCGATGGGTGGCATGGGTGTACCCAACCTGTTTGATCAAATGTTCACCAGTCCCATGGAAGACATGATGGGTGAACGCGACCGCGATGTTGAGCGCGGCGCCGATATCTACTCTTCCCAGACCCGCGTCCAGTCGGCGCGCAATACGATCGTTCGCGTGCAGTCCGAGATCAGGGCGATTGATGCCAAGCTCCGGGATGCCAAGAGTTTGGCGCCGTTTAGCGGCGTGATCATGAAAAAGTTTATCGAGGTGGGTGACACTGTTCAGCCGGGTCAGCCCCTGCTGAAATATGCCGATGTGGAGTATCTGCAGATTGTTGTGGATGTCCCGGGCCGTCTGCGTCCTGGCCTGAGCGAAGGCATGATGCTGCGGGCGGAGCTGGATATTGGCGATCAGGAGATCCCGGTGCGTGTCGCGCAGATCTTTCCCATGGCAGATGCGCAACGTCACACCGTGACCATCAAGTTCGATCTGCCCCAGGGCGTCTCTGCGCCCGGAATGTATGCCAAGGTGATGGTGCCGGATTTCAATGCGCCGGCACGCAGCAACCCGGTTATCCCCAGTAGCGCAGTTCGCTACAACGGCAGTCTCCCCGGTGTCTATGTGCTTGGTGACGAAGGCAAGCATCAATTGCGGCTGATCCGGGTTGGCGAGCAGCTTCCCGGCGGTTATACCACTGTCCTCTCCGGTCTCAAGGCTGGCGAACGGGTAGCACGTAATCCCGGTGTCGGTATCAGTGCCGGTTGGACCTCGCCGACCAGATAGGCGGTGTCTCATCAGTCGTCTATCGTAACTTTTTAAAGACATTTGAATCGAGGGTAGGCGTGCCTCCCCGGGTTTTTGCCTTGAACCCTTGCAAGATCATCGGATCCTGCAGTTGCAGATACTTTGAGACCGCACATGAGTCAGAACGACAATAATCTCGATCAGCCCCATCCAATGGATCCCAACTGCGACGCGCATCTGGGTCTGGCAGGCAGAACCGCCAGATTCTTCATTGAGTCGCCTCTCTCACCCCTTTTCTTTCTGGCCATGATGTTAATGGGACTGCTCGGTCTCGTCGTCACGCCCCGCCAGGAGGATCCGCAAATCTCCGTGCCGATGGTGGATATCTTCGTTCAGTATCCCGGCGCGGCTGCGGAACAGGTATCCGGTCTGGCCATAGCGCCGCTGGAACGGATCATGTCGGAGATTCCGGGTGTGAAGCATGTCTATTCCGCAGCTCAGCGGGGAGGCGGTGTCGTCACCATAGAGTTCGACGTGGGCGAGAATATGGGGCCGTCGTTGGTTAAGGTCAACGATAAGATCGATTCCAACATGGATCTGATTCCCCCCGGCGTGATGCCGCCGTTGGTGAAGGCCAAGGGGATCGATGATGTGCCCGCGGTCAACCTGACGCTCTGGTCCAAGGATGTGGATGGTGACGGCGCGCCGGATGTGGATGACGGGCAGCTGCGCATGTTGGCGCACGATGTGTTGCAGGCGATCAAGGAGCTGCCGAATACCGGCAATGGTTTTGTGGTGGGTGGCCGCCGCGAGCAGGTGACGATTGAGGTCTTTCCGGAGCGGCTTGCGGGTTTTGGCATCAGTCTGGATCAGGTGGCTAACACCATCAAGACCGCCAACAGCGAACAGCAGGCTGGAGGCGTAGAGGCGGGGGATACCCACTTTACCGTGGTAACCGGCTCATTTCTCAGGTCCGTGGATGACATCAATCGCCTGGTCGTCGGCACCCACAACGACGTGCCGGTTTATGTGCACGATATCGCGCGGGTAAAGCAGGGACCGGAGGATGCGAAGCATCTGGTCGCCTACTATACGGGCGCCGCGAGCGAGATCGATATCAAGGCTGATGGCGTCCCTGCAGTCACCGTTGCGGTGGCGAAAAAAGAGGGCTCCAATGGGGTCACCGTTGCAAATTCGATCATCGAGCGGGTGAACAACATCAAGGGCTCACTGATTCCCGACAATGTGGAGGTGAGCGTTACCCGCGACTACGGCAAGAGTGCGGATGACAAGGTCAGTGACCTGATCTTTAAATTGTTCATGGCGACGGGTTTTGTTTTCCTGCTGGTATTGGGGGCGTTCCGTGCCTTCAGGCCGGCTATTGTGGTGGTGCTGGTTATTCCCGTTGTGTTGTTGATGACCATCTTCAGTGCCTGGCTGATGGGTTACACGATCGACCGGGTGAGTCTCTTCGCACTCATCTTCTCCATCGGTATCCTGGTGGATGACGCTATTGTGGTGGTCGAGAATATCTACCGCCGCTGGCTGGAAGAGGGCAAGACCGACGTCGATACCGCAGTCGATGCGGTGCGCGAGGTGGGTAATCCAACGATCCTCGCTACTTTCACGGTTATCGCGGCGCTGCTGCCGATGGGGTTCGTCTCCGGCATGATGGGGCCTTACATGGAGCCGATTCCGGCCCTTGGCTCGTCGGCGATGCTGATCTCAGTATTCGCAGCATTTGTCTTTACCCCCTACCTGACTATGTCCCATTGGCTGCGGCCATCCATGAACTATCTGGAGAAAGCGGGTAAAAGGGAGCACAAGGAAGCGGAGAAGCTGGAAGGCATGTTCCGGCGGGTTCTTATTCCGATGATCGAGAAACCCGCCAAGGCGCGTCTCTTCAAGCTGGTGATGTGGGGAACCTTTGCTCTCGCCTGCTCCCTCTTCTATTTCGACCTGGTGGCGGTAAAGATGCTGCCGCTGGACAACAAGCCTGAATTTGCTGTTGTCCTCGACATGCCCGAAGGGACTGCTCTGCCGGTGACCGCCAATCTGGCGCATCGGATGGCGGATAAGATCCGTCAATACTCCGAAGTGACTGCGGTGCAGGTCTACGCTGGAACCTCGAAGCCCTTCGATTTCAATGGCATGGTGCGTCACTACTATCTGCGTAAAAGCCCCTGGCAGGCTGAAGTGCAGATACAGCTGCTGCATAAATCGAAGCGTGACCGCAGTAGTCATGAAATAGCCACCCAGGCCCGCGAGGACCTTAAGAGGATGGTGAAGGGTAGCGGTGCCAAGTATGCGGTGGTGGAGATGCCGCCGGGACCGCCGGTACTTCAGTCCGTGGTGGCCGAGGTTCATGGTCCGAGTTCCGAAGTCCGCCGCCAGGTGGCCAGCGATCTGACTGAGCTATTCAAGAAGGCTGAGAGCCTGCGTGATGTGGATAACTACATGCGCGATCCCTATCAGTATTGGCGCTTTACCGTGGATACGGAAAAATCGGTCAGGCGCGGTATCTCTGTGGATACCATCAACCGCAATCTGAGTATGTCTCTGGGTGGTTCGCCGCTGGGTGATGTCAAGCAGCGGGCGGGGCATGAGCCGATCAATATCGTTCTCCAGGTGCCGTTGGCGGAACGTTCTGAGATCACCCGGCTGGGAGATATTCCCATTATGTCGACCACCGGAATCGCTGTGCCGCTCAGGGAGTTGGGCCGCTTCGAGCAGGTGCGCGAAGAGGACATAATCTTCCACAAGGATCTGCGTGACGTGGAGTATGTCGTCGCTGATGTTGGCGGCAAGATGGCGGCGCCGGTGTATGGCATGCTTCAGGTTCAGGACTTGCTGGAACAGGAGCGCTATGTTGCGCCTGACGGCGTTGCACTGGATACGTTCTGGTTGGGCCCGCCTGGAGATGATGCCACCTCTGCGATTGAGTGGGCCGGGGAATGGACCGTCACTTTTGAGACATTCAGAGATATGGGTGCAGCCTTTATGGTGGCGCTCATCATGATCTATATTCTGGTGGTGTGGGAGTTTGGCAACTTCCGTATCCCTGCGCTGATCATGGCGCCAATCCCTTTGACCCTGTTGGGTATTATTCCTGCACACATGCTTTTCTTTCAGGCAGGATGGGGTGGTGAGTTCACGGCAACCTCTATGATCGGCTGGATTGCGCTGGCCGGTATCATCGTGCGCAACTCTATTTTGCTGGTCGACTTCGCTATCCATGAGATCCAACACGGCAGCACGGTTGTTGAAGCCGTAATTCAGTCGTGTAAGACGAGAACCCGTCCGATCATGATAACCGCGTTTGCCCTGGTATGCGGCTCCTCGGTGATCTTCTTTGACCCGATCTTTCAGGGCATGGCGATTTCCCTGGCTTCCGGTGTACTGGTCTCCACGGTATTGACCTTGATCGTCATTCCATTGGGTTGTATCAATGCCAGTAAGGATTTGATTGAAGTTGCTGCTGCCACCGCCCCGGCGGGAGTGGAGATGCCCGCGTTGGAGACTGCAGGTGCTACAGTCACGGCCCCAGCGGAGCCGGTGTCGCCTGAAGCTGCTCCGGCGAAAACGCCGCTGTGGGTGGCGGTTTGGGGTAAGTTGGTTGCTGCACTGATGATGGTTTTCTATTTGATCAGGGGCATCTTTCTACTGCTGGCAGAGCTGTTTAAAAAATCTTCCAAACGAGGAGGAAGCCCACCCTCATCCCCCACTTCCGGTGGGACAGGTGGTCCAGCATCCGGTGGGGGTGGTGCGTTCTCACCCGCTCCGGCAGGGACTGTTCCGGCCCCGGTAGCAGCGGCTCCTGTGGCTGAAAGTTTCCAGGCAGCCGAATCGCAAGTGTCAGACAAGCCGGTTCCTGACAGCGACTCCCCCGCTGAAGTCGCAGCAGAAAAGCCTGCCGAGAAGGAGCTGGAGACTGTGGAAAAGGCACCTGAGAAGGTGGCTGAACCGGTCGCTACAAAGCCCGCTTCACCCGTCAAAGAGAGTGTGGAAACAACTGAAGTCAGTATGGTTGCGGCTAATGAGCCTGATGCAGCTATCGACGTGACGAAAAGTGACCAAACGGAGGCTGTAGAGAAATTGGCTGCAGACTCACCTGAAACCACTACTAAACCGGTGGCAGCGAAAGTTGTTCCAAAAGCAGCTCCGAAGCGGGCGAAAAAGCGCCCATCGGCGCTGAAAAAAGTTGCGACCAAGAAAAAAGTCGCTGCCAGCGCAAAGAAAACCAGCACTACCCCGGCTAAAGCGAAAGGTAACGGCAACGGTGCAGCAAAGACAGCTAAAAAGGCCGCAACACCAGTTTCACCTAAGGTTAGAACGCTTCCTCTGCGTAAGAAAACAGCACGCCGGGGGATTCGTCTGAAATAGTGGGCTGGTTTTTCTGGTTAGTGATTGAGTCACAGATTAAGGGGACAGAATGCTCGGTTTTCTGTCCCCTTGACGTTTTGAGGGCCGGTTCAAGCCGGTGTTGCTGCTGCTAATACCTAAGTTTCTGGACATTTTGCTGCTTGTCGGCTTTTATTGTTAGCATCTGCATGAATAATAGGTGATCACTTTGCTTCGGATAGGCTGGTTGTCTTTAAGTTGGTCGTTGGCGTGTTTATTAAGCATGACAGAAGCCGTAAGCGATACTCGAAGTTATGGTTTTCGGCCGCTTGACGGAGTTTCTACTTCCAATTCGACAGCAACCGATGGTGCCCGCTCTTTTCATTGGCGGCCATTAACTCAGGAAGGGTATGGGTTGCCTGCATATCAGACGCCGAAGGCATTGGAGCACAATGCCGAGCCAGCCCTTCTTCCTCCAAGCCTAGTGAATCCCTCAAGCCTTCCGCGAGGAACCTATCGCCCTGTTGAGGAGATGCGCCCTATCTCACCACAGATTGGTGCGTTTCGGTTTCGAACCATCGAACCTGACGAGCAATTACGGCTACATGGTCTGAATCCGGTTTCACCGACAGGACAGCAAGCACAGAAGAGGGAAAACAGATACCGTTTTAGAGGGGATCCAGTAGAAACAAAGCCGAATAGGCCAGCTCCCATCGTGTGGGAGGGCGCCAACCGTATGATGAAGTATCGCCCGGATAGACGATTTTCGGATAGTAATAACCGCTGGTCACCCTCTCAGGCAAGAGACTATACAAACAGCTTTAGGCCACTGGATTCAAGCAGATCGGCTAGATAGCATGGATTGGTACTTTTCTTTATCTGAATATCGTTAAAATTCCACCAAAATGAGGGGCAAACGGTTTTTCAGAAGACAGTTTGCAGTTAAACTGTGCGTAGTGATTGAGACGCGGAACGTGTCTCGCTTTATTGATTAATTCCTGCATATTGAAACAGGTGGAAAATAGATGAATTCCAAAGGTTTGCGTTTTTTTTCCTTAGGTGCGCTTTTGTTACTGGCGCTTCCTGGGGCATCGGCTTGGGCCTTTTATCCGTCCTCAGCAGGATATCAGGCAGCGCCGACTGCATGGCAAGCTGACCGTTATGCGCCGCAGTGGGGCCAGGTCTCCCGGCAACAGCAATATCAGCAGGGTCGCTATCGTCCCGATTGGAATCGTCAGGCAGGATTTTTCGGTGGTTACGAGAGCGTGCGTGCTTACCCTCAGATGCAGGCAAACTATTACCAGGGGTATCGCTTTAGACCCTTGCGACAGGCAAATGCCCCGCGTATGGCGTTTGGCGGTCCCGTACCTGGATATCCCTTTCCCGCAAACCAGTGGCGTCCACAGCATCAGCCTTATCAGGGTCGGGGATTTGCTCCTCCTGTCTATGTGAATCCTCAGCCCCGTTATGCTGGACAATATGCAGTAAACCCTGCGCCTGTCCGCTATGCGTCCCAGTATCGTCCGCATGTGGCTTACAATCATCGTCCTGTTCCCGCCCCGGTCTATGTTGCGGGATATCGCTTTCGGCCGCTGCAGAAAGCCTATCGACCAAACAACCAACAGCTTCCACGCATGGCCTTTCAGCCATCCCGCGCTCCAATGGGATATCGGCCACAGGTCCGGCAGCATATGCCTCAGCCCAGGTTTCGGCCGATGAATGTTTCGCCGCTACAGAGGGACTCTCGTGCGTTGGCGTTAAGCACCCTGCCTGCCGCCAATTCGCAGCGCAGGCCTGCTGTAAATAAACGTGCAACTGTTGTCGGGAAAAGTACTGCCTCCCGCAAATTGGATAGGTATCAGCCGTACCAACGCTACGCTTTTCGACCAGTGAACCGTGCTGCCGGTCAGCCGGGCGCAAGGATGCCAGTGCTGTCCAACCGCAGGATTGAACCCCCTGCCCTGAGGAGTCGCTATCCGCAGAGAGACTATACTCCTTCAATATCGGCCAGGAGGCAGGTTTTCAACAGCAACCCCTACACGTCGTCATTCCGGAAGTGGAGAGAACCGCATGCTGATAACACGGGGATCAGTAGACGAGCAAATGAGTCGCGCTATCCGGGCGCCTACCAGACCGTGGATCAGGACTGGTATCAGATTGAGAGAAGCCCATATGCCGTGGACGGATTTGATTCATCACCAACAATGAGTCAGGTAGATTATATTGACCAATTTCCATTGATGGAGTGAAATCGAGCCTGTTGTGAAGGCAAATGCCTACACCACAGACTTGAAAAGGGGAGTGCATGATAACAGTAATCGGTAGTCTCAAGGGGGGATCCGGAAAGAGTACGGTGGCCTTCAATCTGGCTGTGTGGTTGGCATTGGCAGATGCAAAGGTGTTGGTTGTTGACGCAGATCCGCAAGCGACCTTAACGGATGTTGTGGATGTCCGGGTGGAAGAGGGTTATGAACCCAAAATCCAGGTCGTGGACGCATCGGGATTGAACCATAAAAAACGCTTCAAGGAATTTGATGAGGTGCTTATCGATGTTGGCACCGCAGATATCGAATCGATGAAGCGAGCCTTGAGGCTGGCGGACAGGGTTGTGATTCCGGTGCCCCCCTCTCAGGCGGATATCTGGTCGACCCAGAGGTTTATCCGTTTTGTCGATGATAACGTTGACGGCAAGAATCCTGAACTTTTTGCATTTATCAATCGTGCTGACACCCACAGAGCGATTCGTGAGTCAGATGAGGCTGCTGCCGCACTGATTTCGCTCTCAGACATCAGCTTTGTTAAGCAGAGATTGTGTCAGCGTACGGTTTTTCGGCGCTCATTCAGTGAAGGACTTGCTGTATTTGAGCTTGATCCACGGGGTAAAGGGACCCGAGAATTCAATGCATTGACCGTAGCGGTCTACCCGCACTACCTTGGTTAGCCATTGACAATAATTAGTCTCCGTCCGGAAAACCCTATCCAACTACAAAAGAATGCAAAGATCACTAAGGCCAGAGATTGATTAACAATGTTTTCTTTCGCCGACGGCTTTGTGTCTTTTGTAGTGAATTATCTTTTCTGATGGACACTTGGATAAAAGTGACGCGATTTTAGCGCGTTCATATAATCATAATGATGCGGACTCTATGGGCATCAGTTGAGATTGGTGGAGAGAGAGATGGGATTTATCAGAAATATGTTGGCGCTGGTCGGTTTGGTCGCAGTGCTTGGGATTGGCGCGCTGTATGGCAAGTATAGCGATGTCTTGTCAGGTTTCGATCCAGGTGCAGGAAAGGCCTATATGGAGATGGTTGAGAAGCTTTTGGAGACAAAAAATGCGGCAGAGGCCTCGGTCTGGAAAATTCCGGTTGAAGAGGGACTAACGGCAGAAGAAGTCGAAGAGACCATGAAGTTCGTGGCGAACGAACACAATATGTCGCATGTGGGTGAACTGCCGCTTTCCAAGGATATCGAAGCGAAAAAAGGGGAGAGTTACCGGTTCGTCAAGATCTTTCTCTTCTGCAACTCCCTGACTGCAGCGACTATGCTTGACTATTCCGACGCCTATTCGGCCTACTTGCCTTGCCGTATCACATTGCTCGAAGATCAGGCGGGCAAGCTCTGGCTGGTTACGCTCAATATGGACCTGATGATTTACGGCGGCGCACCCTTGCCTCCTGAGTTGAAGCAGGAAGCTATGCAGGTGAAGGAGTCTATTCTTGATATTATGAATCGGGGCGCTACCGGCGAATTTTAATGCCAAGGTTCTAAATGCTTAACTGAAGCCCGGCTCTGCCGGGCTTTTTCGTTTCAGTGAGGTGATCTGGAGGATTTAGTCGAGAAAAAACGAACACTACAATACAGCCATCTGGACTATATTAGAGTATATAATATATACTCCGCTGATGATTGTGATAAGTTTAGTCTATGCTAGACTTAGATATTACTCATATGTGAGTAGGGTATTGTAGTGATGACAGAAAAAGAGAAGGCTGTAGCTGAAAAATCTGCCGAAGCCGACGAGAATAAACGTGAACTATACGGTATGGATAGGCTTTCCATGGCCTTTGAAACCAGTGCGAGACGCTGGGAATTAATCGTCTACCCGTCACTTTTTGCTTTCATTTTACTCGCCGCCTATGGATTCTATCTGATCTTCAGCTTGGCGAAAGATGTCCATTTTCTTGCTCTCAGCGTCGATTCCAACATGAGTATCATGGCAAGCAATGTGCAGAGTATGACTGACAGCGTGGGTCAGTTGACTGCAAATGTGCGCACCATGGCGGTCAGTGTTGATTCGATGGCTCAGGATGTAAGGACTTTGGAGCCTATCCTGTCAAGTATGGATACCATGAGTGACTCGATGAAGTCCATGACCGAGTCAACCTACTACATGTCGCACGATATGCGCTCGATGAATCGTAATATACGGGATGTATCCAGACCCATGACAAAGTGGAACTCGTTTATGCCGTGGTGACATTTTTGCTGGTCTTAGCTGAAAAGCCCTGCCGGGACTCCCTGCGGGGCTTTTTGTTGCCCGCCAGGAAGCCTGAAATGCTTTGATTTTTCAGCTGTCAGGGTTGCTTGAAGTCATAGCTGATGGTAGGGGAGGGTTCCTGCAGGAAATATCCCCTTATATAGTTCACCCCAATAGACCAGAGTATCGCCAGACTGTTGGCATCTTCAATGCCTGTGGCGACGGTTTTTACGTTGTAGGATTGGCCAATCCTGTTTGCTTCATTGAGCGCGTCCTGCTTTTCCTGGTTGCCGGCCAGGTCATCAAGAAATTTTGGATCGAACTGAATGTAGTTGATCGGCAGGTTACGCAGCAGTGTCTCCGGTTTGGGGGTTGTAGATGGCGGTAAAAACCCGAACATAATTGGCGAACAGCGGTAACCGGATGAAATAGCTGCAAATAGCGAGTCAGAAGAAACAGCC
>JAMJIN010000483.1:0-1359 GCA_036784775.1 Chromatiales bacterium | reverse complement strand
ACAAGCCTTCCACTAAATGCACAAATTAAGGTAAAACGTGTCATAAAACTCACCGAACGTTGTGTCGTGTCAAGGCAATCGCGCCAATTTTTTTCTGCATATGCGTCAAATAGCGACATCTATCGAATGTGACAAGCAATGCCTGCATTATGCTGGTTCAATCGGCTAGGGTAGAGATGGGGCGCTATAGGGAGGGGGTGCGCGTTAGGGACTTTCCCCTACACCTATCCAGATAGTACCCATGAGGTATAAAAAAATACGCGCTCCCATAGTACATGTACCCATCGGGAAAGAAGCCACACCAATTGGATAGATGTACATCTATCGAAATAACATGAATTAAGCAACCGACAGCACCTCCCCCTGCAACCGCAGAGACGATGAATCTATGCCCCGAGCTGGCCGCGCCGGGTCAGCAATACCGGCTGCAGCAGGTAAACCGTCTCAAACAACAGCTCGAAGAAGCAGCCCTGTACAAAAAGTACCGCCGTGGTGTTAATGCCGCCGATGGCGTGGACACTGCTCTACTCACTGCCAGTATGGGAATGGGCATTGGAGGAGGCTAGCATTGGAGGTATCGGCCTCCTGTCCACCATTATTGCAACACCAGTCGTATTGCGGCTGGAAGAGGCGGCCCTAGCCTTGGGCTACTCGGGGTTGCTGGCAAAGTTGTTAGTCGCCGCCTAGCCGTCAAGGCCAAGAAACATGACGAGATCTGAGTACTGACCCTCGGCAAGCTAAATACCATTGCAGACCACGTAGCCCTGACTGATGGCAAGATTTCCGACCATGAATTCCGCCTCGTCCTGGATGAGGTCGAGAAGTGTCACCGGTTGAAAGACCAAATTCGGGCTGGAGCCCACGCAGCAGTCGTGACAGATGAGGAAACAAAAAATCCCTTATCCTACGGGGCAGTGACGAGGCCAGGGCATCCTTCATAAAAAAGCTGACTGCATTTTAAGCTGCTACTGCGGGGGCTCCAGCCCGAATTTGGTGGATGAAAGCCCACCCCAGTACACCCCATAGGGCTGTTTCCTAGGACGCTGGCGTGAATGTGCTAGTTCGATGCACAATAGTCCACGTTCCTGACTCTGGTCTGTTCAGTCACCCTCCCATCGGCGTTCCTCTATGAACGGCCCACCGGCGGGATGGTGGATGTTCGCTTCCCTAGGATGCCCGGCGTACATAATTTTTGTGCGATGCACTTAAACCCTGTCCCGCTCTGACTAACGTGACTGAACGTACTCAGCGTGACACAACGCACCGCGCGTGACAGGTTTTAAGTGCAGTGTTTATTGGGACTATGGACGTAGACAGGCCGCAGTGCAGAGCAGTAGAGCCGGGTCGGGTACAAGCGCA
>JAMJIN010000113.1:0-13723 GCA_036784775.1 Chromatiales bacterium | reverse complement strand
GGATGTGACGTTCTGACGGAGGATGTATCGACGCAGCGAGGCGGCCTTCGCCATCTATGCGCGGTTTTACTCAGCCGCTAACACCGGGGGCTTAAACAGGGCCGCTGGCTCAATCCCGGCACTTCCCACGACCTCCTGCTTGGTATCACTGTCGCCCAGAACATAGGCGCTGAGATCGGCGACAGGATCGTGCTCATGGCGCAACGCCCCAACGGCGAGATGGTCTCCGAGATCTTTTTTCTGCGCGGTATTCTCGAAACCGGCGCACCTCAGATTGACCGTACGCTGGCACTGATACCCCTGAATGCCGCGCAGGCCTGGTTCGAGATGGGAGAATCCGTCACCGACATCGTGATAAGAGCCAGTAGCCATGAAAAAACTGCCGGCCTTCAGCAACAGCTCAATCAGGAATTCAGCGATGACGGTTATGAAATTCTCGCCTGGCAGGATCTCGACCCGATGGTTAGCCAATGGCTGGAATTCAGCGATGCCTACGGCCTCATCATCATACTTGTTGTCGTCGCACTGGTACTCACCGAGATCCTTAATACCATGTTGATCGCCCTGCATGAGCGACAGAAAGAGCTTGGCATCATGATCGCAATCGGCACCCGAAAGTCGCAGATCTTTTTTATGCTGCTGATCGAGGCCGTGATGCTGATCCTGCTCGGCGGTGCCTTGGGCTATGGGGTAGGTGGGCTACTTGTTTTACACCTTATCCGATAGCGGCATCGATCTCTCCTACTTCGCCAATGCCTTCAAGTTCTTCTATATGGATCCGGTCATACTGCCGCTGCTGACCCTTGATTCAGCCACACGGATACTCGGAACCACCTTGGTCGCTGCCCTGCTCGCTGGTCTCTATCCGGCCTGGAGGGCGACAAAAATTGAAATCAGCCAATCCCTGCGAACCTTCTGACCATGATTCAGACAGATAACAGTTCAGCTATCATCACCGTCAAGAAACTGCATAAATGCTATTGGGTAGGCAGCATGCCTTTCCCTGCGCTCAACGGCGTCAACCTTTCAATCGACAGGGGAGAGTTTGCTGTTCTCGCCGGCCGCTCGGGCTCCGGAAAAAGCACGTTGCTGAACGTCATTGGTGCACTTGAATCTGCCGATAACGGCGAAGTCATCGTCAATGGCGAAAATATTCTCGGCATGAATCACACCGAGCGCACCCTCTTTCGACTGCACAATATCGGTTTTGTTTTTCAATCATTCAACCTGATCAGAGTGCTAAGTGCCAGAGAGAACATCGCCTATGTCTGCCAACTACAGGGAATGGATAAAAAGGAGAGTGAAGGGATCGCCGATCACTGGATGAATGAAGTGGATATGGGACATCTCGGTTACCGCAGACCTGACCAGCTCTCCGGCGGTCAACAGCAGCGAGTCGCCGTAGCCAGGGCATTGGCAACCAATCCAAAGATCGTGCTGGCCGACGAGCCCACTGCAAACCTCGATACGCTGACAGGTCAGCGACTGATGTGCCTGCTACAGCAGCTCAACGATAAATTCGGCACCACCTTTCTGATCTCATCCCATGACCCAGATGTCAAAAATGCTGCCAGCCGTCTCATCAAACTCGCCGATGGTCAGGTGGTGCGCACGTGGGAAAAGATCCCTCCTACCCCACCGCCAATCAGTAAGGCCTGCCCCATAAAGAATCTGCCCTTGGCCGAGAAAGTAAGGCAGTTCCTGCGCAACAAACGCAATAGATCTTCAAAAACCGACAAAAAGGGACCGACGCCACGCCGTTCATAAAAAACCGATGGCGCACGCAGGGAAACAAAAAAGAGAAGACAAAGTGTAGGCCGGTTCAAGCGTAGCGGAACCCGGCAGTCTGCAATTCGCAAACGCCCGATCCGCTGCGCTTGATCGGGCCTACAGCGGATCGGGAGTCATCTGCTCAATGGTTAATTATCCCCGAACACAAACTTCGGTTTGAGCCACTTCACCAACAGCGGCAGCAGCAACAGCGCCGTCACCACGTCGATCAGAAGCGCCTCACTGATGTAGATACCCAATCCCCAGGTGTTTGCCAGATCGGTATTCAACAGCGGGATGAAACAGCCCAACAATACCAGCACGGAGATAATGACCGCAGATCCGGTAGTGTTCAGCGTGTTCTCCAGCGACTGCGTCCAGTCACCGGCGGTTGCCTGCATCTCCTCACGAAGCCGTGAGATCATATAGATACCGTAATCGACACCCAGTCCCATCGCGATACTCAATGCAACTTGCAGATGGAAGGCAAGATTGCCGGACCAGTTCTTCACACTGGTGAAGTAGCCGCCAAGACCGTACTGGGCATAAAGAGTGATGAACAGCAACACAACCAGGATCACCGAAACCGTCACCGAACGGAATATCAGTGCCGCGATAACGAAGATTGCCGCCGCCGTCAGCATGGGACCGGAGAGCCAGTTGGCAACCGCCACTTCCCGGGTTGCTTCGGTTGCCCCAAGGAAACCGCCAACCGCAGGCCTGACATAGTCGGGACCCTCCACGGATAACTCGTTGGTATCACTCGACAGATCTTCCACCGGACCAGCGCGCAAACCGAAATTGACCTTGCTGAAACCGGGGTCATTCTTGTGATCCTCAATATACTGCTGAATGTCCATGGTGACCTGATGGGTCTCCTTGGGATCCATGGTGTTGACAAATCCCATTATCACTCCATCGTTCCAATCCCGGGTAACGAAGGAGTCCATGTCACCATCGTCGGTCATGGTCTCCAGCAGGCCGTTGAAGAGCTGCACGATATCGTCACCGCTACGATCGTCTTCCGGATCGATGGAGCGCAGTTTGGCGGAGGTCGGGATGTAAAGATCCTTGATGTCCGGCTTGGTTCCCGGCTCAGCAGTCAACAGCATGTTGATGAGACGAATGTATTGCGCGTAGGAGCCGGTGAAACCGATAAACTCATGGGCGCGCATCCACTCTTCCATCGCCTCGATATCCGCCAGCACATCAGCCTGGTTGAAGATACCCTGCGCCCCGCAGGGATCAGGATCCCAGCATCCAAGTTTTGTCTTGTACTTGTCGCACTGTGCCAGGCGCTCACCCATATCCTCTATATCGAAGAGTTCTTCAGGAAAGGGTTCGTCGACACAGGTTTCCGCCACCGGCTCCTTACCTCGAATCGGAACTGTCACGGAGATGACGCCGGGCATGATCTCATTCAGACGTTCCAGTTGCTGGATGGTGACTGACTGCTCCTTGAACGCGGCCCGGGAGTAGTTGATGCCTTTCTCCACACCAGGCATCAGGTCCTCTGAAGTCCCGTTGATGATGCCGGAATAGTAGGTCGACACACCTATGATCAAGGCAACAAAACCGATCGGCAGCCATTTGCCCGGTCCTGCCAGCAGACCAGAGATGAAGCTCCCCACCTTGGTCTCCCACCCCCTTTCAAGTTCGGCCTCGTCCCTACTCGCTTCCGCCTTATTACAGGGAACGCTGACCATCAACAACGGAATCAACGTAGTGGTTGAGAACAGCAGGGTCAGCATGCCGAACATGCCGAAATAGGCATAGGCCTTGTAGAATGAGATATCTACCGTTGCCAGAGTGGCAAAACCCACCATATCGGTCACGATTGAGAGCGTGGCCGGCACGATAGTATGTGAGATGGAAATTCTGGCGGCGGTCTCACACTCAACCCCCTTCGCCTGCTCCTGCATAAATCGGCGGGTCACCTGAACCGAGTGCCCTATTCCGATCGCCAACAGCAGCATCGGGGTCAGCACCATCATGGTCGTCAGCTTGAATGCAGTAAAACCCATCAAACCAAGCGTCAGAATGATGGTCGCGCCCACGCCGAGCATCGGAAAGAGCGCCCCGCGCCAATTGCGGAACTCAAACCAGAGGGCCGCGACCACGATCGCCAGTGAGATGACGAAGAGCCACCATTTGTTGACCAGATCCGCCAGCATCCAGGCCAGGAAGTAGGGCTCACCCGCTACCAGCAGTTCATAGCGGTCATCCGCACCATGCTCATCCATCATGGCACGTACTTCACGCACCCAGGGCAGGTAGATCTCTTTTACGTCATCGGTGTAGTCACCGATGATATAGAGTGATTTGGCGATACAATTTTTTGTATAGCGATCATCGAATTCGCATTTATTGCCCTCTGCGTCTTCAAATCCCACCAGCATCGGACCCATTACTGGGTTGGTCTCAATACCCTCTTTAAGAAAGGCGAGCTGCGCTTTGGCCGTTGCAGGGTCACTGCTGATACCTTCGGTGGGAATCAGCCGCTTGAAAACGAGCCCGTTTTCATCCGCACCCATGAACTTGATTTTCTTGGCCGCGACATCGATGAAGTTGGAGGGCCGGGAGGTATCCAGAGAGACCAGTATTTCATGGATCTCCTGTACCTTGTTGACGAACCAGCCCTGGTAGACATCTCCCTCTTTGATCCGCAGCGTCGCAACCATCAGGTTGCCCATGCCGTAGTTATGCTCCGCATAGAGATTGGTGGCGACATAGCGGTTACTGGGCGGCAACAGCGTATCAGGGTCATTACGCATATCCAGATTCTTGACCTGTAATGCAGTGATGACCGTCATTATCAACAACAGAAACATCAGCGGTTTGCGGTGACGGACTACAAACGCCGCATAACGTTCGGCCAATGTATTATTCGATTTGTTATTGGTTGCAGCATCGCTCATAGCGAAGACCTCTACCGGAAGGGTAAAAAAGAAAAGGCAGACAGCGGTGTCTACCGCTGTCTGCCTTAGTTTAGATCAAAATACAGAGATCATAGGAAACTTATTCGAAGATCCACTTGAGTCCCAGCTGTACATTTGATGAGTCGGCGAACTGGCCGAAGGTCGTATTCTCTTCACCCCAATAGTTGTTCCACTCGAAGGCGCCGATGATCTCGTCGGTGAAGCTGTACTCCACATCGAAACGATTCCACCAGCCGCCGTCCTCTTCGAACATAACGATGTTGTTCCAGCGATGCTCCTGGGAACCACCGAAGGGCTTGGAGAAGAAGAGCGAATAGAACTCCTTGAATTCATGCGCCTTGTACAGGCCGTTGCTCATGTGCATGGTGGCCATTTCACCAGTGTACGTAGAGCAGTCGTAGCTGTTGCCTGCCTGCGTGGTACAGGTCCGACTATCATCGATAAAGTCCATGTTCCAGAACTGGATGAACTGGGCGCTCACCAGCATGTTCGTCGCTACAGTGACATCCGCGCCCAGCACATACTTGAACATATCCGCCTCTTGCATGCGCAGCGAATTGGTGAGATCACCAATACCCAGCAGGCGCTTGTCAACCACAGGCTGCATCTCATCCTTGTTGTAGAGGGCCTCAGCACGAAACACGATGGAACCAAGCGATGCGGTGTCCATTGCATAGTCAAGGGAACCACCAAGACTGTGGATACGATTCAGCCTCTCCGTCATCACCATCTCCACCGTATTGGTGTTGGCGTTAGCTGCAAAGGTGGTTGGGTCGATCGCACCATAGTACTGTCCCGCAGCGTTATGCAACAGGATGGATACCGAATTTGAGCCATCCGGTGCAAAAGAGTTGGGGATCTGATCCGCAGTCAGATTGGTTGCCGGGTTGGGCGCCATTGCACCGCCTCCGATGTCCATCGACTGGGCCCGCTGCACCGTCAAAGTCTCCTTGGTGACCGCATCGCGCCAGCTCATATCCACAAAGGGGTTGGCGTCATAATGGTAGAAGTAGTTGAAGGAGAAGTTTAAGCCACCATCCGTACTGCCCCTATAACGCGTACCAAAGTTGGCATCCGCTGTGTCCGGATAGTCGCGCTCGTAGACTGCACCGGCGCTGCTACCGGCCATGCCCGCCCCGGCAAAGGAGTTGAAGGTGGCGAAGGTGGCATTGCCCATATACTCGAAGGCGGAGGCGGCTTCAGTCACGCTCCAATTCACATCAGACGGGGCCGGTCCGGTGACACTGGTCACATTGGTAACCCAGAAGTTGCCATTGGGATCAACGGCTACAGCCGGATCGCTCAGACCAAACTGGGCGATCTGGTTGAGCAGAATACTGCCTGGCGCGCCAGCGCCAATCGGATCGGGGTTGCTGGCAAAACCGTCCACACTCAGGCCGGCGAAACCCACCAAGCCGCTCGGAATCGGGACACCGCCAGTCAACATACCGGCTTGTGCCGCATTGTTGAAGCTCTGTGCCACCGCAGCCAGGCGCGGGGTAACATTAAGAAAACCATTGACGCCGCCGGAAATGGAGTCGACGCCTTTCATCAGAAATGGCTGCTCGGGATCACCGGATGCATTCAGCCCCGGGATCTTATTCTGCTCCACCTGTGAAACGATGAACTGGATATTGCCGCTCTCACCAATATTCTTTTCCGCATTGATCATCCAAATCGGTATGCGCGCATCTTCCATTGCGTTCTGGTTGAGTTCACGATAGTCGGTGGGGTTGATGATATCGAGCAGCTTGATGCCGTCTGCAGTTCCCCAAACCACCTGCTGTTTACCAAGACGGAAGTCCCAGCCGAATGCGGTGGTAT
The DNA here is from genome assembly GCA_036784775.1 of Chromatiales bacterium. Classification (GTDB taxonomy): domain Bacteria; phylum Pseudomonadota; class Gammaproteobacteria; order Chromatiales; family Chromatiaceae; genus QGON01. The sequence continues at coordinate 7,190 of JAMJIN010000113.1, read as the reverse complement.
CGAGATAGAGCTCCCGGAACCAGTCATTCTGCGTATAATTCTCGTGACCTTTGTAGTCGTCGACACCTTCGGTATCGTAGATCAGGTTCAACTCACCGTGCCATGAACTCTCTTCGCCAATATCGCCATTGAAGAAGATGCGTGCAGAGTTCTCAAACTTCAACAGGTCGCCGGCATTGTGTTCAGCGGTGTCCAGCATGGTCTTGGCCTGACCGGTCCGCTGACCCGACTTGGAAAACACTGCAGTTTCATTTTTCAGATAACCACTGACTTCGACTTCAGCCAGTGCGGCACCAGGCAGCAGCATGGCAGCCAGCATGGACCGATAGAACACGGAGCGCTTATACATATTTCCTCCCAAAATCTTGCAGGTAGCCAGCAACAGGATCCCCATGGTGTGCCGACTAATTTTTTGATGCGGGCCGCCTCTGTAGGGCAGCCCGTCTTTTATTTATGGCAGAAACACCATCTTCGGCGCTTCTGCCTCAGTCATTAACGCTTGATCTTACGCAGCGTCTTCTCCGACCATTTACTTTGCTTCCAATTCTGGTTGAATTTCACAACCGCATCGGGAATCACCGCCCAGGTCTCATGGCCGGAAGCGAAGGTCTTGCCATACCAGTAGGCCCAGGATTGAGCGCGCGGATCATCCTGATCGAGACTGACCCAGTTGCGATCGATCACCTTGATCTTCTCACCACCCTTGAAGAATTCGGTGCGGTAATCGGCAAAGGTCTTGGTATTGACGTAACTGACTCGATGGTCGTACCACCAGTTCTGTTTCTTGGTGGTGCTCTTCAGCTTGTAGACTTCCTTGCCTTTGTGTTGGCAAGCGGCTTCCGGCGGATTTTTCAGATTCTTGACCTTCACATCGGCAATGGCTCCCAGGCAGTCATTGAAGGTTTCGGTCCCCAGCAGTTCGTGGGTCTCATGCTTCGGCTTGCGCAGGGTGACATCGCCAAAGGTGAAGTCGGTGCCGCCCCAGGCATCATCGTGGGCCGGCTCGGCAAAACGGCGGATCTTGCGCAGCGCAGGCAGCCAGATGGCGTAGGCCTGGCTCTTGTTTTCATCGGTGTAGTCAGTGATCAACATACCGGTGCCTCTCAACTTACCGGAGCGGAAGATCGCCAGATCCATCGCGTTAATCGCACTATCGCTGTAGTCGTTATTGAGGTAACGCTCCAGTGCAATAGTGGTCGGCTTCTTGCCCTTCGACTTGTTGACCAGCACGGTTAACGTTTTACCCTTCTTGGTGATGCCGTAGTTCTTCAGCGCATAGAAGTGGTTGACGAAGTAGACCTGATCAGCGATGGCATTGGCATCCGGTGCGCCCGCAGGCATGGGGAGATTCTTGGATACGCCGGCAAAAGCCTCGGCGGACAAAAGTACCGGAACGACCGCGATTGCGGCGACAAGCTTGCGCAGTTGCATTAATGCATCCTCCTGTTGGGCGGCATTCAAACTGAAAACCGCCTGAGTATCATTGAGTTAGCCACTTCTTATCGAGGGCTATTTGTATATCTTATGCCGCATTAAACATGAATGAATACGCTCCATGCAATAAGGGATTACCATAACACTAATGGAATTCGATGCCACACCGTCTCGAAAATACGACAGTGCGTTGTTATTGATGATTAAGAACCGGAGTCAAAGCCGACAGAATTGTGGGCAGTGCCTTTTGTAGGATGTGGTGAGGAACGAACCGCATCCTACGCCCTGCATTTCTTTCCAGGCTTCCGGACGGTTTCATTCCAACTCGGCAAGCAGCCGCTCCATCATTCCGCTCGCCTGCCCCAGGTAACCACCACCAAAAAGATTCAGGTGGTTGAGGATATGATAAAGATTGTATAGGGTCTTGCGGGTAGAGTAACCTGAATCCAAGGGCCAGGCCTCATGGTAAGCGGCATAGAAATCACCACCGAAACCACCGAACAACTCAGTCATCGCCAGATCCGTTTCACGGTCTCCAAAATAGACGGCCGGATCGAAGATAACCGGATTCCCCTGCAGGTCGTAGGCCAAATTCCCCCCCCAAAGATCTCCATGCAGCAGGGATGCCTTGGGGCTGTGCTCAAGCAGCGCAGGACACGCCGACAGAAGCCGTTCACCCATGCGCTCTAGTGCCCCGCCATAGCCATTGCGTCCGGCAAGTTCAAGCTGGAAACCGAGTCGCCGGCGCTGCCAGAAGAGCGGCCAGCTTTCGTCTGGCGTGTTCGACTGAAACGTTGAGCCGATAGTGTTGTCCCGCCACCAGCCAAACGCTGACTGCACAGTCCGGTGCATCTCCGCCAACTGCCTCCCGGCCAATGCAGCGCCCTCAGAACCACTGCGCCCCAACTCCAGATACTCCATGGCAAGATAGGCCTGACCATCGACCACACCGGAACAGTAGGGTTGTGGAATGCGAATGGTGCCGGTGGCCGCCATCTCATCCAGCCCTGCCGACTCGGCCTCGAACATATCGAGTAGTGCCGCGCGATTGAACTTCACGAAAACCGTACGTTCGGCATCCTGGAGTTTGACTGCAGAGTTGATACATCCTCCGCCAACGGAACGTGGGGTGGCCGGACTGAAAGGCTCACCGATGGCCTCGCCGATATGATCAACAATGGACTGCCAGTTGGGCATCAGGGCTGCCGATCCAGCCAGCGTTTGATCTTCTGTTCCGCTTGCGGATCATGTTTTAGCTTTTGCCATCGCTGCCGCAATTTACGTTTCTTTTCCGGCGGCAGTTTTTTGAACCACTCCCGGCGTTTGCGCAGCTTTTTTTTCTGTTCCGGACTCAGCTTTCGGAACAACTCATACTTGTTGGTCAGCTGCTGCTTCTCTCCCTCGGACAACAATTTCCAGCGTGCCAGGTTTTTCCTCGCCTTCGCCTTCTGTTCAGGCGTCATCTTGTGCCAGCGATTAGCGCCTTTGCGCAACAACCTCTGCTTCTCTTCCGGCAGCGCATCCCAATTCGGCTCCACCGCTTTCAGCAGCCTCTGCTCTTTAGGCGACAGATCTTCCCACGCCACACCTTCAGCCAACAGCGGCCCAGCCAGCAGAGAGAGACAGCAAAACAACACCACGAGACCAAAGCGTCCCTTCATCTTCGTTCCTCCTCCAGCGGCTGTTCGCCCCCCGGCATAAACATCTCCAGCTCCGGCGATGATTCCAGCAATTCCACCGGATCCATCAATTCGCCGTCTTCCTGCTCCCCCCATGCAGCCAGGTACTCCAACATCTCCATCGACAACGCCTCTTCCGCCACCGCGCTCTGTGTCAGGATTCCAAAGCAGATGAGTGCCATCGGCATACGCCTTTTCGACGAACTCATGCAGAACCATCCGTTGCACCCGCCTCAAGCCAACGATAGAAATCCAGGTTCTCGTAGAACTCTATCTCATCCTCCGCGGCAATGATCTCCATGACGGGCAGAAGATCCGGAGAGATACCATCACCCGACCGTTGCATGAACAACACGGAAACGACCATAAGCATCGCCACCATCGCCAAGCCACCCGCAGGCACCCAAGGCATGCCATTGACCCCGCCATCCACACCGGCAAAGGCCAAACCCCGACGCCACAGGGTGTGCCTCTGCAACTGGGCCTCCTGCACCGCATTGGCACGTATCTGCCGCAGACGGGAGAGCGTGTCTCCATCGAGCGTCTCAATCTGCTCATCGAGCCTGGATTTCGCCCAGTCTGAAAATGCCTTGTCCTGCTCTCTGTTCATGGCCAATGATCTTTCAGTTTTTTTCGTAACGCCTGCATGGCGCGGGAAAGATGGGTCTTGTCACTGCCTGCGGAACAACCCATCGCTGCCGCAGTCTGCGCAACATCAAGACCCTCAATGGTGCGCAGAATAAATGCCTGCTGCTGCCGTAGCGGCAGGGCTTCAACCGCCTCTATCAAGGCATCCCCCACATCGCTGCTTTCCAGTGTACGGGCTGGATCCGGCATCGCCGGGTCCGGTGCAGTCTGGATCGGGTCTTCCCGCCGATCATCCGCCGCTTCGCCGCCGAACCAGACCCGCCAGCGGCTGCGGACTTTATGACGGCGATACCAGTCACGAATGCGATTCTGCATCACACGGTGAAACAGCGCCCCCCACTCATCTTCCGGCCGATTTCCATAGCCACGGACAAAGGCAAGCATGGCATCCTGCACCAGGTCCAACGCCTCCTCAGGCTGCCCGGTTGCGGTCCGCGCCATAAGGAAAGCCCGTCGCTCGACCCCGGCAAGAAATGCGTCCAACGTCTGCTGATTCTGTTCCGTTCGGTCCCGCCTCAAAGCAGAGTCTCCACTCCGGCCTCCCCACGCTCACTTCACACTGTGATTATGCACGGACGTGGAAACCGCCACCAGAAGTCACAGATGCCCTATCCCTATACCCTCTAACGTTTCAGCCAGAAAAGGGTTGACAACCTTCCAAAACAACCATCCCGCGCTGTCAAACAGACTTGCTTATTCACAACTGTCTGTTTCTTTACAGAAATTTCCTCCCACTCGACACATTTTGCAAATTAAGAAACAGATAATATTGTGTAAGCCACTGTTTTACTTGTAATTTACAAAATAGTGTAAATATTGCACAGATTAACAAACCCCCACTATTTTCAAGGCCTGGAAGCAAACGCCCGAAATTCCCCCACAGAGTTATCCACAGGTTCTGTGGAAAAACCTCGCAACCCCTAAAGTTCACCGCTAAGTCAGTGATTTTTCTGGTAGAGACACAGTTTTTCATCTCGTTCAAAAAACTGATTTGCTTCATCCCCGGTAATTTTCGCAGTAAACGGTTAAACCCAACAGCCACCTAATGATAGAGTCCCGGCATGACGAGTCACCGCTTTCTCCGCGTCGCCCTGCCGGGGCCCCTGCGCACCTTGTTCGATTACCTTCCAACTGTGGAAATTGGGACAGATCTCACTCCCGGCATACGTCTCAAAGTGCCCTTTGGCCGAGGCAGCCGTTGCGGCATACTCTGGGACACCCCCTCCCACAGTGAAGTGGCAATCGACCGCCTGAAAGAGATTGAGACGGTCATCGACCAGGAAGCCCTGCTCCACCCAGAGGACATCTCCCTGCTGCACTGGAGCGCAGACTACTATCAGCACCCCCTTGGGGACGTATTATTCCATGCCCTGCCGGTCAAACTGCGCAAATGTGCGCTACCCACCTACAGCGGCCGCAAAGGATGGCGGCAGACTCAGGCGGGCCGGGCCGTTGAACCCACCAGCCTGAATCGCGCCCCGAGACAGCGGAGCCTCATGCAGGCCCTGTCGGCCACAAGAGAAGGACTCGCCACAAGCCACCTGGTACAACAGTGCGGTGACTGCAGTGCCGTACTGCGAACCTTGCGGCAAAAGGGCTGGATCGAACCCGTCTTGCTTGAGACCCAAACTGCTGATCAACTGGACACAGTCACACCCACCAGCCTCACCCTGACAGAGACACAGAAAGCGGTGACTGGAGAGGTCATTTCCCACTTCGGCGGTTTTGCCCCTTTTTTGCTGGAGGGCGTTACCGGTAGCGGCAAAACCGAAGTCTATCTCTCGCTCATCGAGATGGCCCTGCAGCGGGGCGAGCAAGCTCTCGTGCTGGTACCGGAGATCGGCCTCACCCCACAGCTGATCCGTCGCTTCGAACGGCGACTCGGTGGCAGCGTTTCACTACTCCATTCGGGCCTCGCAGATGGAGAACGCGAACGCAACTGGCTCTCGGTCCGCGATGGGACGGCCAGGGTGTTGGTGGGCACCCGCTCCGCCATATTTACCCCCATGCCGGAATTGGGACTGATCATCGTCGACGAAGAGCACGATATCTCCTTCAAACAGCAGGAGGGATTTCGTTACTCCGCCCGGGATCTCGCGGTGGTGCGGGCCAGTCGCGCAGGGTGTCCGGTGCTGCTCGGCTCCGCAACACCTTCCCTTGAAAGTCTGCGCAATGTGGAACTGCAGCGTTACCGGCACATCTCGCTGCCGGAGCGGGTGGGAGGGGCCAGCCTGCCGGAGATGGACCTGCTGGATATTCGTAATATCAGGCTAGATGGCGGACTCTCCCCTGCGTTGCTGAAAAACATCGGCAAAACCCTGCAACGCGGAGAGCAGGCGATGCTCTTTCTCAACCGACGTGGATTTGCCCCGGTCATCACCTGCCACGCCTGCGGCTGGCTCTCCGACTGCCCCCGCTGTGACGCCCGCATGACGCTGCACCTAGACAGCAAACTGCTCTGGTGCCACCACTGCGGCCATCAACGACGCCAACCAACCCACTGCCCGGAGTGCGGCAGCCCTGAACTACGCCCGCTGGGACAAGGCACCGAGCGACTCGAAACCGCGCTACAGCAGCACTTTCCCGATACGCCCATCGCCCGCATCGACCGGGACTCCACCCGGCGCAAAGGCAGCCTGGAACAATTGCTGAAAGGGATTCGTGCGGGCCATTTCCCACTGCTCATCGGCACCCAGATGCTGGCCAAGGGCCACCACTTTCCTGACGTCACATTAGTGGGCGTTATCGATATCGATCAGGGACTCTTCGGTACCGACTACCGCGCCTCGGAACGTATGGCGCAACTGCTCATGCAGGTGGCGGGCCGGGCCGGCCGGGCCGACAAACCGGGGCGGGTGCTGATCCAGACCCGCCACCCGGACCATCCACTACTGCACACCCTGATCAGCCGGGGCTACGGGGCCTTTGCGCAAGAGGCGTTAGCCGAACGGCGCCTGGCAGAACTGCCTCCCTTCAGCTACCAGGTGCTGCTACGTGCGGAAGCGACAGGAAAGACCGATCCGAACGATTTTCTGGAGATGGCGGCAACAGCCGGACAACAGATTCCGGGGGCTGACAAGCTGAGTTTCTGGGGACCCGTTCCTGCGCCCATGGAACGCCGGGCCGGAAAGGTACGCGCTCATCTGCTGATCCAGGCCAACGACCGCGGCAATCTGCAGCAGTGGCTCAGGCAGTGGATCGCCCAACTCGAGAGACTGCCCAACGCGCGCAAGGTACGCTGGTCGGTAGATGTCGATCCGCAGGAGATGTTTTAGCAGGCCCGATCAAGCAGCTGTGAGCGGGAGTAGGCCCGCTCTTGATGAGTCATAAAGAAACTTGATTAGCACGAAAGTTCAGCAAGCCGCAGCCATGTCTCGGGACGTGGTGAAGTCGTTGCAGCAGCCCGAAGCAAACGAGGTAGCATGGCTC
>JAMJIN010000482.1:0-1362 GCA_036784775.1 Chromatiales bacterium | reverse complement strand
GGCCATGGCGGTCTCCTCATTTGGCTTCAGGTTCAGTATGCGCCACCCACTGACTCAATAGCTGAGCCTCAGGGGTAATCAGGTAATATTTAGGTAACAATATGTCTGAACTCATGCCCAGCTTTCACATTGATCCACCGGACAAAGCGCAACAGCATCATGTTGCGGCGCTTGATTTTCTCGAGCGGCATGGAATCTTGCCAAATCCAATCTGTTATGCGATTGCCTATGAGTATGATGCCGGCCGCAAGCCGGAGTTGAATCTGGAGATCGAATCGCATCTGAATAGAGGCAGGGAGCTTGATGTGCACTACCTTAGGGAGTTTTTTGATACCCATTTTATGGGGGAGCCGGATGATAAGGTGGGCGAGCATATCGCCGATCTGCACAATCTGCTCTTTAAGGTGCTTGAGGGCGTCTCCGGCGCCAGCTCAGGTGCATCCGATTTCGGCAAGGTGCTTGAAGCTCAGACAGAAGAGTTGAAAGGGGATGTCGACATGGCTGGATTGAAGAAGATTGCCGGAAATTTGCTGACAGCCACAAATGAGGCCATGACATCCAATCAAGCGATGCGCGTCCAACTTGAATCGGTTGAGAAGGATACCTCTGCACTCAAGAACCAGGTCAAACAGCTGCAGGATCAGGCGAGCAGGGATTCTCTGACCGGGCTTTACAATCGTAACGCTCTGTCACAGCGACTGGATTCCATGATCGAAGGGGGTGCCAGTGAGGAAGCGCCACTTAGCCTGTTGATGGTGGATATCGACCATTTTAAACGTTTTAACGACAATTTCGGTCATTTAATCGGGGACGAGGTTATCCGGCGGGTGAGCATGGCCCTGCAAAAGGGCGTGCGTGACGTGGATGTTGCGGCGCGCTTTGGCGGAGAGGAGTTTACCGTAGTACTGCCGGGTACAAGTCTGGATGAGGCGATGGGGGTGGCGCAAAAGCTCCATGAGTCCATCAGTAAGTTGGTGATGGTCAGGCGTAGCACGAAGGAGAAGTTACCCGGCATTACGGTCTCGATGGGTGCCTCCTGTCTGCATCCGGGTGATTCGTGTGAGTCACTTATTGAGCGGGCCGATCAGGCCCTCTATCACGCCAAGGAGAGTGGCCGAAATCGCACTGTCAGCGAGACCCAGACCATGGCCATGGCTTAATGAGTCTGCTTGTAGGGCGTGGATGGCGATTACTTCTTGCACCACTGCGCCACATCAGCCTTTAACTGCTCAATGAATCGGTCTCTCTCCTCATAACTGAAATAGCGCCGTCCATGCTCCGACGTTTGTCAAGATAGTTGTCCAATTCTCTACGCTGCTTCGTCTCTAATTCCAGCTTCTTCTGTTACTTGGTTCTCCGGGT
>JAMJIN010000481.1:0-1363 GCA_036784775.1 Chromatiales bacterium | reverse complement strand
TCTTGCCTGTGTCTGTTGACTTGACCGCGGCCAACAAGACGCGTATTGAATTCACTGGGGCCGTGGTTCTCTGCCTCAGCGCATCGTCTTCTGCTAATTTTCGACAGTCCTGCGCGACAATGGTGTATGTGAGCCCAGCCGCGCACGGGTTCTACCTCAGCTGCGAGGCCATGGTGGACCTTGGCATCGTTCCTGTCGACTTCCCCTCGATCGGCCCGTTACCGCGCATTCCAGCTTCTGCACCCTCCATCGACGGACCTCCTGGCCCCCGCAATCAACAGGACTGTGGACTCCGTGCCAGTAACGCTGGGTGCGTATCGGCCCTTGCTGAGAGCGACGGACCCTGCTCATGCCCTCCACGCACTATAGTCCCCAATCGTCCAACCGTGCTTCCCTTCGATTGCACGGAGGCAAATAACGCAAAGATGAAGGCATGGCTACTCCAGGAATTTGCATCGTCAACATTCAACACATGCCCTCACCGCCCCCTGCCCTGCATGGCAGGGCCCCCAGTGGAGATCCATCTCAAGGAAGGTGCAACTCCTAAGGCGGTGCACACCCCTCCTGCGTGACGAGGCCCTTGGCGTCATCGAACGTGTGCCACATGGTGAAGCTGTGACATGGTGTCACCGAATGGTGGTCACCCGGAAACAGAACGGCTCCCCACGAAGGACTGTCGACCTTTCCCCACTGAACAAGCATTGTGCACGCGAAACATTCTCCAGTGAATCTCCATTCCATCTGGCGAGACGCGTGCCCGGCGAATCCTGGAAAACCGTAACGGATGCTTGGAACGGCTATCATTCTGTTCCCCTCCGAGATTCGGACAGGCACCTGACGACGTTCATCACCCCTTTCGGCAGATGGCGATACACTCGTGCACCACAAGGCTTCCTATCATCTGGGGACGGGTACAACCGCCGTTTTGATGAGATCATTGCCAACTTCCAGCGCAAGGAGCGATGCATCGATGACACCGTTCACTGGGATGTTGAGCTGCAGAATCATCTCCAACGCTACGATTGAGCCACTCCCGAAATATCTGGACGCTATCCGGGATTTCCCGACACCAACATCCACGACCGACGTCCGGTCCTGGTTCGGTTTGGTTAACCAAGTGACGAACTATGCTCAACTCCGGGATATCATGAGACATTTCAAGCTATTATTGAGCCCAAAGACACCCTTCCGTTGGTCAGTAGACCTGGAGAGCGCATTCCAAGCCTCAAAGTCGAGCATTATCGAGGCAATCAGATATGGTGTCGAGATCTTCGACCTACGAAGACGGACGTGCCTTCGACCCGATTGGTCGAAGCTCGGGATCGGTTATTTCCTTAGTCAAAAACATTGTGATTGTGCAACG
>JAMJIN010000112.1:0-13847 GCA_036784775.1 Chromatiales bacterium | reverse complement strand
GGATGTGACGTTCTGACGGAGGATGTATCGACGCAGCGAGGCGGCCTTCGCCATCTATGCGCGGTTTTACTCAGCCGCTAACAGCTACCGTTAAGCGTCGCAAAAGCGCTTAATTCAGCCTAACCGTCAGATCCTTGATCTGACGGTATAAAAAAACCCGGATGGTCTTAGGCCATCCGGGTTTTTTTGCTTTCAATGTAAGCCGGTTCAAGCACTGCGGAACCGGTAACCAACTGCCCACTCAGCAAGCTTGATCGGGCCTACGACTCGTCTTTACTATTCATCCTGCCGATACCCGTCATGGGCACTACTGTGGACTGCTGCTGTTCATCCGCATAATAGGGACGTTCCTGCACGGTGCGCCCGGCCGCATCTGCCAGCTCCTTTTCCCTCGCTGTAATCAATGCCAGACAGTGACGGATATCCTGAATGGTGTTCTCCGTCAGTGGATGCTGCAGGCTCCGGTGTTCCGGAGTGGTGTCTCGGATGATGGAAGTCAGTACTTTACGCATGACCATCATGACATCCCGCTCTTTGGATGACTCTTCGCTCATAAATCTTACCCTGTAAATCTCTGCTCTCATCCGGAAAACAGTTCCGAATGCTAAAAACCATTTCCGAGCTTACCGGAACAGAAACCCCGATTACCACCGGTGAATCGAGAAAGCGGCTCCTGTCGTTGTAGGCGCGGCGCCCTCGCGGCGAGGCGCCGCTACATAAGCCCATAGAATAGGCGACATACACAAACGAGGGTGTCGGCGGCAGGGAAGCCGCCGCCAAGCCTACAGGGATGTATATTCGGCGTCCCTCGTTTGGGGATGTCGCCTATCCAACATTCTCCTTAGTATGTCTTCATTCAACTTGGGCGAGCAACTTTTCCAACTCCGTCTCATCCAGAACCTGAACACCCAGCTTCTCCGCCTTGGACAGTTTCGATCCCGCCTCAGCACCCGCCACCAGATAATCCGTCTTTTTTGAGACACTGCCGGTCACCTTGGCGCCAAATGCCTGTAACTCAGCTTTGATCTCGCCTCGGGGACGGCTGAGTGAGCCGGTCAGCACAATCGTCTTCCCTTCAAGGGGTTGGGCACGGGTGGGTTCCGGTATCCCCTCCTCCCATTCGACGCCCGCCGCACGCAGCCGGTCGATCACCTCCCGGTTGTGCAACTGCTGAAAAAACGTGCCGATGTGGCTGGCCACGATCGGTCCCACATCGGGGGTCTCCTGCAACATCTCCTCATCAGCCGCTTCGATGGCATCCAGACTGCCGAAGTGGCGGGCAAGTCCCAAAGCCGTGGCTTCTCCCACCTCACGGATACCGAGAGAATAGAGGAACCGGGCCAGGGTCGTCCGGCGGCTCTTGTCCAATGCGTCGAGCAGGTTCCGGGCCGATTTTTCCGCCATGCGTTCCAGACAACTGATCTGCTCCAGTATCAGCCCGAAGAGATCAGCAGGGTCATGAACCAGCTCTGCTTCAACCAGTTGTTCCACCAGCTTATCGCCCAACCCTTCGATATCCATCGCCTTACGGGAGGCAAAATGTTTCAACGCCTCTTTGCGCTGTGCAGGACAATAGAGCCCACCACTGCAGCGAGCCACCGCCTCACCCTCCGGCTTGACCACGTCCGATCCGCAGACCGGGCAATTTGCAGGCAGTTCAACCTTACTGGTAGCTGCCGGGCGCCGCTCGGTGAGAACACGCGCGACCTCGGGAATCACATCCCCGGCCCGGCGCACGAATACGGTATCGCCCACCCGCACATCCTTGCGTTCGACCTCATCCATGTTATGCAGCGTGGCATTGCTGACCGTCACGCCACCGACAAAAACCGGCTTCAGGCGGGCCACCGGGGTAACTGCACCGGTACGCCCCACCTGAAACTCGATCGCCTCAACCTCCGTCAACGCTTCCTGGGCAGGAAATTTGTAGGCAATGGCCCAGCGCGGCGCGCGGGAAACAAAACCCAGAGCCTTCTGCCGGGAGAGGTGATCCACCTTATAGACCACACCATCGATATCGTATTCAAGATCGTCCCGGCGTGCGGCAATCGTTTCATAGTAGTCGATACAGCCCTGAGCGCTCTGCACTACCTGCAATTCCGGCGAAACCGGCAACCCCCACTGCCGTAATCGCAGAATACTGTCGCTCTGGGTCTCGCCGATAGGCGCCGGATCGATCTCGCCAAATCCGTAGCAGTAGAAGGCCAGTGGACGCGTGGCTGTGATCCTGGGATCAAGCTGTCTCAGGCTGCCGGCAGCGGCATTACGCGGATTAACAAAGGTTTTCTCATCTGCCTTGCGCGCTTTTTCATTGAGCGCCTCGAACCCGGCCTTCGGCATGAATATCTCTCCCCTCACCTCCAGTAGAGCCGGATAGTCGATCCCCAGCAGACGCAGAGGAATGGAGGGAATGGTGCGCACATTGCTCGTCACATCCTCACCGCTGGCACCATCACCCCGGGTGGCTGCCAGCACCAATCTTCCCTGTTCATATCTCAGGTTGACGGCCAGCCCATCCAGCTTGGGTTCGGCGACATAGGCAATCGACTCATCATCTGCCAGTTCGAGACGATCACGTACCCGGCGATCGAAATCATTCATCTCGGCGGCATCGAAGGCGTTATCAAGCGAAAGCATGGGGACACGATGTTTGACCGTATCAAAACCTTCCAGCGGTGCGCCGCCAACCCGTTGCGTGGGTGATTCAGGGGTAATCCGGTCGGGAAATTCTCTCTCCAGGGACTGGAGTTCCAGCATCAGGCGGTCATATTCGCTATCGGGAATTTGGGGGTCATCGTAGACGTAGTAATGTTGGTTGTGGAGGTTGATTTCGTCCCGTAGCTTGTCGATTCGGCTGGCCGCTTCTTTAACAGATATCACCCACGGCTCCTGGCAAGCCGGATCAGACGCCGATGTTCCAAAATCTGACTGCGCATGTTTTCGATGGTCTGTTTGGTCAATGAACTATGAGTTTCATCCTGCAACTCGCCACCCAGGGTCTCTTTCAGACACTCTGCAGTGAACAACATATCGGAGAAGACCGCCAGCCCATCCTCAGGCCCAGGCAGTTGCGCAAACAGCATCAGACCCGGCGTGGTGAAATCCTCCATCTTTTCGATGGGGAAGATACCGGGCTCCACCATGCTCACCACATTAAACAGGGTCTTCTGGCTGCCATCTTTGGTGTAGCGATGAAATATCTTCATCTCGCTCACAGCCAGACCGCTGGCTTTGACCGCTTCCATGATCGCAGGTCCGGAAAAATCATCCCGCTTGGCGGCAAGATTGATCTGCAAAACCTTTATCGGGACATCCACGGGAGAGGCTTCGTTCGCACTGAAGCTGAAGAGCTCCTGTTGCTCTACGAAAGGCAGATTGGTTTTAATGAACGAGGTCTCGGCAGATCCATCCGGCAGTTCCCTGTCATCAGTAACTATCGTGTCGAGGTGCTCCAACTCCTGTTCGATATTCTCCGAATCACCCGACTCCAGATCCCACGGGGTATTCTCAGATTCCTGGTCGTCGGAAACTATGTCCATCTCCGGCGTGATACGCGGCTTTGCCTGGATGCTGTCCCGATTACGCCGGGTACGATCCCAAAGATAGATGCCTACCAGGAAGGCAGTACCAAAAAAAAGAAGAATCAGTCTCAGTAGTCCGCTTTCCATCGTCCTAAAGGGCAGCCAGTTGAGCCGCCTCCTCCACATCAACAGTAACCAGTCGGGAGACACCCGGTTCGTGCATGGTGACGCCGGAGAGCTGATTGGCGATCTCCATGGTGATCTTGTTATGGGTGATGAAGATAAACTGCACCCGGTCGGCCATCGACTTCACCATCTCGCAGAAGCGGCCGACGTTGGCATCATCCAGTGGGGCATCCACCTCGTCGAGCATACAGAAGGGTGCCGGATTGAGCTGAAAGATAGCAAAGACCAACGCCACCGCTGTCAGAGCCTTCTCACCACCGGAGAGGAGATGGATAGTGGAGTTTCGCTTGCCCGGCGGACGCGCCATTACGGTAACGCCGGTGTCCAGCAGATCCTCACCGGTGAGCTCAAGATAGGCGTGACCTCCGCCAAAGAGGCGCGGAAACAGCTCCTTGATGCCGGAGTTGACCTGGTCGAAGGTCTCCTTGAATCGGGTCCGGGTCTCCCTGTCGATCTTGCGGATGGCGTTCTCCAACGTCTCCAGGGACTGGGTGATATCCGCATGCTGCTCATCCAGATATTTGATCCGTTCCGACTGCTCCTGAAACTCATCGATAGCCGCCAGATTGATCGGTCCCAGACGCTGGATTCTCGTGGCCAACCTTTCCACCCGCTGCTGCCAGGCCTGTTCTGTGGCATCTTCCTGCATCTCGCGAAAGAGCGCCTCTGCCTCCATGCCGGTCTCCCGCAGCTGCTCTTCCAGCGTCTTGCAGCGTATCAGAACCTCCTGACGTTGCAGACGGCTCTGGTCGAGATGGCCGCGCCGTTCCAGCACCTGCTGTTCGGCTTTGTGGCGTTCCTGCTCAAGGGTGCGAAGTTGCGCGTCCACCCCTTCAAGTCCACTACGTACATCGGCAAGCGCCTTCTCCACGATAACACGCTGCGCCAGCTTCTCTTCCAGTTCGGCAATCTGCAACTGCAACGGCTCATCACCTGCAGCAAGCAGCGACTTGAGTTCATCCCGGCGTTCGGCCAGATGGCTCAGTTGGCTGCGCATGCGGTCCAGATTCTGCACCAGGGAGCGCTGTGCGGTGCGCATCGATTCAATCTGCAGTGCCGCCTGATGAGTCTGGCTGCGCTGCTGATTGACACGCTCTCTGACCTGAGTGAGCTGATCCCGCAAGGTATCCCTTCGCTGCACCAGCGCCTCACGCCGCTTGCTCAGGGTCTCCATCGCCTCCAGAGCGGCGTGCAGATGTTGCCGCGTCTGCTCCATTAATTCATGATCCGATCCGATCTGTTCACGGATCTCAAGCTGCTCCTGCTGAAGTTGATCCCGGCGCTGGCGCAGGTGATCGGCACGGGTGCGCTTGCCGCTGAGATTGGCCTTGATCTCGGAGAGTTTGCGATTGACATCATTATAAGCGGATTGGGCCTGTTCCCTCGCCTGTTCAATCTGTTGCAGCGCGGCCCTGCCGTTTTCCACCGACTCCACCAGACTCTCAGCCATCGCCTCCTGTTCCGCCAGCTCTACCTGCAACCTTCGCAGATCTTCTTCCCTGGCCAGCACACCGGCACTTTCATCAGACTCTCGGGTGATACGCAGCCAGTTGGAACCTAACCAGTGGCCTTCCGGTGTGATGATTGAAGCACCGGCGGGAAGGCTGCGGCGCATCATCAACGCAGTGTCCAAATCCTCAGCGATGCGCACACTGCCCAGCAGACTCTCCATGGGATAGGGCGATTCGACCTGTGCCAGCAGACTCTCGTTGCCAGCCTCCCCGGAAGAAGATGCGGTCGACCTTTCGACCAGAGTCAAGGCGCCTTTCTGCAACTCTTCCAGATGTTCTTCCAAATCATCAAGTGTATCGACACAAACCGCCTGCAGATGAAAACCCAGCACGATCTCGACCGCACGCTGCCAGCGAGGCGTCACCTTGAGACTCTGGGCCAGCCTTACCGCCTGCTGCAGATCGCTCTGTTCCAGCCACTGCGCAACCTCGTCGCCCTGCTTGCCAAGCGCCGCCTGCTGCAAGGCTTCCAGGGAGGCCTGCCGCCCTTTTCCCGATTGTAGTTCGGCCCTTGCCTGATCAAGCCGGCGGGCCGACTGGCTGTTGGCCTCACGCTGGGCATTGATCTCCTCGACTTTGCCGGCAAGCTGCTCCTGCAGGGTTTCGACCCGCGCCTCCTGCTCCTGCTCCTGCGCCTCGAGTTCGTCAATCTCCGCCAGCAGTCGGGTATCGTCGAGACGCCCCAGCTCTTCATCCAGCCGCTGCAGACGGCGCTGCAGATTATCGCCCTGCTGCTCCAGATGGTTGATGCGGGTTCGCTCGACCTGTGCGGTCTGCGCCGGTTCAGCTGCATGTTGATTGAACTGATCCCACTCTGCCTGCCAGGTCTGCATCGCCTGCTCAGCCTGGAGCAACGCCTCAGTCGTTTCGCTCTCCAGCGCCCGCGCCTCTTCCAGACGGGGCTCCTCCAGCATCAGGTCGCCGTTCAGTTCCTCCAGTCGTGCCTCATCCTGGGAACGGTGGGCATCCGACTCCTGCCAGGTCTGCTCGACCTGTTCCAGATCCAACTCCTGCTGTCTCCTGGTATCGCGGGCAAACTGGATCGACTGCTCCAGTCCGGAGATCTCCGCGCCTAGGGCGTAGAACTGGCCTTGCACCTCATTGAAGCGGTCATTGGCTTCCGTATGTTTTTCCCGGCCCGACTCGATGTCGGCCTCTAACTTGCGCTGACCGGCGAGTGCGGCTTCCAGCAGATTCTCCAGCTCGGCCAATTTGCGTTCACGCAGCTGCAGATCCTCATCCAGGGTGCGCCAGCGCAGCGCCAGCAACTCCGCCTTGACTTGCCGTTCCTCCTGCTTGAGATGCTGGTATTTCTCCGCGGTGGCAGCTTGCCGTTGCAGGTGTTGCAGTTGTTTCGCGACCTCGTCCCGCAGATCGGTAAGGCGCTCAAGGTTTTCCCGGGTATGGCGGATGCGTTTCTCGGTCTCCCGGCGACGCTCTTTGTATTTGGAGATACCCGCCGCCTCTTCCAGAAAGACGCGCAGATCCTCCGGGCGCGCCTCAATGAGGCGGGAGATCATGCCCTGTTCGATGATTGAATAACTGCGTGGCCCGAGCCCCGTGCCGAGAAAGAGGTCGGTGACATCCCGGCGGCGGCAGCGGATGCCATTGAGAGAGTAGAGCGACTGACCGTCCCGGGAGACCTGCCGCTTGACTGAGATCTGGCTGTACTGGGCGTACTGCCCAGCCGCCCGGCCTTCGCTGTTGTCGAAGATCAGTTCGACAACAGCAGTCCCTACCGGCTTGCGAACACTGGAGCCGTTGAAGATGACATCAGCCATCGATTCGCCACGCAGCATCTTGGCGGAACTCTCCCCCATCACCCAACGCACAGCGTCGATGACATTGGATTTTCCACAGCCGTTCGGGCCAACAACACCCACCAGGTTGCTGGGCATCGGAACCGATGTCGGATCGACAAACGATTTGAATCCGGCGAGTTTGATTTTCTCCAGTCGCATGGGCCGCTAAGATACACGAAAATTCGCCGTTGATACAGGGTGAATTATAGAATAATGACTTTAATATATTAATTTAACTTATTGTTTTTTATTGTAATTAAGCCGTCTCTTCTGAGTGAAGAGATACTCCCGTATAATCACCGGCAAATCAATCTATCCTGTGACGAAAAAAGCATGCCCAGTCAGCCCAGCAAAGAATTGGAAACCTTCGATAATCCACGCCAGGAGCGGGACTACACCATCCGCATCAGCATCCCCGAATTCACCTGTCTCTGCCCCAAAACAGGACAGCCGGATTTCGCGGAGATGACCCTTGAGTATGTACCTGAAAAACAGTGCGTTGAACTCAAGGCGCTCAAGATGTACATCTGGTCGTTCCGTGACGAGGGGGCCTTCCACGAGGCTATCACCAACGAGATTCTGAGCGATCTGGTAGCCGCCACTCAGCCTCGCTACATGCGCCTGACCGCAGAATTTAATGTGCGTGGCGGCATCTACACCACGGTGGTGGCCGACCACAAGGCCGACGACTGGACAGCCCCGAACCCCGTCACCCTGCCCTAACCCATGAACAGCTACATTGGCATCGATCTCGGCACCTCGGGCGTCCGGGCAATTGCCATTGATTGTGAAAAATCGATCGTTGCAGAGGCCATTGTCGACCTTCCGCCTCCCGAACGGGGGGATGAAGGCAGCAGCGAACAACGCCCGGAATGCTGGTGGGACGCGGTGTTGGAAGTGCTGTTATCGGTCGCCCAACAGCTCAAAGGGGTAGATGTACAGGCCATCGCAGTCGACGGGACATCCTCCACCCTGTTGCTCTGCGACCCGCAGGGTTCGCCGCTCACCACCGCCCTGATGTATAACGACAGCCGCAGCAAGACTCTCCTGCCCGAACTGGCTCAAGCAGCCCCTGCAAGCAGTCCGGTCAACAGCGCATCCTCCAGCCTTGCCAAACTGCTCTATCTGAGGCGGCAGATCGATACCGAAAATTTCCTGGCACTGCATCAGGCAGATTGGATACTCGGCAGGCTCAGTGGCCATTTTGGCCTCAGTGACGAGAACAACTGCCTGAAACTGGGATATGACCCGGTGCAACGCTGCTGGCCCACCTGGATGGAATCCCTGGCGTTGCCGTCGGACTGCCTGCCCGACGTACGACCGCCTGGGACGGTCATCGGCAGATTAAGCGATGAGGTGGCAAACGCAACAGGCCTACCCGCCAGCACACGCATTGTCACGGGGACCACCGACAGCAATGCCGCGACACTCGCGACCGGCGCGGCGGAGATCGGAGACGCCGTCACCTCCCTGGGTAGTACACTGGTGTTGAAGATCCTCTCTGACCAGCCGGTATTTGCAGCAGAATTTGGCATCTACAGCCACCGGCTTGGAGAACATTGGCTGGTTGGCGGTGCTTCCAACAGTGGCGGCGCCGTCTGCGCTGATCTATTCAGCCGGAAAGAGATGGCCACTTTGACACAGCAGATAGAGCCGAATAATCCGACCGGGCTCAACTACTACCCGCTGTTACAGCCTGGTGAGCGTTTCCCGCTCAATGATCCCGGTTTTACACCCCGCCTCGAACCCCGTCCAGAAGACGATGCGCGCTATTTTCAGGGCATTCTTGAGGGTATCGCCAATATCGAGCGGGAGGGTTACGCGCTTCTGCAACGCTTGGGGGCACCCGCACCCAGACGGGTTATCTCGATAGGAGGTGGTGCGGGCAATGAACCCTGGCGCCGGATTCGGCAGAGGTTATTGGGTGTTCCGGTGGAGCGGGCAGTGCAGCAACAGGCAGCCTATGGAACCGCCCTGTTGGCGCTGGCGGCGGTCAGTTGATTCCGTTGAAAATGCCTGATCCGCTGCGCTTGATCAGGCCTACATAGGCCTCGCATTTGAGCGTAGGCCGGCTCATCTCGCACCCTTGGCCAGCAGCACGACTTCCACCGTTTCGAGCAGGATGATCAGGTCCAGAAAGAGACCGGTATTTTTGACATAGTAGAGATCATACTCCAGCTTCTTACGGGTATCCTCCCTGTTGGCGGCATAGGCGTACATTAGCTGAGCCCAACCGGTCATCCCCGGTTTTACCCGGTGGCGTTCCGAATAGAATGGAATCTCCTGGCTCAGGCGCTGCACAAACTCAGGACGTTCAGGCCGGGGACCGACCAGGCTCATATCCCCTTTGAGTACATTATAGAGTTGGGGCAGTTCATCGAGCCGCGCAAAGCGCAGGAATCCGCCCAAACGGGTCACGCGGGTATCGTTCCTGCTCGCCCAGCGGGCGCCATCACCGGTAAAAACAAGATCAACAATATGAGACTGGAGACTATATCCATGCCCCGTTTCAGATGGATTGATAATGCACCGCTGTAGAAGCCGGTTGAGAAGAAGATCCAGCTGGGATGCAACAGGTCGATCTTGATAATTGCATCTTCCTTTTCAAAAAAGGTCAACAGGTCCAGTATCTCCACTCCACGCATCTTGCAATCAAGCAACTCATTGACAGGCAAGCCCTTTCGGCGGTCATCCACGGCAACCACAATCTCATCCACCGCCATGCGAATCGCAATGTCGTAGAGATCCTGCTCCTTGGGAATCTGCCGGTAGTCATCAATGAGACTGATGCTGTCCCCCAGGTTTACAAAACCGACGACAACAAATCCCAGGGTCGGGTTTTGAATATAGAGCTCTTCTATTCTGTCGGCATTGATGCCGGTTCCCAGAACCAATACACGCCGTTTTCGGGAATCAGCCCCTGTTACCCGGACAAAAATCGACCTCAAAATCAGCACGCCCGCCATGGAGATCAGCAGACTGAGGCCAAACTCTTTTCGTGGAATCGAAATCTCGGGCCAGATATAGAAGATAAGACTCATCAGGACCGCGCCAATGCCAAAGACGATCAGCAGCCGCAACACGAACCCTGACGCACGTTCCAGGACCCCGCGCTGGTATAATCCCAGAGCGATCATGGAACTCATCATCACCAACGCATAAACGCTGGCTGACGGCAGCATCTCTTCGGGTAGTCCACCCATGTTTTGGGAGGAGAAAAAGTGTTGGAGATAGAGGGCCAGCCAGACGGATCCTCCAAAGACAAGGATCTCGATCTCCCCCAAAATAAGAAATGACTTTGAAATGAAGTAGCCGAACAACCTGATCATCGGACAGTCAATTCACTCCAAAATAATGGATCAGCGAGTCATAGACACTCGTATTCAGAGCTGACTCTCAAAAAAACCTGCAGGTAAAACTTTTATTGTTTCCCCAGCTTGGAGGATTATACACGATTCCATAGCCATTCCACCGGAAGGCGCTGCCTGTAAACCCGGTTCTTTGACTTGGTTGAGATTCATTCTCAATTTCCACTCTACGCCAGCCCCACCTCCTCTACATATCGGGCAAATTCTTCTGCAGGCACGGGCCGCTGGTAAAGAAAACCCTGCACTTGCTGACAACCCATCTGTTGCAGGCACTGTTTCTGCGACTCCGTCTCCACGCCTTCGGCGATGACTACCAGGCCCAATGCTTTGGCCATCGCAACTATGGCCTCAGCGATTGCTTGATCGTCAGCATTCTCCGCTACATCCCGCACGAAGACGCGATCGATTTTCAGTTTCGTGATCGGCAAACTTTTCAGCTGCCCCATGGACGAGTATCCCGTGCCGAAATCATCAATCGAAACCCCTACACCAAGATCACGCAGCTTGTCCAGCATCTGGATGGATCGTTGGGGATTCGCCATGATCTGGCTCTCGGTGATCTCAAACTCAACCCTCTGCGCCGGGCAGCCCGTTTCCTGGAGTATGCCGGTCACTGTCTCCAGCAGATTCAATGCCCTGAACTGTTTGGCTGAAAGATTGATCGCCATGCATCCCAACTCGATTCCTGCGTCCTGCCACGCTCTCAGCTGCCGACAGGCCGTTCGTGTCACCCACTCTCCGATCGGCAGAATCAAACCTGTCTCCTCAGCCAGCGGGATAAACTTGGCGGGAGAAACAAGCCCCATATCCGGGTGTTCCCAACGCAATAACGCTTCGGCACCAATGATTCTGCCGTTCTCAAGACTAATCTGCGGCTGATAGTAGAGCCGCAATTGACCCTCTTCCAAAGCGCCACGAAGACTGGTCTCCATCAGCACATGCTCAAAGGCCTGGGCTGTCATATCGTCCTCATAGAACTGAAAACTGTTTATGCCTTCGCCCTTGGCCTGAAACATTGCCGTATTGGCATCACGCAACAGGTCATCAGCATCCGTGCCATCTTGTGGATAGATACTGATACCGACACTCGCGGTCAGATAGAGCTGATGCTGCGCAACCTCAAACGGCTGGTCAAAACTGCGAAGAAGCTTCTGCGCCAGAACAGCGCTGTGTTCCGGCTGTTTCAGATAGCCGGTAATCACGACGAACTCATCCCCACTGAACCTGGCAAGCGTATCGTCCTCCCGTAATGTACCCCGCAGGCGTTTCGCCACATCGAGCAGTAACTGATCACCAATTTCATGGCCAAAGCTCTCATTAATCTGTTTGAAACGATCAATATCGATGTAGACCACTGCCAGAGGGTGGTTTTCACGATGGGCCGCACTGATCCCCAAACGCAGACGATCCATGAACAGCAGACGATTGGGAAGTTGGGTCAATTGATCCAGATAGGTCAACTGTTCGAGGTGACTCTCTTTCTCAAGCAGGCTCTGTTCCATCCCCAGGCGATCAGTGATATCCCGGCTCGTCTCAATGACTCCCTGTAACTCCCCTCCCAGCGTACGCAGAGGGCTGAATGAGAGTTCATAGGTTCTCATCTTACCGCTACTGTCAGCCAGCGTTTCGGTGATAACCATCGGTTTGCCGGTAAAAAATACCGTTTTCATGGGACAAGGATGATCATAGAGCGGATCTTCGAGTTCATCACAGGGACGCTCCAGTCCATGTCCCGCCTGATAGCACTTCAGACACTGCTTGTCATCGGCCTGCTTGAACGCAGCGGCCTTGGCGGCGCTGTTCATGAGCAGGATATTGTAATCGTGATCGATCACGCGCACCGGATCGGTAATACCATCGATAGTATTCTGCAGGAAGATACGTTGCTGTTCCGCTTTTTCTTCAGCCTCTTTCAGGTTGGTGATATCGAGAACCACGCCTAACATCTTGAGCGGATATCCCTCCTCATCCCTCTCCAGTTCCGCCTCTTCATGGACCCAACGGACGTTTCCATCGTCAAGAACGATTCGATGATCGATGCTATAGGGTTCATCACTTTCAAGTACCGCATTGACTGCATCCTTGACCCGCTGGCGGTCTTCGGCATGCACAGCATTCAGAAAAGTCTCATAGGTCTCCTGCACGCTTCCGGGCTCCTGCCCAAAGATACGGAAGATCTCATCAGACCAGGTCAGTCTGTTACTGACAACATCCCAATCCCAGTGGCCAAGCTGGCCGATAGCCTCAGCCAGGGAAAGCCTGGCATCGTTGATGCGCAATTCGTTAAGGGTTTGATCGAGTGCAGTGATATCCCTCGAGATACCGAGCAACCCGTAGATTTGGTTATTCGTGCCGTATAGAGGCATCTTATGTGTATCAAAGACGTGTAGGGAGCCATCCGCAAACGTTGCAGGATCATGGGGATTATGGATGTGCTCTCCCTGTAAAACATCTCTATCATCGTGGCGGAATCCCCTGATCCCCCTCGCCTCATCGCCATGGATCAGTTCCGTTGGGAAACCCAACTCCTCGTCAGTTTTACCGTGCATCGATTCAACCTGTGTCCCAATGGCACGGGCATAACTCTCGTTGGCAAACAGGTAGCGATACTGGTGGTCCTTGATAAAGATCCAATCCGGCGTTGCATCAACAATAGTGCTTAAGATTCGCTCTGAGTCGGCCAATTTTTGTTCTGCAGTTTTCTTTTCGGTGACATCCTCATAAATAGCGACAACTTCTCCAGAGTCGAGTTTGTAAATGTAGTTGTCCCGCCATCCAGAGATACGATCATCCCGATAAAACGCCATTGGAAATTGTTCCGGTTCTCCTGTCTTCCATACCCGCTGCAGTACGTCAAAAAGACCAAATACCTTAACCTCAGGAAAAACTTTCGACACACGCTGGCCGATCAATTCGGCTTTCACCATCTGTTCAACACGTTCCCCCGCCTGATTGAAATCGCTGAAGATGAAGTCTTCACCATCATCAACCGCCTGATAGACGGCAACACAGTTAGGCATGTTATCCAGCAGGTTGCGATAACGTGCATCAGAGGATTCCAGGTTGCTGATTATCGGCCGCGTGACCCTATGGACCAGTATCGATCCCAGCAAAACCAGCAATACTGAAACCAATGCAACTAAAATGCCTGCACGGAGATAGGGCGCCCTGACATCCGCCACACCCGTTTTGATGACGAGACCTATCCCGAGTTCTTTCACCGGTGAAAATGCGGCCATCACCTCTGCACCCCGATAGTCCCGCAACACCATGGTACCCTGTTTGCCAGCCAGGGCCTGACGCATGGGAGAACCTACCTCACCGGGTTTTCCGGCCCAAGGGAGTGCATTCGGGGAGTCTGCCACCACAAAACTTTTCTTGATTAGTACGAATGTTCAGCAGTGACTCACGGAATGAGTCACTGGTTGTTGCAAGATGATGCCACGATCCACAATAGGA
>JAMJIN010000480.1:0-1365 GCA_036784775.1 Chromatiales bacterium | reverse complement strand
ATCCACTTGGAAGTCGCATCGATAGCTATCAGCAACATCTTGCCTTGAAAAGGACCAGCGAAATCAATGTGTATGCGGGTCCAATGCATGTCTGGCCACTCCCAGGGATGAAGTGGAGCTTGTTGTGTAGCTGACATGGATCGCACTGCAGGCACAACTTTACCAACTGACTGTCCATAGACGGCCACCAAACATAGCTACGTGCGAAGCTCTTTATACGATTGATGCCAGGATGAGCTTGGTGCAACTCCTGCATCACTTCATCTCGACATTGAGGCGGAATGACGACCCTCGCCACCTCATAACACACATCCGTCATGTACGCTCAGCTCGTCCCTCCGACATCTGTACGGCGCCAACTCGACCGTATCGTCATCGACCGGCCAGCCACGCATCAGATATTCCCGAACATGAGCTAGAGTCGGATCGCGACCAGTGCATCGACTAATCTGCGCTGCCGTCACTGGTGAACAGTATACCCTTCTATCAGTAACACACGCTCTTCAGGCTCCTCGGGAACCGTCACGGGCAATGGCAACCTACCGAGACAGTCTGCATTGCCGTGGCGTTTACCCGTCCTGTACTTGATCTCGTACTCATAACCACCCAACGTAATGGCGTTACGCTGGATGCGCGCTGAAGCCGTTATAGGGACTTGCTTCAGATCACTGAACAGTGACACCAACGGCTGGTGATCTGTGATGATCACGAAACGTCTGCCGTACAGCTGCTTGTGAAACTTCTTCAAAGCGAACATAATAGCTGCTGCTTCCTTGTCTAACTGGGAATAGTTCTTCTCAGCCGCATTGAGTGTTCTGGATGCAAAACTGACAGGGCGTTCGCTACCATCGTCCATGATATGCGAAAGCACTGCGCCGAGCCCGTAATTTGATGCGTCGCTCTGCAGCGGAATAGGTTTGCTCGGATCATAATGCACCAAAACGTTCACATGCAACAGTAGCTCCTTCGCCTGTAGGAAACTCTGCTGCTGTTGCGGCCCCCAGTGCCACTTGGTGTCCTTGCACAGCAGTTTATGCAACGGCGCCAACACGGTCGACAGCTTCGATAGAAAACGTCCGTAGTAGTTGAGCAGACCTAAGAATGGCTGTAGCTCAGGTACATTATCAGGTTCTCTCACCTTCTGTATGGCTTCCACCTTGTCTCGTACAGGGTGTAACCCATGCTGATCAATTCTGTGACCCAAGTAGAGAACTTCATCTGCCATGAACGTACACTTCTCTCGTTTCAGCTTCTGACCGGCCTCCGCCAGCCTGCTCAAGACTATGTTCAACGTCTCCAGGTGCTGAGCTCTCGTTGTCCCAGTCACAATGATGTCATCCAGGTAGACCGCCATATGCGGAATAC
>JAMJIN010000479.1:0-1365 GCA_036784775.1 Chromatiales bacterium | reverse complement strand
GCAAAACGAGTTATTGCATTACCTGGATGAGATCGAGAAGGCAGCGTAGTCATTGCTGGCCTGTTTTTATGCAACGCTGGGGTAAAAACCTTAAAGATGACTTAACTGATGGATCAATTTTGAAGCAATTTACATTGATTCTGTGAGCCAACTCATCCCAGCCATAGTGTTCCTGCAATTCGATTACAACTTTCTCAAGAGTTACTCCGTGCAACGGATTATTTGATTGCTTATTATTCATACTTTAAATATACCATCAACGTTCTGGTTATTTGAATCGCTTAACGGCGCTATGCCTTTTTATCTTCAGCTTTTTTAACACGAATTTTGTTATTAGCAACATTCTTACCATTCATGATTTTCATCGCTGCTTTGGCTTCTCCTGGTTTTGGCATTTCCACAAAAGCAAAACCCTTGGACTCGGCCGTGACCTTATCTAACACCAAATCACAAGATTGTACGGTGCCGTATTCACCAAAGAGGATTTTCAATTCATCTTCGGTAGTACTGCGAGCAAGATTACGAATTAGTAATTTCATTAGTTAGTACCCTTTAGGTTTCTAGTAAATACACAGAAGTCCATCTTAGGTTTTTACGCATAACGCTTAGTTAAGGGGCAGCTAGTGCGGAGTGGTTTTTGCGCAATAATGCCGTAGGCATGCGCAAACAACCGCGCAGTGCTAGCTGTCCCAGTGAGCGTAGCGAACGACTTGAACTTTTTGTGTGTGCCCGGCATGGGCATGATTTTATGGGGTGCAAGTCCCCTGTACATATTCCGGAAAGGGGGCGTATTGACACCTTTTAAAAGTACTAGCCGAAGGCAAGGGCAGAGGGGCGACCCAATGTCTGAAAGAAGCCGGAGTGCAAACCTGCGAGCTGACGGACAGAAATCGCATATAAGGCCGAACCCCTGGGCGAGGGAGCACAACATTCCAAAGCCCGTCCGGAGAACATGGGGGATGGTAAATGCGGCAGTTGTGCAGGGAAAGATCATGTTCTTACCCGGGGAGATCTGCCCGGCATTGCGCCCACCGTTGGTGGGAGCGCCCCATGTAGTAATGCATGGGGTGACTGGGCAGAAGTCAGCAGACGGCATAGTAGTGGATTCTTAACAGATGAAGCGAAGGCCTGAAGCCAAAAGAGAAAATTTCGCATCATGCTCTATTCTCAGTTTGAGCCGACCGGCTCTCGTAAGAGGTGATAGGCGCGCTGATGAGTACGTTATTTTCAAAGTTAATCAAGCTTTTGTACCTTGGTTAGCTTGTCCGACTACGGTTCGACACTTTTGGTAACCGCCATGGTACGGACCCGTATGCCTGGTGGTGTGGGAGGGAGGGGGATCAAAACCCCCTTCCTATCCTTCTT
>JAMJIN010000111.1:0-13898 GCA_036784775.1 Chromatiales bacterium | reverse complement strand
CCTCAGAGCCATGCTACCTCGTTTGCTTCGGGCTGCTGCAACGACTTCACCACGTCCCGAGACATGGCTGCGGCTTGCTGAACATTCGTGCTAATCAAGAAACTTTTTGCAGGCGCTGGGCAATGACCTTGAGCAGCTGATCGCCAATATCATGACCCAGACTGTCATTCACATCCTTGAAGCCATCGAGATCCAGGTACAACAGGGCAAAACGTTCCTTGCGCCGATGCGCTGCCTTGATAACGTCTTCCAGATGTTTGTAGAAATAGGCCCGGCTTGCCAAGCCTGTCAGTTCATCGGAATAAGCCAGCTGACGGATGCGCCTTTCGGATACTCTCTGCTGGGTGATGTCCTGAATCGTTCCCAGCACCACACCGTCCGCATCCGGTGCAAGATCCAGTTCCTGATGTACGATCACTGACTTGTTACTTTCGGTGAGCAATCGGTAATCGGTAGGATGCAGTGGCGCACCATCCACCACGGATGAGATGTTATCGCGGATAAAAGCCCGATCATCCGGATGTATTCGATCCAGATAGTCACCCAGCTTTTTACAGCTAGCAACCTGGGAAGCCCCCAGCATTTTAGCCAGCTGCTTTGAAATCACCAGCTCATCACTCTTTGCATCCCACCGCCAATATCCCAAGGCGGCCATACGTTGCGCACTGGCCAGTTGCTCCTGACTTTCGTGCAGTGCCTTGGAGTCCCGGGCTGCCCTGAGTTGGAAGCGTATCCGATGACTCAAAACATTGTAGTTAACCGGCTTGGTGATAAAACCGTCCGCACCGGACTGGAAGGCCTGATTGACGGTTTCCATATCCTCCAGACCAGTGACCATGAGGATGGGGATAGTTCTAAATTCTCGCCTTTTCCTCAGGCGCCGACAGACCTCAAAGCCATCCATACCATCCATAAGGGCATCGAGCAGGATGATATCCGGTATTTTATTTGCTACCCGCTCAAGACACTCTTTTCCGCTCGCCACCTCCTCAACCTCAAAACCGACTGCACTCAATGCCTCATGGGTAGTAATGCGGAAATTCGAATCATCATCCACCAGTAAAATACGCTCTCCGCTCCGGCGAACCGGGATATCAATGGCGAAGGTTTTGCCGGATGACTCAATTTCAGTACGCAGCGCGTCGAGAATATTGGGCAACAAGGCTTCAATTTTTTCCACCAACTTGGGCGCAGGTGACAAATTCTTTTCGGCTGCCGAGGTCTCGAGTTGTTGGCAGTGTCGGGAAAAAACCATTGCCCCCAAATTGGCACTACTCGATTTCAGGCTGTGGACAATCCCCCTGAGGCTCTCTGCATCATTATGCTCAAGCGCCTGGCGAAGCCTGGCAACATCGTCAGGGGCCTGTTTTAGAAAGTGATTGACAGATTTCCCCAACACATCCCTTCCGCTCATCTCTCCCAACTGGCGCAGCTGCGCCAAGGGGGCGGGATCGAGAACAGGAGAGTCTGAGACTTTCCAGGACAGAGATGTCTCGCTGGTTTCCGCTTGCTCCGTGACTTCAACCTTAAGCCATTTTCTCAACAGCTCCGACAAGCGTTTCTGACTGAAAGGTTTGCTCAGATAGTCATTCATGCCGGCAGTTTCACACTGTTCCTGTATGCCTTTCTGTACATCCGCAGTGAGTGCCACAATCGTAACCGGCTTTTGCCCTTTCTCCTGTTCGATGAGACGAATCTGACTGGTGGCGCTGAAGCCATCCATCTCCGGCATGTGGCAGTCCATCAGGATCAGATCATAGGTGTTTCGGGTAGCAGCTTCGACAGCTTCAAGACCGTTCCCGGCCAGATCCATCTCGCAGCCCAGTGCCAACAACATGCTGATGGCCACCTCCTGATTCACCAGATTATCCTCAGCCAGGAGAATCTTCCCTTTCAGTTTTTCAGTCGCCAAACTTTCGTCGGCAACGGCAGCGACTTGTTCACCCATTACCTCCCGCAGGCACAGCAGCAGCTGCTGTTGGCGTACAGGTTTTTGTAGATGGCGGGCAATACCACACGCCTGGGCAACAGACGATTCCGCATCGAATTCAGTCGAGCTGAGCATCACCAGATGTGGCGCAGGTATGGACGAGTCATTGCGGATGGCGCGCGCCAGTTCAAGGCCATCCATCTCCGGCATGTGCCAGTCGAGCAGCACAATCTTGTAGGGGTCACCTCCATCGGAGGCCTGACGCAGCCGTTCAAGCGCCTGTCTCCCCGAGTCAACACTGCCGTTCCTCATGCCCCAGGCGATGACCTGGTTGTGAAGAATCTCCCGATTCGTAACATGGTCGTCAACGATAAGGACACGGACACCTTCCAGAATATCGTGGTTCGGCGCTTGAGACCGTTCTTCTATTGCGGCCTCAAGTTCTATTTTGAAACTGAAATGCGCACCCTCCCCCGGGATACTCTCAAGTTCGATCACTCCACCCATGAGCTTGACCAGACGACTGGCGATAGCCAGACCCAGACCCGTACCACCAAACCGCCGGGTGGTGGAGCTGTCAGCCTGGCTGAAGGCATTGAAGATTTCACCCTGCTGCGAAATGGGGATACCGGGGCCGGTATCAGAGACTTCGAAGGCTATCTGCATGCTGTTGACATGCCGCTCGCTGGTTCTTACCCAAAGGCGCACCTCACCCCGTTTGGTGAACTTCACGGCATTTCCCAACAGGTTAACCAGAATCTGCCGTAATCGCACGGCATCGCCCCGAACCCACCGGGGCAAGTCAGGCGGCAGATTGGGAATCAGTTCAAGCCCCTTGCGATGGGCCTGGTTGGCCACCAGCTCCAGGGTGTCTTCCAACAGGGTTCGAAGATCAAAATCCTCTGTACTGAGTTGCAGTTTATCGGCCTCGATCTTGGAGAAATCGAGGATGTCATTGATAACCCCCAGCAGAGACTCGGCAGAACGATGAGCGGAATCCGCCAGACGGTGAGCACGCACGTCCAAACCCGTATCCAGCAACAGTTCCGTCATGCCCAGCACACCGTTCATGGGAGTACGGATTTCATGACTCATGGTGGCAAGAAATTCGCTCTTGGCACGACTGGCAGCTTCCGCGCCCTCCTTGGCCTCCTGCAGACTTGCCGTGCGCTCTGCGACCTTCTGCTCCAGCCCCTCCCGGTAGGAAGACAGCTTTTTATCACGTCCTTCAATCTGCCCCAACATGCTGTTGAAGCGTTCGATGAGTGTGCCTATCTCATCGTTGTCGCCAGGCTGCAGCCGCAGACTGAAATCCTTCTGATCTGCGACATCCTGCATGCCGTTGACCAGGTTATTGATAGGGCCCGAGATGCGGCGCTGCATGGAGTACGAGAGAAGATATACCCCCAGCATGATGCCGACCAACAACAGCCCTGAAATCAGCAGATAATCGACGATACTGTCGTAGAGAGGAGTCAGACTCGCTTCAATGAACAGATAGCCGATGACTTCATCATCCAGGGTAATGGATTTCAACAGATCCAGGTCATCCCAGGTAAAACGGTGTTCTGACTCACTCAACTGGCTCAGTTCTCTAAATCCTGCCGTATCTTTTCCAATATGGGCTGCCACTTCAGGATTTTGCGTATAAGAGGCAAATACTTGCCAATCACTCTGATAGAGAACAGCACCTTGTATTGTCTTCTCTGCATCCAGGAACTGCAGCAGCTTATGCGCCGTCTTCGGGTCATCGAAAAAGAGCGCCGCTGTAGAGTTGCTACTGATGAAGTCCGCCAGCACAGAAATACGTTCAAGCATTGCCGTGCGGTAGGAGACGACTTCCAGGGCAATATGGCTGACAGAGACGATCAACAACGCGACACCGCTGACCAGAAGAATTAAACGCCTGATCTTTTGTGCGATGTTGATATTACTGAGAAAGTCCATTGTTCTGCTTACTTGTCCGGTGAATCCAAAACCGTAGCCAATTCCAAAAGAGGGGCTGCAATCTTCAGGCCTGACCTTCTGGCGCTCTCAAGGTTGATCAGGAAACCAATGCGTTTTTTTCCACGGGTGAACTCAATGATGCCACCCTGTTCTGCAAAACCTTCTGTGTCACCCAAAGTCAGTATCGGCCGGCCTGCCAATTTCTGAAGGATGGCCCCCATAAAGGCCCGTTTGGATTTGCTGATAAAAACCACCTGACAGCTGTCACCAATGGACTCGGACTGGGTAAAACGGCGAATCCGCACTGTCCGACCGGCAGCCTTACGCTGCTCCAGGGCATCAAGAGCTGAGCCGAAGACGTCCTCACCCAGCACACAGATACCAAAACTCCCGGACTTGTCAGCGCCCGAGGGGGCAGGCCATTCAACGAATTTGCTCAGCTTGTAGACCAGCGCGGCCTTGAGCTTGTATTCCGCATTGGGGGGCGCTGCAATAAGCTGCAACGGCAACAGCACCATCAACAGCCACAGACAGCACAATCTGAGCCTCGGCAGCCATTGGGATGCAACTTGTGAGGGTAATTCAAGCATCATGCTTTAGAACCATTCGGCTTCCAATCCGGCGCTATTCAGAAATCGAAACGAATCATACCGTAGACAGAGCGTTCAACTTCAGTCTGCGTGACAAAAGACTCTCCAACGAATTCCGCACGATGATCCTGCAGCAGGTTCTGTCCAACCAGAGAGAGTTCCATATCTTCCCAGGGTCGCCAAGCCAGGCGGGTATTCAGGCTGGTGTAACTCGGTATTGGTATACTGGAAAAACTGCTGGCTACAAGCTCATCCACATAATAAGCCCAGAGATCCAGCGACCATTCATTGGAAAAATCCATGGCGGAGCGGAGCGACAGCTGATGCTTGGGACTGGATCCCTCCACGACAGGGCCGGACATCTGGTCGAAGCTATCACTGGCCGTCTCTTGCTCTATCTCGATGTAACTGTAGTTTGCCTGTAAACGCCACCATTCAAGCAGGTGCCAGTCCACCGCCAGCTCAAGACCACGGCTCGTTGCCTCCTGTTTGTTATCAAAAATGATCTCGGTGAGACTCGCTGGTTCAAAAGTTGCGAGGTTTTTGTATTGATTGTAAAAAAGCGCCAGATCCAGTGAGAGGCGCTCAGCCGGTTGCACCCGATAACCCAGTTCAATCGAGGTCAGCTCCTCTGCCTCAAAATCCTCATCACCATTGACCGTAAGGATCATTGGCGGTATTGGTGGCGCTCCTATCGGGATGATTCGGGTCACGATACTTACACTATCCTCCACCCGGGAGGGCGTGCGCACTGCACGGGAAACCGAACTCCAAAGGGTATGACCCTCCTTGGGTAACCAGAGCAGGCGGGCGCTGGGTTGAACCTCGAAACCGGTATAGTCGTTATGTTCAAACTTGGAACCCAGAATCAGGAGCAGGGTCTCCGGCGTCAGTTCGATCTCATCCTGCACGAAGGTGCTGAAAAGATCGGTGGTCTGTTCTTCCGGCGACAGCGAGACTGAAAAGGTGTTGCCGAAGTCATCCTGGATACGGCGGTAACCCAATCCCCATACGATGTCATGTCCTTCCAGGGGACTGAACTGGTGCTGAAAATCGATATCCAGGGTATCGTTACGCTGTTCCAGAACCGCCTCTTTGCGCTCATTGTGATCGAAATAGACCTGTAGCGTGGCAGATGAGCCTTCGGATAAACGCTGTTCCCAACGACCCAGCAGGTTCCAACCGGAAGCCTCGATGTTATCCGCTACATTCGAATCACTGTAAGGAGGGTTATTGGCCGGGTCGGCGGGATCCCGGTAGATGTTATGGACAATCTGGTTCTCGTCCGTTTCGTAGATATCCCCCTGCAGGGTCCATTGACTTGAGACATTCAAAACACCATCCACACGGAAACCGGCACGCAAGGAGTTCCAGTCGTCTCCGGCCTGTTCATCCAGCAATGGAGCGAAGCTGCTGTCCCGATCGTTGTATTTAAGATAAATCCTGCCGAAGGTCTGCTCGCCCAGCTCCGCACCATAACGCAGACTGGTAAGGGCTTTCTCCTCGTTGCCGGCGCCCGCCACCAAAAGTCCACCCTGGGTCTCAGAGGCCTGTTTGGTGATGATGTTGATCACGCCATTGACCGCGTTGGCACCCCAGACCGTCGCACCTGGGCCACGAATCACCTCGATACGGTCGATATCTTCCAACATAGTGTCCTGAACCTCCCAGTAGACACCGGAGTAGGAAGGGGTATAGACGCTGCGTCCGTCAATCAATACCAGCAGCTTGTTGGCGAACTGGGCATTGAATCCACGACTGGAGATGGCCCATTTGTTGCTGTCCATCTTCGTCACCTGGATACCCGGCGCCAAACGTAATGCCTCGGGAATACTGGTAACGCCGGATCGACGGATGTCATCCTGGGTTATCACATATGCCGCAGCGGCTACCTCGTTGAGCCGCTGTTTCTTTTTGGAAACAGAGGTCACCTCCATTGACAGCAGATCCTCCAGTTCCAGATCCAGGTAAGCATCCACCGATTCTTCAGCTAAAACCGGCGTGGAGAACAGCGCCGTTGAGATAAGGGCGATTAGACACAATGGGGATTTGCAATAAATCATCGTCGTTTTCATTACACTTTTTCCAGCGTTGAGCGCATTCAGAAATTCACACGAACCAGCCCGTAGATCGAGCGTTCCACCTCGGTTTGAATGAGGTAGAGATCACCAACAAACTCTGGGTGATGGTTGTCCTGCAGATTTTGTCCAACCAATGAGAGCTCCAGATTTTTCTGTGGCCGCCACGCGAGCCTGGCATTCAAGCTGGTGTAAGCTCTGACAGGAATATCCACTGTCATACTGGGCCTTTTCAAATCGTCCACATAGTAGGCCCAGAGATCCACCGATACATTGTGACTAAGATCCATCAATGAACGCAGAGACATTTGATGTTTTGGGCTGCCGCCGTTACCGACGAGAGCCTGGTCGTCCTCAAAACTGGAGACCTGGATAAAGCTGTAGTTGGACTGCAGCCGCCACCACTCCAACGGCCTCCAGTCCACAACCAATTCCAGTCCGTAGTTGTGAGCAGAGAGGTTATTGTCATACCAGAAGTCCGCGAGAGGGTTTGCATAATCGGGGCTTTGGAAACTCTGGAGATTGTCGTAGTCGTTATAAAACAGTGCCAGATCGAAGGAAATATTCTCTCTGGGCTGCAGTCGATAGCCGACCTCGTAGGCCAACAGCACTTCCGAATCGAAGTCTTCATTGCCTATGGTGCGGATCTCTGCAGGGGGAAACGGGGGCGGAAACGGCACAATGAAGGCAATGTTCAGCGAGTCATTCTCAAGACTGGATGGCGTTCTTACAGCCCGGGAGACCGATCCCCACAAAGTGCTGCGTTCATCCGGTAACCAGACCAGACGGGCGTTGGGTTGCACCTCAAGGCCGGTGAAATCAGTATGCTCAAATTTCGAGCCCAGGGTCAGGCGCAGGATTTGCGGCAGCAGTTCGATCTCGTCCTGCACGAAGGCACTGTAGAGATCCAAACTATTGGGATAGATAGCAACCATGTAGGTGTTGTCGAACGCCTCTTCTATATGGCGATACCCCAGCCCCCAGATAATATCGTGGTCCTCAAATGCCCTGAACTGATGCTGCAAATCCAAATCCAGGGTATCGTGGCTCTGTTTGATATACCCCTCTGAACGTTCTGTATGGTCGAAATAGAGCTGTAGTGCGGTACTGGCCCGTTCGGAGAGCTGGTGGTTCCATTTACCCAACAGGTTCCAACCGGAAGAGTCGACCTTGTCCGGCGTGTTCGCCGCCAGAAAGGTGGGGGCGAACATGGCATTGGCCGGGTCGCTGGGATCCATCCAGAAATTAACCTTCTGATTCTCATCGGCATCGTAGAGATCCCCCTGAAGGCTCCAGCTGTCGACCTCCGTGGCTTGGCCGTCGACTCGAAAACCGCCACGCAAACTTTTCCAGTCATCACCGGCATCACCATAGAGGTCGGAAGCATAGGATTTGTCCCGATCATTGTATTTCAGGTAGAAACGGGCATGGGTATCCGACGCCACTTCAGCGCCATAACGCAGGCTGGCGAAAGACTTCTCCTCGTTTCCTGCACCGGCCACCAGCAAGCCGCCCTGGGTCTCTCCCGCATGCCTGGTGATGATATTGATCACACCGTTTACCGCATTGGCGCCCCACACCGCCGCGCCGGGACCCCGGATCACTTCAATGCGATCGATATCTTCCAGCAGAGTGTCCTGCACATCCCAGTAGACCCCGGAAAAGGAAGGCGTGTAGACCGCTCGGCCATCTATCATCACCAACAGCTTATTTGCGAATTGCCCGGTGAATCCACGACTGCTGACAGCCCATTTATTGGCATCGATTCGGCCCACCTGGATACCCGGCGCCAATCGTAGCGCCTCGGGAATACTGGTGACACCGGAGCGTCGGATATCCTCCTGGGAGATGACAAAAACCGCTGCGGCTACCTCGTTGAGTCGCTGTTTTTTCTTTGAGACCGAGGTGACCTCCATGGATAGCAAATCTTCCAGATCCAGCTCCAAATAGGACTCCAGCGACTCTTCAGCTAAGATCGGAGCGGATAGCAGAACGGATGACAAAAGAGAGGACAGGAGCAGTTGGCGCTCACCATGAAACATCGACATTTCTCGAACACTCATTGCGGAGTTCCTTTCCAGCAGGCCAGAACGGTGCGTAACCAATTGCACGGAGCATCAATCACCTTGTTCTATCGGCTGAGTGCAGAATTTCTTTACCGATTCAACCTCTTTGGGTGTATCTCACCGTAACTTGTTGCGAAATTGTCCCTGTATGGTGCGCATGGCGCACCATACGCTACAGGTAGTTGAACAGAGACAACCCCTGGAGCTTTACGAAAGACTGCTGGGCCGCCTGCAATACCAGCAACTGTTGCTGATAGCGGCTCAGGGCTTCGGCCATATCCAGATCCTCCACCTCTGACTGCGCAGTCTTCATGGTTAACAGGAAATCCTCATTGACCGTGGACTGCTCCTCTATCGCGTTTAGACGGGTTCCGACGGTCGCACGATAGGTGGTAGTGTGCACCTGGCCAATCTGAATATCGTCCAGCAGTGCCGCATTCGGCGCGTCGGCCTCCAGCCCTGTGGCGATCTGGTGTACCGTCTCGAACAGGTTGCGTTTGACGGGAAGGGGTGGCGAGGTGCTTGTGTCGAGATTCATGAAAACATCGAAGCCGTTGTCCCTGTCCTGAATCCGGCGATCGGCAGCAATCTGCAGCTGCCTTGACCCCATGTCACCACTATAGGCATAGGTGCCATCCACCGGATTGCTGAAGGGCGGCTGATCCGCATCGTATCCGGCAAAGATATACTCGCCATTGCTGTCCTTGGTATTGGCTAGAGAGAGCAGTTCATCATTGAGTTGGCGCACCTCTGCAGCGATATCCCTGCGTTGATCCTGGGTGAGGGTATCGTTCTGCCCCTGGATCGCCAGTTCATGGACCCGCTGTAGAATATTGCCGGTGCTTGCCAATACTGTCTCTTCCAACTCAAGACGGGCACGGGCGCGGTCTCCATTGTCCTGGTATTGATCAACCTTGCTGATGGAACTCTTCAGATCGAGCAGATAGGCGGAGCCTGCCGGATCATCCTTTGGTGTGAGTATACGTTTTCCGGATGAGATCTGTTCCTGGGTAATACTCAGTTTAGTCTGCTGCTCCAGCATGCTGCTGATGCCTTTTTCAAACAGCATATTGGTGGAGATACGTAACATATCGATTACCTCCTCACTGCGTTGAGCAGGGTATCAAAAAGGCTGGAGGCCACCGAAATCACCTGAGCCGATGCCTGATAGGCCTGTTGGAACTGCACCAGCTTTGCCGCCTCTTCATCGAGATTGACCCCGGACACTTCATCCAACGCCGCTTTATTACGCTCCAGCAATCCCTCCTGTGCGGCCAGGTTCATCTCTGCATGGTGCGTCTTGGCCCCCAGATCGGAGACTATTTGCGAATAGGCCTCTTCAAATGTCGCATTACCGCCGAGCAGGGTATTCATTCCCTGCAAACCCGCCATCGTCAGGGCATTACGATTGTCGCTCTTACCATTGGTATTGTTTCCCACGCTGAACTGGTCACCCACCACCGGCGTACCGGAGATGGAGAAGGAGATGCCGCCAAAGGCATCGAACTGGCCAGCCTTGGCCGTCACCGGAAAAGACTTGCCGGTACTTTCGGTGGCCGGGTCATAGAGGATGTAATCATTGGGCGCACCCACCGGCCCATTGGCAATGGTATAACCGGGATTGCCTGCCCCATCCGCATCGGCGACAAAGGTGAACTGCATCGCTGCACCGTAAGGCAGTCCATTCGTATTCGAAACCACCGGCTGGCTCATCACCGCATCACCACCATTGGCTGGGTTGCCGTTGGCGTCCGTGAGCACCTGACTCGACAGGCGGCCGGCGGCAGCCAGCTTATCGGTATCATGAATCAACAGACCAAAACCTTCAGCCCCATCACGGGTGGGGCGTATCTGAAAACTGTCCCCGACCGCGACGCCAGTGGAGTCGATACTCAGTGAGAGACCATCCTGGGCGTGAACGAAGGGGGGAGGCGCCACCAGTGTTGATGTTAAATGTCTGGTTATCGGAGAGGCGTGTCAACGCATAGGTATTCAGTGCCGTGTATTGCAGGGTGTAATCACTGCCGGTCAAGTCACCCACATCGGTGTAGGTGGCGGCTACCGCCCCGCCTGCGTTGTTGGCGCTGGGAAGAATGTCGATACTCCCCATGGAAAAGATATCGGCGCCGGCCAGTCCATCCAGATCGAGCCCCAGTGCATGCTGATTGTTCAGTTCGTCCGCGATGCCCAAGGCGATGAGACCCAAACGATTCTGGGCCGTATCGAGGATATCCCCACGAAAACCAAGCAGGCCACCCAATTGACCGCCGGTGATATGATCGGTAACCACCTGAGTTCCGTAAGGGGTGGTAAATGCCAGATCCCGCTGGTCCGGGTCACCATAAGTGTTCACTGTTGACAGCGTCGCCGCCTGGGTATCCATCACCAGCGCCTGTCCCTTGCCGATAAAGACGTTCATGGAACCGTTACGCTGTTCAAGCACCTGAATGTCGACCAGTTTTGATAAATCGTTGAGCATCTGCTCTCGCTGATCCAGCAGATCGATCGGCACCCCCGCCAGTCCACCGCTGGACGTATTTGCCACCTTCACATTGAGTTCCGCGATGGACGTGGCCATACGATTGATCTCATCGACTGCGAAATCGAATTGATCGTTCAGACGGCTGCGCACCGCCTCTATCTCACCATCGATATAGTGAAACCGATCCACCAGCGACTCGGCTTCCGCCAACATCAACTGACGTGCCGGTATCGCTGCCGGATCATCAGCCAGCCCCTGGGTGGCATCAAAAAAGCCCTGCATCGCCGGTCCCAGACCGAGGGCCGGATCAGCCACCAGGTTGTTCAGCCGCAGGGAGGTACTGTAGTAGGCATTGAGCTCTTCCGTAGCGGAGTAGCTACGCCTGACTGTAGAGGCGAGATAGTTGTCATACTGTCGTTCGACAGCGGCCACCTTGACGCCGGAACCCGTCCACTCGGTAGAGTTACGGGTCGCAAAGTCCACCTGCTGGCGACTGTAGCCCTCAGTATTGACGTTGGCGATGTTGTGGCCAACGGTATTCAACGCCTGCTGATTACTTATCAGGGCAGAAACACCAATTGACAGAATACCGCTCATCTCTCTACCTCACATCCGCCGGAATCCCGGACGAAAACACTCGAAACCTTATATCGGCCGGGGGGATGACTCCTTGAGCCCCGCCACCGCCTGCTTCATTTCACTACCTTGCATAACCCGCATGATCTTCTCGGCATAAGCCGGATCTGTGGCATAACCCGCCTGCTGCAGCGCACCGAAATAGGCTTGGCTGTCGTCAGCACTCGCCAACGCATCCGCGTAGCGGGGGCTTTCCCGCAGAAAGGCCACATAATCCTGAAAACTCTCATCAAAGGAGTCATAGGCCCGGAATGACTCGCGACGTTTTACCGCCACGCCATCGACATACTCCAGGGTCTCGACCCTGACCCGGTCACCGTCCCAACGCTGATCCGCCTTGATACCAAAAAGATTGTGGCTGCTGCTGCCATCACCAGCCTGCATCACATGACCTCCCCAGCCCGACTCCAATGCCGCCTGGGCCAGCAAGGCCTGCGGCTCCAGCCCCAGTGAGGCCGCCGCATCCGCCGCCGGTTGCCACAAACCCTGCACGAAGGTTTCTGGAGAATCGATATCGAGGGCAACTTCCGGGGTTGCCGGGGTCTGCTGCAATTCAACCGGCGACGGAGCAAGGGACTTCAGCTGCTGCAAAGGTACTGCAGCCACGGCCGTCCTGTTGCGATAGAGATCAAGGCCGAAACCGGCCTCTCCCTGCGCCTGCGCCGGGGCACCTAACTGCTGCTTGAGCATCTTACCGATCCCCAGTCCACCACTCTCCGCCATATGCACCGAGAGTTGCTGGTCATACATCTCCTGGTAAAACTTGGTACGCTCACTGTCGAACAGCCCGTCACCAAAGCTGGCCTGCCGCATCTGCTTCACCATCATCTGCACAAACAGGGATTCAAACTGACTCGCCACTCTGTCCAGAGAACCGGCCTGATCCTGTCGGGCCTGATGTTTCAGATCAGCCAATCCCTGAAAGTCGGTGTAGATGCTGGGGTTCATCTGCATGATCAGATCACGATCAGTTCAGCGTGCAAGGCGCCAGCCTCTTTCAGCGCTTCAAGGATAGCCACCAGATCACTGGGTGCCGCCCCCACTTCATTGACTGCACGCACCACCTCATCCAGAGAGACGCCGGGATCGAAGAGAAACATATGGTTGGCCTCTTCGGCCACCTCCACATCGCTTTGGGGGACTACCGCAGTCTCCCCTCCGGAGAAGGCGCCGGGTTGGGAAATCTCGGCATTCTCACTGATGCTGACCACCAGATTGCCGTGGGAGACGGCTGCGGGATAGACCCGTACCTGGCTGTTGATCACCACGGTGCCGGTGCGGGAGTTGATAATCACCTTTGCCGGTGCACTGCCCGGCTGCACTTTCAACTCTTCCAGCATGGCGATGAAACTCACCTTCTGCCCGGGATCCATGGGGGCATTGACCCTGATTGAGGTGGCATCCAAAGGTTTCGCAGTACCGGGACCTATGGCCAGATTGATCGATTCCGCCACTCGCATGGCGGTAGTGAAATCACCGTCATTGAGATTGAGGGTGATACTGCGCCCCTTGCCGAAATGGTTTACCACCTCGCGCTCCACCGTGGCACCATTGGGGATGCGCCCGGCACTGGGGATATTCACCGTGACTTTCGAGCCATCCCGTCCGGAAGCTGTCAGTCCACCCACCACCAGGTTGCCCTGCGCCAAGGCATAGTTGCGGCCATCCGCACCTTTCAGTGGCGTCATCAACAGGGTGCCGCCACGCAGACTCTGGGCATTACCCAGGGATGAGACCGTGACGTCGATCTCCTGACCGATCTTGCTGAAAGGGGGCAGATTGCCGTGCACGATAACTGCCGCCGCATTCTTGGGTTTGATCTTAACCCCAGGCGGGATCTGCACCCCGAACTGGGTCAACATGTTGCGCAGACTGTTGAGGGTATAGGGCGAGTCGGTGTCCTTGTCACCGGTACCATTCAATCCCACCACCAGGCCGTAGCCGATCAGCTGATTGAGGCGTACTCCCGAAATGGAGGTGAGATCCTTGATTCGTTCGGCAGCCACCGGAGTGGCAATCAACCATGCCGCAGCTATCAGCAGCAGGGTTCCATTGCGGAATAAAGTTCTTCTTGATTAGCACGAATGTTCAGCAAGCCGCAGCCATGTCTCGGGACGTGGTGAAGTCGTTGCAGCAGCCCGAAGCAAACGAGGTAGCATGGCTCTGAGG
>JAMJIN010000110.1:0-14021 GCA_036784775.1 Chromatiales bacterium | reverse complement strand
GTTAAACACTATAGTATTCGGACTGAACAGGCATACGTCGACTGGATCCGTCGTTTTATCCTTTATCACGGCAAGCGCCACCCTGAGCAGATCGGCGCCAAGGAGATTGAAACCTTTCTATCTCATCTTGCCGTCGACAGAAATGTTGCCGCATCGACTCAGAACCAGGCGCTTAGTGCCATTCTCTTTCTCTACCGGGATGTGCTTGAAAAAGAGTGCTGGTGTCAGAGGAGAAAACCCAGGGGATTATGACTCTCTCCGGCAATGCCGGCACCCGACACGCAAAACCATTTCAAAGCCACCGTCCCATAGTAGCGCCGAAGATCGACAGTAAATCTGAGATCCCCTCCGTCGAGCGATGTGAGAGAAGGTGCCTCACCAAACAGGCCTGGTTTTACCGCTCCGCCGAGCACGAAGTATGGCGCTGCGGTTCCATGATCCGTACCGGCACTGGCATTCTCTGCCACCCGGCGTCCAAACTCTCCATAGCTCATTACCAGTGTGCGATTCCAGTCCCCTGAATCGGTTAAAGCCGACCGAAATGCTGAGAGTCCTTGCGCCAACTCGGTGAGCAGACGGCGATGTTTGGCGGACTGATGACTGTGGGTGTCATAACCGCTCTGGGATACTTTAATGACAGGCACATCCACTCCACTGATAATAAGCCGTGCTGCGAGGGCAAGATCACGGCCGAAGCGGCTGTTGGGGAAGCGATCAACAAGGCTCTGTGTCTGTACCGTCAAGCGCTCCCGCAGGGCGGCTGCGGCATGGCCAATCTCCCGCTGCGCTTGCAGGATATGTTGCAAGGCCGGGATACCCGATATTTGACCAATCGGCTTAACGGAGGCGGCTCGCCGTAAAAAAACATCGCTGTCTGAGAGGGAAACCACCCTCATCCCCTCCCCTGCCAATGGTCCGCTATTACGTCCGATCACTAGGCCATCCAGTGGTTTCTCATCACGTAATGGCAACGCCTTCACCACAGGACTCAACCAACCTTCACTCTTGACCTCATCGCTGGCTGATGCACTATCCCAGATCGCAATGGAACGAAAATGCGAGCGGTTAGGCTGCGGATAACCCAATCCCTGTATCCACGCCATCTCCCCCGCATCCCACAATGGCATCAGGGGTTCAAGCGCCGGATGCATACCAGTCCGCTCATTGAGTTGAAGAATCTGATCCACTGGAAATGCCAATTTCGGTCTCTGTCGATAGTATGTGGACTCACGATAGGGGATCAGGGTATTGATCCCATCATTGCCTCCATTCAACTCCAGTAACAGCAGCGTCCGGCCGAAGACCGGCTTTTCCTGACGACTCCAGACCGGCGACACACCCCATACCGGCGCGGCGGCCACAAGTCTGAGAAAATCTCTTCGGTTCATCTCAGCACCTCACTTCAACTGATAGCCGGGTTCGGTCAATAATGCGGTGAGACCTTGATAGGGATCGTCACTCTGCAACTGCGCACTAAATGACGGAAACGGCAACAGCATGCGTTCCAATTCAGACAAGGTTGTGTCCGCCATACTGTTCGTTATCTTTTTACGCAGGGGGGAGTCTTCCGCTGTCAGGCGCTGCATCATCCAGCAACGCTGCAACAGCGTGTCGGTATTGATCCAGTACTCTCCACCCGGCCAACCTTTGACGTTGGGCGGATTGAACAGATCCTGGCCGAGACGGCGACTCGCCAGCGCCAGCAAGCGCCCACTCTCCACACTGATTTCCAACTGATGCAGGGTGCCAATCAACAGTTCAACCGGTGATTTGATCAGGCCTCCACGATTCTCACCGGCACGAAATTGGGTGGTATTGAAGAGCGCTTTTAACAAAGGGCGCAACTGATAGTCACTCTCCCTGAAAAGCTTTGCCAATCGTTTGATCTCATACGGGTCAGGCATAGGTGAGATGAACTCACGCCAGAG
Source organism: Chromatiales bacterium (assembly GCA_036784775.1). Taxonomy (GTDB): domain Bacteria; phylum Pseudomonadota; class Gammaproteobacteria; order Chromatiales; family Chromatiaceae; genus QGON01. The sequence goes on along the minus strand of JAMJIN010000110.1, from coordinate 12,093 downwards.
TTTGTCTGTAATGGTAATCGCGGTTCTGGGGTGATCAAGCAGAATGCGAAGAATGTCATCACCATCAAAACGGCCTCTTCTGCCTAGAAACAGCTTCTCTCCATCATCGTGCCAGCGGCTGTAGTAGCGGAATTCACCGCTGCGACGATCGATGCTCCAGCCGGTAAACGCCCTGGCCGCAGCCTTGATATCCGCTTCTGTGTAGTAACCTTCACCCAGGGTAAAGAGTTCCAGCAGTTCCCGTGCAAAGTTTTCATTTGGACTCTCCCGCCGATTTACCACACCATCGAGATAACGCAGCATTGCCGGATCCCGAGCCATCGCCTGCAGCAGATCACGAAAATTACCCAATGCATGTCTGCGCACCGTCTCATGCTGCCTGAAAATCAGCGGAACCCACTTCACCTTCTTCATCGAAGAGGTAAAGTGGTTATGCCAAAAGAGCACCATACGTTCCGCCAGAGGCGATTCGGATGCCAACATCTGCCGCATCCACCAGGCCTGAAGTTCAATACCATGGTGCCGCCACTGTTTTCGCAACATCTTTTTCTCAGCATCATTCAAACCACGCAGATACCTGCGCTCGGGGGGTAGGGTATCGACCCATCCAGGCGGCGCCAGGATGATGGCGGTATCAGCAGCCGCCACCAACTGCTCCACCGCCGATTTATGGGTTACACCAGCCAGCTGTTCAATCTGCCCGGTTGTACCGCCGAAGCCACTTCGTTGAAGCAGGTGCCTCGCCTCATCGAACGACATGGCATGTAACATACCGGGCAGGCAGAGCAACAGAAAAAGGATTGTGTTGGATGACATGTAAATTTCTCCCTGTTCATCAAGAAATAACGCAGATCTCTGCCATCGGTTGACCAAAGTCATTTATTTCTTATGGGCACTGCACAATTGGATGAGCCAGCTGATCGATTGTGAGAGAATGATTGTTAAATTTCGTCTCTGTTTGTCACAAAGAAGCTAAATCACACAATGGCCCAATACATCTACACCATGAACCGGGTGGGCAAGATCGTCCCACCCAAACGCGTCATCATCCAAGATATCTCCCTCTCCTTTTTTCCCGGCGCAAAGATCGGAGTGCTCGGCCTCAACGGGGCGGGTAAATCGACGGTTTTGAGGATCATGGCCGGTTTGGATACGGAGTTCGAGGGTGAAGCACGCCCCCAGCCAGGCATCAAGATCGGTTATCTGTCCCAGGAACCCAAACTCGACGAAACCAAAGACGTGCGTGGTAACGTGGAGGGGGCGCTGAGCCATCTGAAGGAGGCGTTGACAGAGTTGGATGCGGTCTATGCCGCCTATGCGGAACCCGATGCCGACTTCGATACCCTGGCCAAACGGCAGGCGGAACTGGAGAACATTATCCATGCTGCGGACGGCCACAATATCGAACGCCAGCTGGAAGTTGCCGCGGACGCCCTGCGGCTGCCGCCCTGGGACGCGGATGTGAGCAAACTCTCCGGTGGTGAACGCCGCCGCATTGCGCTCTGCCGGCTGTTGTTGGAACACCCGGACATGCTGCTGCTCGACGAACCCACCAACCACCTCGACGCAGAGTCGGTTGCCTGGCTGGAGCGTTTCCTGCACGAATACAACGGTACTGTTGTTGCCGTCACCCATGACCGCTACTTTCTCGACAATGTTGCCGGCTGGATTCTGGAACTGGACCGTGGCCACGGCATCCCCTGGGAGGGTAACTACTCCTCCTGGCTGGAGCAGAAGGAGCAGCGTCTCGAACTGGAGCAGAAGCAGGAGGCCGCCAAAGTCAAGGCGATGAAACAGGAGTTGGAGTGGGTGCGCTCCAATCCAAAAGGCCGCCACGCAAAGAGCAAGGCCCGCCTGCAACGTTTCGACGAACTGCAATCCCAGGACTTCCAGCAACGCAATGAAACCAACGAGATCTACATCCCGCCAGGGCCGAGACTGGGCGACTTGGTCATAGAGGCCGAAAGCCTGAAAAAGTCCTATGGCGACAGGACGCTCTATGACAACCTCAACTTCAATCTGCCAAAAGGCGGTATTGTCGGCATCATCGGCCCCAACGGGGCGGGTAAGACGACCCTGTTCCGCATGCTCACAGGACAGGAGACACCGGATGGCGGCGAACTGCGCATCGGCGACAGCGTCAAGATATCCCATGTCGATCAGAGCCGGGATGCACTCGATGACGACAAAACCGTTTGGGAAGAGATCTCAGACGGCCAGGACATCATTACAGTGGATCGTTACGAAACCCAATCCCGCGCCTATGTCAGCCGCTTCAATTTCAAGGGCTCCTATCAACAGAAACGTATCGGCGACCTCTCCGGTGGTGAACGCAATCGCGTCCATCTGGCCAAGCTGCTGAAGAGCGGCGGCAACCTGTTGCTGCTCGACGAGCCGACCAATGATCTGGACGTGGAGACTCTGCGCGCACTGGAACAGGCGCTACTCACCTTCCCAGGCTGTGCTGTTGTGATCAGTCATGACCGCTGGTTCCTGGATCGTATCGCAACCCACATCCTGGCGTTTGAAGGCGAATCTGATGCAGTCTGGTTCGAAGGCAACTATGCTGACTACGAGGTAGACCGTAAACGCCGTTTGGGGGCGGATGCCGACCAACCACATCGCATTAAATACAAGCGAATCTCAAACTAAGGGGTTCGATCAATAACGAGCGGTTCATGACGTTGGAAAAGCTTTCAAGGCGAACAAATCATCCGCTGAAATTTCTGCTGTTTGCCAACATGGCGGCAGCATTGATTCTGCTCGCCTTGGGCGTTCGTGAGTATCAGAACTTTCACACGTTTCATAGACAGCTGGCGGAAACCCAAGTCACGGATGGTGCGCGGGAGATTGCTCTCCGGTTACGGGAAATCCACACCAGCGTAGCGCTGTTTATCCTGCAGGAGACTCAACTTCTCTCCGACCTGGCTGATGATCCCTTATCCGACGAGCAGTACAATCGCACCCGTCAACGCATCAAACTACACTTCCCCGATACCGAAGGTTTTATGCTGGCGGATCATGAAGGTGTTTCGCTGCTTGACGACCCTTCGGCGACGCTCGACGATCAAAGACTCTTCGACCTCAAGCAGTTCGCGCAAGGCAGACAGCAAGCCACAATAATCAGAAGACTCAGTAACAACAGCTATCAATACGACATCATGGTTCCCTGGAGCGGGCAGAAGGGAAACCGCGGCATCTTTTTTGTCGCCTTCCGTTGCAAGGCGATCTGTCGGCTGCTTGCCACCCACCAGGTCTATGGGCACACGCTAAACCTCTATCCATTGAATCCCGACGATCCTGTGGACAGCCCCAAACAGAAGGCCATCGCAGCTGAAGTTCCAGGTATTGGTTGGATATTGGCAAATAGCTTTACCCCATCCCTGTTCTCTAACAAATTCGCTGAAATTTCGCTTGTAGGAATATCTATTCTGCTGGGATTCTTTGCCCTCTCCCTCATTTTGTATCGCAGAGCCCGCAAAGAGGAGTCAGAAAGGGAAGTCACCGAACAACGGTATCGCGACTTGCTGGAGACATCGGAGGATCTGATCTGGAACATAGACAACAAAGGCTATATCACACAGATCAACGATGCCGCCTGGCCAATCCTCGGCTATTCTCAGGAGGAGTTAATTGGCCGGCCTCTGGTGGAGATGATACCGGATAATGAACTCAAAACGCAGTTCAAGGCGATTCGCGAACTGCTGAAGGGGACTCCCTGGAACAACCACATAACACGCCTCAACTCAGGTGACGGACGCGAGGTACACCTAAGATTCAACGCCCTGCCTGTCGTCGATGAAAACGGTTCTTGCATTGGCGCAACCGGTACCGCCAGTAATATTACAGAACAGGTACGTACTATGGAGGTACTGTCCGAAAAGGAGTCACGCTACCGCCAGATGTTCGAAGTCAATCAGGCCATCAAGCTGATCCTGGACGCCAAGAGCGGCAAGATCATCGAAGCCAATAGTGCTGCTGCCAGATTTTATGGGCATTCGATCATCAACCTGAAAAAGATGAACTACAGCAAACTGAATCACCTGCCCTCCAGTCAACTGCGCAAACAGCTGAACGCCATAAGCCAGGGCAACATCTCCAGCTATCAGGAACTTCACACCAGCGCCTCGGGCACCCTGCATGATGTTGAGATCCAGGTCAGCCCCACCGGCACAAACGGCAACACCCTGCTCTACCTGATAATCACCGACGTCACAGAACGCGAGAAGTCTCTGCGCGCCCTGAGGGATAATGAACAGAAGTTGCATGGCATCATCGAGACTTCTGTCGAAGGCATTATCATGTTCGATATCGTCGGTATCGTGCAACTCTTCAACCCTGCGGCTGAGATGATGTTCGGCTATCTCGAAGAGGATATCGTCGGCATTAATATCGGTCAGCTGTTTTCACAAAAACAAATACGCACTCCCAACACAAACATTCTTGATTCCCTGGGACTCTCTCCTAACAGCAATGCCCACGAACTCGTAGGCATACGCAAGGATGGCAGCAGCCTGCCGGTAAGGCTTTCGATCAGCCGCCTTGAGCTTGATGAACAGACTCACTACGTCACATTGATACAAGATATTTCTGAATCACAACAAGCCCACGAAAGGCTGACCTATCTCGCACAACATGATGTACTCACCGGCCTACTCAATCGTGCCGAATTCGAACGACGGCTGGCCGTACTCATTTCCGTGAAGAAAGCACCAAAGGAGCATCATGTACTCTGCTTCATGGATGTCGATCAATTCAAGCTGATCAACGACACCTGCGGCCACAAAGCCGGTGATGAGTTGCTGCAGCAACTGGCCATTATCATCAAATCACAGTTGAAGGAATTCGAGTTGATTGGGCGTGTCGGCGGCGATGAATTTGGTGTCCTGCTCTCCAACTGCAGTATGGAGCGTGCCGAGACAATCTGCAGCAATCTGCTACAGACCATCCGCCATTTCCTTTTTACCTGGGAGGATCGTTCTTTCGATGTCGCTGTCAGTATCGGGCTTTCCGGGTTCAGCCCAATGGAAGAGAGCACATCGAGTATCTTGAGCACGGCGGATGTTGCCTGCCACATGGCAAAAGAACAAGGGCGTAATCGTCTGCATATCTATCACAGTGGTGATGCGGAACTGATTCGTCATCATGGCGACATGCATCTGGTCGCTGACATCAACCAGGCGTTGAATGAGGGGCGTTTCCATCTCTATGCACAGCCTATCGTCTCGGTTGGCGACAACGGAAAGCGGCACTACGAGGTATTGGTCCGTATGTTTGGTGAAGCGGGAGAGCTGATCATCCCCGATAACTTTATTCCTGCTGCCGAAAGATACATTCTGATGCCGGCCATCGATCGCTGGATCATCAATGAACTCTTCTCGACTCAGGGTGAAAATCTCAGGCACTGGTCAAAACTGCACCCTGAGAAAGGACACTTTCTATTTGCCATCAATCTTTCCGGCACTTCATTGACTGACGAAGGATTCCTCAACTATCTGGAACGACTCTTCAAGGATTGGGACATCCCACACCATGCCATCTGTTTCGAAATCACTGAAACCGCAGCCGTGGCAAACCTGGATCGGGCACAACATCTGATCGAGCGTCTGAAATCACTGGGCTGCTCTTTTGCGCTGGATGACTTCGGCACCGGCCTCTCTTCCTACACCTATCTCAAGGATCTGCCCGTCGACTATCTGAAAATTGACGGCAGTTTCGTGCGCAATATGGCCAAGGATCCGGTTGACTACGCCATGGTGGAGTCGATTAATCAGATCGGACATATCCTCGGCCTGAAAACAATTGCCGAATGGGCTGAAGATGAGGCCACGCTGCTCCAGCTACGTGTGCTCAATGTGGATTATGCTCAAGGTTATGGGGTTGGCGAACCCAGACCATTGAATGAGTTCGAACTCTGATTGACCTAAAAGTGGCATCGGCTCTGCCCCTTTCAACCTCAACTGCCCCGACCGTAGGCCCGATCAAGCGTAGCGGATCGGGCGATCGCACATTGAAAACACAAATGTATCTGCCGGTTCCACTACACTTGAACCGGCCTACATTCATTCGTTGGCTGTAATGGATCAGGAACTGCGCCGGCAAAAAAAAAGCGGGGCCGAAGCCCCGCTTTAATCCATTACTAAAGTGTTACTGAGTTATCAGACGATGTTTCGCGGTGCGAAAGACATGCTGCGGAACTCTTTCTTATACTCAGACGGCCCAAGATTCTTGATCTTGCACACACCGAGCTTGTAGTTGTAGTTACCACTGATGTTATCCACCACGCGGCCCTGCAGTGCATTGGATGCCTGCTTCTCAGTAATGAAGTAGGAATAAAGCGCTCCCTTCTTCACTGCTGGGGTTACGATGGCGATAGCTGTAACAGCACCTTTCTCCAGAGCAATATGGCCGTTCTTCATCAGTTCTGAGAACTGAAAATCCTTGCCGTGAACACCCTTGATGGTGTTCTTATGCACCGGCACCCGGTTGGAGAAGAGCATTACCCGATCACCAGACTCGATGCCGCGTGATGCCGCGTCGTCCGGGTGGATCTCGGTGAAGTTCTCAGGCCAACGCTGGGTGATGTAGGCTCGACGCTCGATATCATCGAAACCAGACTGCCAGATCTCGTTGATACGGCCGTTGGTGTGCCACAACTCATCGTCTTTCGGGCTCATCCACTCCCAGTAGTCGGCATAGAGGCTCCAGGGGTGTTTCTGGATGTTCACACGACCGGTCTGGGAATTGAAGTGCGTTCCCTTCTTGTTGATCATGTTTACACCCTTGGTGCGGCCTTCCCGTTCAATCTGCTCCTGGGTCATGGTGGTATTGTGCAGACGCACAGTACCCAACAATTCGCCAGTTTTGTAGTTGAGGAAGGTCGGTCCCTGGATACCCTCGGTACCCAGCTCTGCCAGTTTCTGATGCAACGTCTTGCCCTCTCTATGAGCAGCAATCTTGATCATATGGTAGGCCTTGCGGTTACCACGACTGGAGCGGGATGACTCTTCGCAAACCTGGTTGGAATCTTTCCAATCATAACCCTTGAAGCCCATCTTCTGGGCCAGCCGGGAGATGATCCACCAGTCAGGCTTGGCGTCACCGGGTGCATCGTAGAACTTCTGATAGAGACGAATGCGACGCTCACCGTTGGCGCGGGCAAAATCCTCTTCACCCCAAGTAGACGCAGGGAAGACGATATCTGCAAAACGTGCACCGATAGGATCGCGCAGGTAGATATCCTGATTGATCACCACGGTACCACCGGAATCGGCACGCGCCTTGAGGGTCTTGATAATCTCATCCTTATCCCAGGAGGTAACCTGGTTCGGGTTGTTGGTCGTCAACTCCTCGAACTTAGCATGCAGACCGTTTGCACCACACATCGCCTGGATCCAGGTAGTACCGATGACGTGCGCCATGCGGGTGTGGCCTGAATAGAGCCACCGATCCGTATCCAGGGAACGACGACGACGACCCGGCACCTTCTCAGGTGACCTGTTGCGGGGATAGCTACCACCACCTGCACCACCACGTTGGTGACCACCGAAGCGGCCTACCATCTGGCCTGGACGACCACCTGCACCGCAGATAGTTGCCAGAGAGGAGATGGCGTTGGTGTTGCCCGTGTTGTTGGACCAGTAGAAGCCCTTCTCGATGCCGAAGGATGCCTTGGGACGATCACCACCACCACCAGTCAGCCACTTGGCCGCCTTATAGAGATCGTTCACATCGACGCCGGCGATCTTGGCTGCCACCTCGGGCTCATGCTCCTTGCGGGACATAACCCAGGCCTTGTAGCCCTTTTTGCCGTATACACCATTCGTCTGGAACTTGCCCCAGGTGGTACGCCACTGCCATGGGGTGTTACGTGTACCCTGGCCGAAACCGGAGCTGGAACCCCACTTGTCGTTGACCCAGTGCTTGATCCAATCCTTATCTTCCCAACCGTTCTCCAGAATGATGCGGGAGATAGCACCGAGTACCGGGGTATCGGTGCCTGGATTGATCTGCAGATGGATAGTCTGATCATCACCCTTGCTTTTGGCATATGCCAGACCGGCAGTCTCACGCACGTTCAACCAGATGGTCTTTTGACCGCGGTCGATAGCAGGCTTGATGAACTGGGTGAAGATCATGGTCTTGGTTTCATACGGGTCGGTACCGCAGATCACCAGGACTTCCGCATCCCCCCAGTCCTTATAGGCCGGACCAAAGTTGTCGAAACCTGCATCCCGGAAACCGGGAGTGGAGGTCACATCGGAAGGTGTGTCGTGGAAAGTGAAAGCCGCTGTCTTGATGGAACGACGGGCGAACTTCTTCACCGCATAGGTGTTCTCGAAGAACTGATAAGAGAAGGTCTTCACACTGTATGCGTTGGCGCCATGCTCTTTGAGAACATGCTTACCCACATTGGCCGCAATATCGAGGGCGAAATCCCAGCTCACCGGCTGCAGCGTTCCGTTGATCCGCACCAGGGGTGAGGTCAGACGGTCGTTGGTCGGTTTGTCGGTTTGTCGGTTTGTCGGTTTGTCGGTTTGTCGGGGTTGTAACACTTCTGCGCAATACAGCCACCACGGATGGAGGAATCACCGCCGATATTGACGACCTTGGCATCCTTATCCGGGATGATAATCACATTGTGAGGACGCCCTTCGTGCATCACCACGTTGTGCTGAGTGGGTGCCACCCAAGCCTGTAGCGGGCCGGACGGAAAGTCGGTATTGAAGGCATTCTCAGATGCCTTCGGACCGCCATCCGGGGTACCTACCGGCCAACGATAGACCTTGTATCCGCAGGCGACGATGCAGTAGTCGCAGCAGGTGGTCTTCACGTCCGCATTCTTCGGTGGTAGCGGAGTATGATCCTCAGGGAGGTAATATTTAGTTGCCATTGTCTATTCTCCTCCTCAGGATTCCAACAGGTTTTCGTTACGGCCAAAGATCAGGCCCATCATACCGACGGCATAGATGTCATCACCGTCAACTTCCAGTAAAACCTGTGGCACACTCTGATAGGCCTGACCGGATACGATGATGCCGTGACGGGTCAGATCGTAGGTCGAGAGATGCAGCGGGCACTGGCCCAATACGCGATGGTTGCCCACCGCCTGGTACTTGCCGATCATGTTGCCGCCCTGGTGGGTGCAGAGGTAGCTGAAGGCCACCACGTCACGCTGATCACCAACACCGCCACCAGCCTTAACACCGCCCATTTTGACCAGCATGTTGATAGCGCCGTCATCTGGATAGGTGAAGTTCACCGGCTGATCGTCCTTAAGAGCGCTGAGCTGGCCAATCTTCTTACGGGGATAACCCACGACACGGGCCTTTGCAGCGGCCTGGCCGGGGAACAGACTGATCGAAACAGTGCTGGCCGCGGCAGCCGCGGATCCACTGTACATCAGGAACTGACGACGATTGAGCATGCACTTACCGTGATCTGCTGCAGTCTCGTCTTTTTTCTTGATATCAGACATTATTTTGCCTCCTGTGCCGCTTCAAGCTCTGCCATGGTAAACAGCGGCGCATATTCCGGCATCGCAGGTTTTTCCATCAACATCTCTTCGCCGGACATCGATTCGAGGAACGCTATAAGGGCACCCTTCTCATCATCAGTCAAACCAAGAGGCTTGATAAGCGAACTCTTGTTCTCTGTGAACATTGTGGTTCGGCCATCTTCGTCGAAACCACCACGGTCGTAGAAATCAACCACCTCTTCCAGGGTGTAGAAGACACCGTTGTGCATATAGGGTGCGGTGTATTTCAGGTAACGCAGAGGCGCAGTACGGAACTTACCCTTGTCCCATGCATTCTTGGAACGGTAGTAGAAGCCCCAATCGGACTTGGCCTTGCGGTAACCCTCCTGGGTCTGTCCCTTCGCATACTGCTCGAAACGGAAGGTGATCTGTGCCAGTCCATCCTCTTCCCAACGCTTGTTCGGTGGGATACCAATGTTATGGAAATCCTGGTCAGAGGTGATAGCGCCATTATGGCACTGGATACATCCACCTTTACCTTCAAAAATCTCCTTACCCTTGAGTTGCTCTGCATCCAGTGCGGTCTTGTCACCCAGGAGATATTTGTCCAGGGGAGTATCACGCTGTACCAGAGTACGTTCAAAGGAAGCGATTGCACGCCATGCGTCCCGGACGATAGGCCATTCGGTACCGAATGCCTCGCGGAAGCGTTCCACATATTCAGGAATCACCCTGAGACGCGCCTCCATGATGTCGGCCTCGCCGTTACCGGCCACACCACCCCTGGCAGCGCCCCTGGCCTGCTTCTCATTGGAAGAGGCGGAACCAGCCCAGAACTGACGGGGAAAGTAGGCACTGTTAATGATGGTTTGGCTGTTGCGCCAGTGGACCGTACCGGGATAACCGCGGGAGAAGTCCTCGGCCCAGGCCCAGCCCTGATCCGGCTCATGGCAGGTGGAGCAACCGGTGGAAGCATCACCGCCCAAACGGGGATCAAAAAAGAGAATTTTTCCCAGTTCGATTTTTGCAGGACTCTGCAGATTATCCGGCGGAATTGGCGGCTCGCCAAGAGGCGCCAGGGGCGCAGGACCGGCCATCGCCATAGGTGCTGCAGCCATCGACTTTTCAGCTGCAGGTGCAGCAGTGGATTCCGAAGTCGCCTGGCCAGCACAACCTGCCAGCAGTGCCGTCGTGATGGCAGCGGCCAACAGGGTCGGAGTCTGTATTACATTACTCATCGCTGTCTCCTCGACGTTTAGTTCTTGACCTGAGTCCAGTTTTCGATAACCGGATACTCAGCAGGATAGGGATCTTTCCAGACGTGCTGACCGCTGGTCAGAGGATCACCCGACATAGACTCGAGGAAGGCAACCAGGTCTTTGATATCCTGCTTACCCAACTTCAAAGGCTTGAGAAGGGAGTCCTTACGGCTGTCCTTGCCGCCACCCCTGTTGTAGAAAGCAACCACGTCGTAGAGACTCTTGACCATGCCGTTGTGCATGTAGGGTGCGGAGTACTTCAGTTCACGCAGGCTCGGAGTCACGAATTTGCCCGTATCAGCCGCATCCATGGTGATATTGTAATAACCAGGGTCGCGCTTCAGGTTCATGTAGTCTTCGATACCCTGAAACATTGCGAAGGCGATGAAGGCATGATGGTTCATGGGGTCGAGGAAGATATCGAAGTTCTCCGGCACACCGGTGTTGTACGCCTTGCCATCAGTGGCAAGCGGACCGTTGTGGCACTGGATGCATCCAGCCTTACCTTCGAAGAGCTTCTGACCACGCTTGGCGGAGGCAGACATCTTGCCGGTATCGATGGGGGCATTTACGGAGGTCAGGGTCTTCAGGTATTCCGGTATCGCCTTACGTACCGAACCGTTGGACGGTTCACCGTATCCGGCATCCTTGAACATCTGAACATATTTTGGATCCTGCTTCGCACGCTCCTGCATGATCCGCATATCCATGTTCATGATGTAATCTTCCGTGAGCATTTCACGGGTTACGTCATTGAGGTTGGTACCCAAACGACCATCATGCATCCAGACTTTTTTGTGTGCAGCGTTGATCACGCTGGGGCTGTTGCGGAAATGTCCGTTACCGGGATAGCCCGGGGACAGCGCATCAGGATGCGCATAGCCGTTTTCAGGTTTGTGACAATCTGAGCAGGCTATGCCCGCATCACCCGAGATACGGCGATCGAAAAAAAGTCGCTTTCCCAACTCAGCCTTGGCCGCATTGATCTTCAGATCAGGCAAAGACGTGATGTCGGGATACTTGCCGGCTTGCGCACCGAAAGCCATACCCAGTCCCAGCGCTGCCGCCAGAAGAGTATGTCCGGTTTTGACTCGTACACCCATTGGATTTCCTCCAGGTCAATTCTTCAATTTATCGGTATTCCAACTCGAGAATCAGGACAACGGAACCAAGATGAATACCGATAGTCCAATTCGACCTCATTCACTGCATTTTTCAGGCCAATCAACGAGCAAAAAATAAATACCTGTAGTTACGTGGGGTTAGAAAAAACTTATGTAACTTCTCAAAAACCCGTGGCAAGAGCAGCCCGCTCGGTGATGATATCGGGTAATGGAGCAATGGTCTGTTCACCAA
>JAMJIN010000478.1:0-1371 GCA_036784775.1 Chromatiales bacterium | reverse complement strand
GGGCAGGTTTGTTGGTACCACGATAAATTCGGCGACGACTCTCTGTGCTGCAGCGGACCCCCTGCCCTGCCCGCGGTACGTTCGAACCTTCCACAGGGACTACGAACGGTGTCGGGAAAAGCAATAGGCTGTCAGTAATCGGCGTCGTATCTGGCTCGCCCACACAAACTATACGACTCCTCTTCGCGGCCGGTTACTTGGTAGTGGTTCGGCGGTCTCCGTTCTGCAGCCGACACCAGAGGAAACAGGCAACCCGATACCTACTGAAAACATGAATATACCGCGGTACCATCTCGAGCGGTACGGTCGTCGGTCCTTTTCTGTGGCAGGGCCAACACTATAGAATGGCGTGCCCCCGCAAATAGGCAAGCTAACTCCATTGCGGCATTCAAGTCACTCTTGAAAACACATCTCTTCCACGAAGCCTTCCGAACACTCTGTTGACATTGTAATTACTCGAACATTTTACTTGTTTAACTTATTATTTATTTAGTTTCTTTATTAGACTTATCTGATTAACTTATATGTTTATCAAAAGTATCAACTTAATTGTAGTTGTTTATTTTAACTTTTTAATTTAATGTATTTATTTATTTAAATTCTTTATATAACTCATTACTTAATTCATTTATTTAACTTTTTATTTAACTCATGTTTACCTGTCTTTTAGCCACGTTTTATTTTAGCTTTTCAATTTATTTTCAATTATTTAGCATCTTGTTAGGGCCTTTAAGCAGGTTTTTAACCCGGATACACGGAGCATTATAAATGTATCATAATAGTCTTGTCTTCTACAAACGGGCAAAGCCACCATACATTCTACCGGCGCATGGTTAGCTTCAGACTCCTTGATCGAAAGTGCTCTCACGACATGATCGTGACCTACGTCGTTCATCACAGTTTTTGGTATGGACTTTTTCAAGACGGCTGGCCAGAAGCATTTCTAATGACGATGCGCGGAGAAGCGGCGAACGCAAACTCATCACAAAAGTGCTGGTGCGTCAGACGATCACCAGATGGGGCGTACCCGACATAATGACACCAGGTCGTGAATCACAGTTCGTCTCAGACTTGTGGCTGGAGGTTTGCCGTTGGATGGCAATCGCGCGCGACCCAAAAACCATCTATCATCCGCAACACAACGGCAACGTTGAGCGGATGCATCGGTGTTTGAAAAACTCACTACGCGCCAGTCTGCTTGGCCGAGCAGATTGGCTTGAGTTATCTTGGGTGATGCTCGGACTGCATGCTGCAGCAAACATTGACACCGGTGTCACGCCATCCATGATGGTCACTGGACAACAGGCGGCGTTGTCGGGTCAGTTGATCGTCCAGTGAGCCAACGCTGACGATGCCTCAGCATTCGGCAGA
>JAMJIN010000314.1:0-2441 GCA_036784775.1 Chromatiales bacterium | reverse complement strand
GGATGTGACGTTCTGACGGAGGATGTATCGACGCAGCGAGGCGGCCTTCGCCATCTATGCGCGGTTTTACTCAGCCGCTAACACCAACTGCTCAATATCAAGCAAGACGCCAATCCGACACCTTTACAGGACTTGGCGACGACACTAACACTAGGCCATCAAGCACAACTATTTATTCTTGAAGATGTTACTGGTGCAGGTAAAACCGAAGCTGCCTTGCTCATTGCCCATCGCTTGATGGCCGCAGGTTTGGCCAATGGCCTCTACTTCGGTCTCCCCACCATGGCCACCGCCAATGCCATGTATGACCGCGTGGGTAATATCTACCGGGGGTTTTACGAGAGCAATACCGCCCCGTCACTGGTACTGGCCCATGGCGCACGCGACCTTTCTGATAAATTTCGCCAATCACTCATCCCTCAAAGTAAACACCCTGAAGCTGGCTACCCAAACGAAGGGGTCTCACCTGCATCCATACATTGCGGCGAATGGCTGGCCGATAACCGCAAAAAGGCACTGTTGGCAGAGATTGGTATAGGCACTATCGACCAAGCACTACTCAGCATCCTACCCAACAAACACCAGTCACTGCGGCTGCTTGGCCTGAGCAACAAAGTCTTGCTGGTGGATGAGGTACATGCCTGTGACGCCTATATGCTGCCACTGCTGGAACGTCTTCTCACCGCTCATGCCATGGCAGGCGGTAACGCTATTCTTCTCTCTGCAACCTTACCAAAAGCTCAGCGAGAACGACTGATGAGAGCCTTTGCCGAGGGGACGGGCAAGTCAAAACCCTCAACTGATAAAACCGATTATCCACTGCTCACACATTTCAACGGCGAGTCCGTCGAAGAACATGCACTGCAAACCCGGTCAGAGGTAAAACGCCGCGTGTCTGTCGATTTCATCAGCCAGAGAGATCAGATTGAACAGCAGTTGTCGCAATGGATAGAACAGGGTGATTGCGCATGCTGGATATGCAATACCGTAGCGGATGCGCGCGAGGTCTATTCCTGGCTGAAGAGTAGCCACCCGAAATGGCAAATTGACCTTTTCCATGCCCGTTTCTGCCTGGCCGACCGACTCACCATCGAAAATCGTGTCCTCCAACGCTTCGGTAAAAAGGGTGACCACAGTCAGCGCTCAGGCCAGTTACTGATCGCTACCCAAGTGGTTGAGCAGTCCCTGGATCTTGATTTTGACCATCTGATCTCCGACTTGGCCCCCATCGACCTGCTGATCCAACGTGCAGGCCGCCTGCACCGGCATCGACGGGATGTGAAAGGCAACCCCATCAACAACCATGATCAACGCCTGGAACCTATACTGACCATCCATGCACCAGAGTGGAAAGGAGAACCCTCTCCTGATTGGTTCAAACAAGCATTCCCCCGAGCCCAGGCCGTCTATGAAAACCACGCCCAACTATGGCTGGGCATGAAACTGCTCAAGGAACAGATCGGTTTCCGCATGCCCGAAGATGCCCGCAGCCTGATTGAAGGTGTCTATGGACTCGAAGCCGAGATACCAGAAAGACTACAGGAGATCGATGCCACGGCAGAAGGCAACCAAAAGGCGCAACAGGGACAAGGCAAGCTCAATCGCCTGCACCTGGAGGGAGGATATTCGCGTGAACACACCAATACCTGGTGGGACGATGCCGACACCCCCACCCGGTTGGGCGAAGAGACCACCCAGGTATGGCTGGCCAAGTGGCAGGATGGGGAACTAACTCCACTGCACAACACACTCACTTTCCGCTGGCAACAATCCAGCCTGACTGTGCGACGGGCAGTAACCGATGCTTGTGAATCTCAAGTGGACATCCCTGCTGACGTACTGGAAACATGCAAAACCAGCCTGCCTGCCTGCCAAGGGAAAATGGGGCCTGTTAATGACGTTGGTTTCAATAGAATCCGATCTATGGCAAGGCACCGCCATCAACCAGAAAGGCGAAAAAATACCTATATATTACAGCCCCGAAGTCGGCTTGATGACAGAGAAGGAATACACGACAACTCAAGGAACCGATCTATGAATCTACTCGAAGACAAATGGCTACCCGTCCGCACCACTCAGGGAGAGAGCCACATTGCCCCATGGCAAATCAGCGACCCTGACGTGCTGGCGCTGGCAGCACCCCGTCCCGATTTCAACGGTGCTTTGCTGCAATTTCTAATCGGCCTGTTACAAACCGCCTGCCCACCGGATGACAACAACCAATGGGGAGAGTGGCTTGAGAATCCGCCAGCGCCTGAAAAATTAAGACAAACTCTTGAGCCCTATGCGGCCGCATTCAACCCGGATGATGACGGACCAAGATTCATGCAGGATTACGCCCCCCTGAAAGGCGAGCCAAAACCTATTGCCAGCCTCTTGATCGATGCCCCTGGCGCACAGACCCAAAAACAAAATGCCGATCACTTCATCAAACGAGGCGG
>JAMJIN010000011.1:0-14723 GCA_036784775.1 Chromatiales bacterium | reverse complement strand
ACTGTCGAGGTCGATACACCCGGTACCACACCTTCTCAACGGCTCCCTACATCTTCCCGATTTCTTTCTCGATGTCACTCTTTGTCGCTGGCTGTTTCTTCTGACTCGCTATTTGCAGCTATTTCATCCGGTTACCGCTGTTCGCCAATTATGTTCGGGTTTTTACCGCCATCTACAAAGATCAATCCAGCGTTGATTCTCTGATTTTCCAGCACAATAACTGAAGCCTCGTCGGCAGCAGCAGCACACATGCCGGTAACCAAGTTACCAAATCCATCAATATAGATAATTTTTGGCAGGTCGTCCGGAAGCCCGCAACCCATTATCTGTGTATTCGTCAGGGAGTCTCCCTGAACTGATTCCCCATCGGCAATTTTCGCAGCCACTGGCGCAAAGAGGTCTCTGCCATGGAAACTATTGGAGAGCACCTTTGGTCGCCAGGTTATCGATCTGATTCTGCATTGGGATGCCCTGCGCACAACCAGCGCAAGCAGGCCATTATCCGGCCCCACATACCATTTTCCATCTGCCTCCACCATGAGCGGCAGACGACTGCCCCCTACTCCTGGATCGACCACACATACAAACACCGTTGCAACGGGAAAGTGATCCGTTAATCTTGGGATGAGATAAGCTGAAAGTTCAGGAGTGAACCGTGGCAGGTCGGAGATCAGATCGACAACGCGGGATTGCTCAGAATGCTGCAGGATTGCAGCATGCATCTGTCCGGTATAGGGACCGGTCACACCAAAGTCGGTAAGTGTGGCAATCAGTTTAGGCACTGTGGGACGGCAGGCAATAAAAAAGCCGGGTTAAACCCGGCTTTTTTATTAATCTTTGCTTTCGCTCGATTCGTCTTCAACAGGCCTGTCGACAAGCTCGACAAATGCCATCGGCGCTTTGTCACCATCACGATAGCCACATTTAAGGATACGCAGATAACCACCTGGACGATCCTTGTAACGCGGACCAAGGTCAGTGAACAGTTTGCCGACCGCGGCATCGTCACGCAGGCGCGCGAATGCCAGGCGGCGTTTGGCAACGCTATCACTCTTGGACATGGTGATAAGAGGCTCTGCTACACGGCGCAATTCTTTTGCCTTGGGCAGAGTGGTTTTGATCAATTCTTGGTTGATCAATGAAACAGTCATGTTGCGAAACATCGCCTGGCGATGACTGCTGTTACGGTTCAATTGCCGTCCGGACTTGCGATGACGCATGGATCGACTTCCCTAAAATCTAATAGTTAATGAATTCGGTGTTAGCTGATCAGTGTATAAACTGATCATCGATGCCTTCCGGCGGCCAACGCTCAAGGCGCATGCCAAGAGAGAGTCCGCGGCGAGCGAGGACATCCTTGATCTCTGTAAGAGATTTTTTGCCAAGATTAGGCGTCTTGAGAAGCTCGACTTCCGTGCGCTGAATCAGATCGCCGATCAGGAAGATATTCTCAGCCTTCAGGCAATTTGCCGAACGAACGGTGAGTTCGAGATCATCCACCGGACGCAGCAGGATCGGATCGATTGCCGGCTCCTCTGGTTCGGCAGTCGCCTCGGCAGCTTCGGCCTGCAGGTCAACAAACACAGAAAGCTGGTCGCGCAGGATGTTTGCTGAACGACGAATCGCCTCTTCCGGATCGATTGTACCGTTGGTTTCCAGCTCGATAACAAGTCGATCCAGATTGGTACGCTGCTCAACACGTGCAGCTTCAACTGAATAAGACACACTGCGCACAGGACTGAATGAGGCATCGACCTGCAACATGCCGATAGGGCGATCATCTCCAGCGGCACCCTGACGGGTGGCGGCGGGTTGATAGCCACGGCCACGCTTAACCTGCAGTGTCATGTTGATCTCGCCCGACTTGGTCAGATTTGCAATCACATGATCCGGATTTGAAATCTCAACATCATGGTCAAGCGTAATGTCGCTTGCCAACACAGGTCCAGGGCCTTTTTTCTGAAGCTTCAGAGTAGCCTCTTCGCGTGTGTGCATCACCAAGGCAACCTGCTTGAGATTCAGAAGGATATCCAGCACATCTTCTTGCACACCTTCAATCGTGGCGTACTCATGCAGGACCTCCTGGATCTCAACGTCTGTAATCGCAGAACCCGGCATAGAGGAGAGCAGGATCCGGCGCAGCGCATTACCCAAAGTATGACCGAACCCTCTTTCCAAAGGCTCCAAAGTCACTTTTGCATGGGTCTCGCTGATCGGCTGCACATTAACAATGCGCGGCTTGAGAAACTCCGTAACGCTTTCAGTCATGAATTTTCCTCTCGACAGACCTTACTTGGAGTACAATTCAACGACGAGTTGCTCGTTGATTTCTGCAGACAGATCTGCACGATCAGGCACTCGCTTGAAGGTACCCTTCATCCCTTTCGGATCGACCTCAACCCAGTCAGCAAAACCATACTGCTCCGCTAATGCGAGCGCACCCTGGATGCGTACCTGTTTTTTGGCCTTTTCACGAATCGTGATCTCATCGTCGGCAGCTATCTGGTAGGACGCGACATTAACGATCCTGCCATTAACCTCGATCGCCTTATGGCTGACGAGCTGACGCGCTTCGGAGCGAGTTGATCCGAAACCCATACGGTAGATGACGTTATCGAGACGACACTCTAGAAGTTGCAGCAGGTTCTCACCGGTTGCACCCTTCTGCTGCGCAGCAGCCTTATAATAGTTGCGAAACTGACGCTCCATCACACCGTAGATGCGACGTACTTTCTGTTTTTCGCGCAATTGCAGACCGTAGTCAGAGACGCGACGACGACGGTCGCCACTCTGGCCCGGAACCTTCTCCATGTTACACTTGGAGTCTAAGGAACGGACGCGGCTCTTCAGGAACAGATCTGTTCCTTCGCGGCGACTCAATTTACATTTGGGACCAATGTACCTTGCCATGATACGACTCCAGAATCAGACCCGGCGCTTCTTAGGAGGCCGGCAACCGTTATGCGGTATAGGGGTTACGTCAGAGATGCTGGTAATCTTGAATCCAGCATTGTTCAAAGCACGCACGGCAGACTCACGACCAGGACCTGGACCTTTGACGTTGACGTCAAGATTTCTTAACCCAAATTCCTTGACCATCTGACCTGCACGATCTGCTGCAACCTGCGCAGCAAATGGGGTGCTCTTGCGTGAACCACGGAAACCGGAACCGCCGGCAGTGGCCCAACCCAGGGCATTGCCCTGACGATCGGTAATGGTAATGATGGTGTTGTTAAACGACGCATGTACATGCGCGATGCCATCAGTAACGGTCTTTTTGACCTTCTTCTTGGAACGGCCAGTTGGTTTTGCCATTATCTGTTCCTGCGAACTCGTTTATGCGTAAATCTTAACGCTTGATCGGACGACGTGGACCTTTGCGGGTCCGCGCATTGGTCTTGGTACGCTGACCACGCAGCGGTAGACCACGACGATGACGGATTCCGCGATTACAACCGAGATCCATCAGACGCTTGATATTCATCGAAACCTCACGACGCAGATCACCTTCGACGGTGATCTTGCCGATGATGGCACGAATTGCATCAACCTGACCCTCGCTCAACTCCTGGATCCTGATGGAAGGCTCAATACCAACCTCTTTACAGATCTCTGCGGCGCGAGTGCGACCAATGCCATAGATCGATGTCAGCGCAATAACTGCGTGTTTGCGATCTGGAATGTTGACTCCTGCGATTCGAGCCATTCTCTATTCTCCTGAACTTCTCAAGCGACTTTCGTTGAGCGTAAGCGTTCAATACTACCCACTCCCACAAAATAAGTCAAGTGGGAAATACTAATTCACCTTGCGATTTTAGCCTTGGCGTTGCTTGTGGCGGCCTTCTTTACAGATGACCCGCACGACACCTTTGCGGCGAACGATCTTGCAATTACGGCAGATCTTTTTTACCGATGCACGTACTTTCATGAACCTGTCTCCAAAATCCCATTAGTGCAGACTGGAAAAATCAAGCTGCACATGTCTGGCGGGGCCTAACCTGCCAATTTAAACTAACTGTGAACCACCGTTCTCAATCGCTGACAGATGGTTAAGTAATCAATGATGTCAGCGGACCAGACCGCCGCCGCCACCTTTGAGGTTGGCTTTCTTCATCAAACCTTCGTATTGATGAGACATCAGATGCGCTTGTACCTGCGCCATGAAATCCATTACCACCACCACGATAATCAACAAAGATGTACCACCGAAATAGAAGGGCACATTCCAACCAACGATCAGAAACTCGGGTAATAGACAGACTGATGTAATGTAAATCGCACCAGCCAGGGTCAAGCGCGACATCACGCCATCAATGTATTTTGCAGTCTGCTCGCCTGGACGAATGCCGGGAATGAAGGCACCGGATCGCTTCAGGTTGTCCGCTGTCTCTCTGGAGTTAAAAACCAGAGCTGTATAGAAGAAGCAGAAGAAAATTATCGCTGCCGCATAAGCCATGACATAGACAGGCTCACCAGGGGAAAGCTTGGAAAAAATATCCTGGATCCAACGAGTGTCTTCACTATTGCCAAACCACTGCCCAAGCGTTGCCGGGAACAGTATGATACTGGAGGCGAAAATCGGCGGAATTACGCCTGCCATATTGAGCTTTAGTGGCAAGTGCGTACTTTGCGCCGCCATCAAACGCCGGCCCTGCTGACGTTTCGCGTAGTTAACCGTAATCCTGCGCTGGCCACGCTCAACAAAGACGACAAAACCCGTCACTGCGATTGCCAGGACGAACAGGAAAAGAATCGTCAGCGCATTCAACTCACCGGTACGGGCTAATTCAAGCGTACCACCTATCGCCGAAGGCAAGCCCGCTACGATGCCGGCAAAAATGATCATGGAGATACCATTACCGATACCACGCTCCGTGATCTGCTCACCCAGCCACATCAGAAACATCGTTCCAGTAACCAGAGAGACGGCTGCAGTAACGATAAAGCCCAAGCCCTGCTGGGCAACGACGGATTCTCCGCCGACCGTCTGGCTCTGCAATGCGATTGAGATACCAACTGCCTGAAATGTTGCCAGCACTACAGTGCCGTAGCGCGTGTACTGGGTAATCTTGCGACGCCCCGCCTCACCCTCTTTCTTCAACTGCTCAAGCGTGGGAATAACAGCCGACATCAGCTGCATAATAATAGAGGCAGAGATGTAGGGCATGATACCAAGCGCAAAGAGACTCGCACGCTCAAGCGCACCACCGGAGAACATGTTGAACATATCCAGGATCGAACCCTGGGCTTGCTCAAACAGTGCGGCAAGCGCAACAGGATTTACGCCAGGCACGGGAATGAACGTGCCAATACGAAAAACCAGTAACGCACCAGCAACAAAAAGCAGTCGCTGTCGCAACTCCGTTAGGCGGCCCATGCCGCCCAACGAGTTCATCATGGAAGCGCCTTGACCAGCCATTTAGTCCTCGACCTTGCCGCCAGCCGCTTCGATAGCGGCACGAGCACCCTTGGTTACACCAATGCCTTTCACGGTGACGGCGCGTTCGATCGAGCCGGAAGCAACGATCTTGGCACGTCGAATCACCTTGGTGATAACACCGGCCTTCTTCAGCGCCTCCAGATCAACAGATTCGCCCTCGATCTTGGCCAGCTCGCTCAACCGCACTTCAGCGGTTACCATGCCGATCCTGGAGCGAAATCCAACCTTGGGAAGCCGACGCTGCAATGGCATCTGACCACCTTCGAATCCAACCTTGTGGAACCCGCCATTACGGGATTTCTGTCCCTTGTGGCCACGACCACAGGTCTTGCCGAGACCACTGCCAATACCGCGCCCAACGCGTTTTTTGACAGCCTTACTGCCTTCAGCAGGCTGTAAACCATTAAGTCGCATTTCAGGACTCCTCGACCTTAACCATATAGGAAACCTTGTTCACCATACCGCGGGTACAAGGCGTGTCTTCAACTTCGACCGTCTGGTGCATACGGCGCAATCCCAAACCACGCACACAAGCCTTGTGGCTGGCCAGTCGTCCGTTCATGCTGCGCACCAAAGTGACCTGCATCATTTTCTTGTCAGACATGAGTTACCCCAGAATCTCTTCGACAGTCTTGCCGCGCTTGGCTGCGGCCGACTCAGCATCAGCCATCTCTTTCAGACCATTGATCGTCGCGCGGACTACATTCATCGAATTGTTCGTGCCGATACATTTCGCCAACACATTTTGCACACCAACCACCTCGAAGACAGCACGCATGGCGCCGCCCGCGATGATACCTGTACCTTCAGATGCAGGCTGCATATAGACCTTGGCGGCGCCATGGCGGCCGATTATCGGATACTGCAGCGTGTTGCCGTTCATCTTGACGGAAACCATGTTCTTGCGAGCAGTTTCCATCGCCTTTTGGATGGCAATCGGCACTTCGCGGGCCTTGCCGGTACCAAAACCAACACGCCCCTCTCCGTCGCCAACCACGGTCAGAGCAGAGAAGCCGAACTGGCGACCACCTTTGACAACCTTGGCGACACGGTTGACGTTAATAAGCTTTTCAAGCAGATCATCGCCTTCCGGCTTTGCATTATAATTTGCCATAACCTCGAACCCTTAAAATTGCAGACCGGCTTCGCGCGCCGCATCAGCCAAGGCCTTTACGCGACCGTGATAACGAAAACCCGAGCGATCAAATGCAACCTGCTCGATACCTGCCTCTTTCGCCCTTTCAGCGATATATTTACCCACTACAGAGGCAGCCGCCGCATTACCGCTCGCGCCTGAGAGCTCACCTCGAACACCCTTATCCAGAGTGGAAGCGCTCACCAGGACTTCAGAGCCAGTAGGTGCAATGACCTGCGCATAGATATGCTTTGGCGTACGGTGAATGGCCAGACGATGGACGCCCAGTTCACGAATCTTTGCGCGTGTCCGACGACTACGACGTAGACGAGATTGTTTCTTATCCATCGTTTAACCCTATTTCTTCTTGGCTTCTTTACGAACCACATGTTCGTCTGAATAACGGACGCCTTTGCCTTTGTAAGGCTCCGGCGGACGGAACGCACGAACTTCAGCCGCAACCTGACCAACCAGCTGTTTATCT
The DNA here is from genome assembly GCA_036784775.1 of Chromatiales bacterium. Lineage (GTDB taxonomy): Bacteria > Pseudomonadota > Gammaproteobacteria > Chromatiales > Chromatiaceae > QGON01. The sequence continues at coordinate 7,664 of JAMJIN010000011.1, read as the reverse complement.
ATACCCGAAACAACAATCTCAGTTTGTGAGGGTGTTGCTATTTCAATACCCTCCGGCACCGGATATTCCACAGGATGGGAAAAACCGAGACTCAGATTGAGCACTTTACCCTTGGCCTGAGCACGATAACCAACACCGACGAGCTCAAGCTTACGCTCAAACCCTTGAGTGACACCGGTAACAAGATTGTTAATGAGCGCGCGCATCGTGCCGGCCATCGCCCAGGAAGACTTGTCTTCGTGCTTGGGAGCGACGTTGACAACTCCATCATTCTGATTGATTGCCACCAGATCGTTCGCGAGCAACTCCATCGAGCCTTTAGGGCCCTTGACAGAGACACTCTGACCATCCAGCTTGACCTCAACACCGGACGGCAGGGAAATTGGACTTTTTGCTATACGAGACATCTTCTTACACCCCTTACGCGACGATAGCGATGACTTCACCGCCCTGTCCCGCAGAACGGGCAGCACGATCGGTCATTATGCCTTTCGAGGTGGAGATGATTGCGATACCCAAACCGTTACGTACTTTGGGAAGATCACCGCAGCCTTTATATATGCGCAGACCAGGACGACTTACCCGTTTAATCAGGTCGATAACAGGCCGCCCTTCGAAATAGCGCAGATCCACAACCATTGTCGGCTTGGATGCACTCTCGTCCATCTTGACATCCTGCACGTAACCTTCGTCTTTCAGGAGGTTGGCAATTGCAATTTTCTGCTTGGATGCCGGCAGTCTGACTGAAGTCTTATTTGCCGATTGTCCGTTACGGACACGGGTGAGCAAATCCGCAATGGGATCTGACATACTCATTTCGAGCTCCTGGGGTCAGTCCGTCTTTGCGACGCGATACCCAAATATAGTTAATCCCGGCAGAAATGCCCGGAGAAAGCGGCGTATTCTACCAGCTTGCTTTCACAAGTCCAGGAACATCTCCGCGCATGGCCGCTTCCCGCAGCTTGTTGCGGCCAAGACCGAACTTGCGATAAAAACCATGGGGTCGACCAGTGACCCGGCAGCGATTGCGTTTCCGGGAAACACTGGCATCGCGAGGCATCTTCTGCAGCTTGAGAACGGCTGCTTCAACCTCTTCATAGGTGCTGTCAGCATTCTTTATGACAGCCTTCAGCGCTTCACGCCTGACTGCATACTTGGCTACGGTGCGGGCACGCTTGTTCTCACGTGCAATCATGCTCTTTTTTGCCATAACGAAACTCAGTTCTTAAAGGGAAACTTAAAGGCTTCCAGCAGTGCACGTCCCTCTTCATCGGTACGTGCAGTGGTGGTAATCGTAATATCAAGCCCACGCAGCTTATCGATTTTATCGTAATCGATCTCCGGGAACATGATCTGCTCTGCCACGCCCATGCTGTAGTTTCCACGACCATCAAAGGATTTTCCGTTCATACCACGGAAATCCCGAATACGCGGAATTGCTACATTGATCAGGCGGTCAAGAAACTCATACATGCGCTCTTTGCGCAGAGTCACCTTACACCCAATCGGCCAGCCTTCGCGGACCTTGAAACCTGCGATGGACTTACGGGCATAAGTGATAATCGCTTTCTGGCCGGCAATCTTCTCCATATCGTTCACTGCGAACTCAAGGATCTTTTTATCGCCTATGGCCTCACCAACACCCATATTAAGGGTAATCTTGGTGATGCGCGGTACCTGCATAATGCTCTGGAACTGAAACTTGTCCATCAACTGCTGGACAACAGTGTCAGTGTACTGTTGCTGTAATCTTGCCATTGCCGGACTTGCCTCAGATATCTACGACTTCGCCGCTGGATTTGAACACTCGAACCTTTTTGCCGTCTTCAAGCGTCTTGAAGCCGGCACGGTCACCTTTTCCGCTCGCGGGATTGAACAGGGCAACGTTGGAGATATGCAAAGGCATCTCCTTATCGAGAATGCCACCAGGCTCACCCTTATTAGGATTTGGCTTGGTGTGCTTCTTCGCCATGTTGATATTTTCGACCACGATACGTTCGTTTTCCATCATGCGAATGACGGTCCCGCGCTTACCCTTGTCTTTACCCGCAACGACGATAACCTCGTCGCCCTTCTTAATCTTGTTTGCCATGTCTGCCGCCTCACAAAACCTCTGGTGCAAGCGAAATGATCTTCATGAATCGCTCGCTCCGTAATTCACGGGTAACGGGTCCGAAGATACGAGTACCAATCGGCTGCAACTGAGCATTCAGCAGTACAGCAGAATTGGTATCAAATCGAATCACGGAGCCGTCAGGACGACGCACACCTTTTTTCGTGCGCACGACAACTGCATTGTAGACGTCGCCTTTCTTAACCTTGCCGCGAGGGATCGCATCCTTCACGCTAACCTTTATGATATCGCCAATTCCGGCGTATCGACGGTGCGAACCGCCCAGTACCTTTATGCACTGAACCCGCTTTGCGCCGCTGTTATCGGCAACATTCAGGCTTGTCTGCATCTGAATCATGGTTCTGCCCTAAATAGTATTAATCTCTGCCGGCAAAATATTTTGCCTACCGATCAGCTGGCGCGCTCGATAACCTTTACCAGCCGCCACTTCTTTGTCTTTGACAAGGGTCGGCACTGTTCGACCATCACCGTATCACCCTGGTTGCATTCGTTGCTCTCATCGTGCGCGTGCACTTTCGTGGAACGACGTATGTATTTTCCATAGAGCGGATGTTTCACCTGACGCTCAACCGAAACGGTAATGGATTTATCCATTGCACTGCTGACGACTTGGCCAACTAGAGTGCGGTTACTGGCTGCCTGTTCGCTCATGATGCGCTGCCCGATTTCTGTTCATTCATAACTGTTTTAACACGCGCGATGTCCTTACGAACCGTATTCATACGATCGGGACGCGCCAACTGACCGGTGCCCTTCTGCATACGCAGGTTGAACTGCTCTTTCTGCAATTCTTCAAGAGCAACGTTCAACTCCTCAGTGGACTTTTCACGCAATTCGTTCGCATTCATCACATCACCGTCCGTTTCACGAATGTAGTGGAAACCGGCAGCTTGGCTGATGCCAACGCAAACGCCTCACGAGCCAGCTCTTCCGAAATACCTTCGATTTCATAGAGCATGCGACCGGGCTGAATCTGCGCCACCCAGTACTCCACATTACCTTTACCTTTACCCTGACGAACTTCCAAAGGTTTCTTTGTAATTGGTTTGTCAGGAAACACCCGTATCCACATATTTCCGCCACGCTTTACATGACGGGAAATGGCTCGACGCGCTGCCTCTATCTGGCGAGCGGTGATACGTCCGCGGCCGGTTGATTTCAGACCGAACTCACCAAAAGAGACGCTGCTACCGGTGACCGCAAGGCCACGGTTTCGACCCTTGTGCTGCTTACGGAATTTTGTTCGTTTTGGCTGCAACATCGATTACGACCTCTTCGCGCCGGGTTTTGTTTTTGGTGCAGCTTCAGCAAGTTCGCCATCACCAAAAATTTCGCCCTTAAAAATCCATACTTTGACACCGATGATACCGTAGGTGGTATTCGCCTCTGCGAAACCGTAGTCGATATCTGCGCGCAATGTGTGTAGCGGGACACGGCCTTCGCGGTACCACTCACTGCGGGCAATTTCTGCACCATTCAGGCGACCGCCGATGTTTATCTTGATACCTTCGGCACCGAGTCGCATGGCATTTTGAACCGAACGCTTCATCGCCCGACGGAACATGACACGGCGCTCCAGCTGCTGCGCAACGCCCTCGGCAACCAACTGGGCATCAAGTTCCGGCTTGCGGATCTCTTCGATGCTGATATGCACCGGAATGCCCATCATGTCGGATACCACAGCACGCAGCTTGTCGATATCCTCGCCTTTCTTACCAATCACAAGGCCAGGACGCGCTGTGTGAACGGTAATGTGGGCATTCTTGGCTGGCCGATCGACCTGGATCCTGCTGACCGAAGACTGCGCCAGGCGTTTCTTCAGGAATGCACGAACCTTAAGATCCATATTCAGCAGATCAGGGAACTGCTTCGAATCCGCGTACCACTTGGAAGTCCAGTCCTTAACGATGCCCAGACGTATTCCGGTAGGATGTACTTTCTGACCCATATCGGCCTCTCTAACCTGTTACTTGTCGGCGACAGTCACGGTAATGTGACTGGTGCGTTTTAGAATCCGGGAGGCACGGCCTTTCGCCCGCGCCCTGATGCGTTTCATGGTTGGACCTTCGTCCACACCAATCACTGCAATCTTGAGCTCGTCGATATCCGCCCCTTCATTGTGCTCTGCGTTGGCGATAGCGGATTCGAGAACCTTCTTCACCAGGACGGCACCTTTCTTCTTGCTGAAAGCAAGAATGTTCAGCGCCTGCTCGACTGGGAGCCCTCGAACCTGATCTGCAACCAGACGCCCCTTCTGGGCCGACATACGTGCATGACGCAATTTTGCTGTTGCCTGCATTATGAATTCCTCTTACCTGGACTTCTTATCGGCAGTATGACCCCGATAAGTACGGGTCAGCGCGAACTCACCGAGCTTATGTCCAACCATGTTCTCGGAAATGATGACCGGAACATGTTGACGACCATTGTGTATTGCTATGGTAAGCCCCACCATCTCAGGCAAAACCATGGACCTGCGGGACCAGGTTTTGATTGGGCGCTTATTATTCTGCGCTACTGCCTCTTCCACCTTTTTCGCCAGGTGATGATCGACAAACGGGCCTTTGCGAATTGAACGTGGCACGACACTAACCTCTAATTTAATTACTTACGGTTCCGACGACGAACAATCATCTTGTCGGTACGCTTGTTGGTTCGGGTTTTGTAACCCTTCGTCGGCATACCCCAGGGTGAAACCGGATGACGGCCTCCTGATGTACGACCCTCACCACCACCATGTGGGTGATCCACAGGATTCATCACAACACCGCGAACGGTGGGACGAACACCTCTCCAGCGCGTTGCGCCGGCTTTTCCGAGTGAACGGAGACTATGTTCAGGATTGGAGACTTCACCCATCACTGCCCGACAGTCAGCGGGAACCTTTCGCATCTCACCGGAGCGGAGACGGATGGTCGCATAATCACCTTCACGGGCAATCAACTGAACTGAAGCACCGGCAGAGCGCGCCATCTGCGCACCCTTGCCAGGCTTCATCTCAATACAATGCACCACCGAACCCATCGGCATGTTGCGCAGCGGCAGGCAGTTGCCTAAGCCAATAGGCGCATCAGCACCGGAGCGCACTTCGTCACCAGCCTTAAGGCCGTGGGGTGCGATGATGTATGAACGATGACCATCCACATAGCGAATCAAAGCGATATGCGCGGTACGATTCGGATCATACTCAAGACGCTCAACGACGGCGGAAATACCCTCTTTATTGCGCTTGAAATCGATAATACGATAGCGTTGCTTGTGGCCACCACCACGATGACGCGTAGTGATGCGACCGTTATTGTTACGACCGCCAGTCTTGCTCTTCTTTGCGAGCAACGGGCTATAGGGAGCGCCTTTATGCAGCTCCGTATTGACCACTTTTACAACAAAGCGGCGACCTGGTGAGGTCGGTTTTGTTTTAACGATTGCCATTATTCCAATCCCGTTTAATTAACTCAGGCGCCGCCGGCGAAGTCGATATCACTGCCGGGCTTGAGCTTAACGTAGGCCTTCTTCCAATCGGAACGGCGACCCTGCATAGCACCAAATCGCTTGGCCTTACCTTTTACATTAACCACCTGGACCCGCTCGACTTCGACATCAAACAACTTCTCAACCGCCTTGGCGATTTCGCGTTTGGTCGCATCAGTGGCAACCTGGAAGGTAAACTGGCGATTTGCATCCGCCGCGTTTGCACTCTTCTCAGAAACCAGCGGGCTCAGCAGAACCTTCATAAGACGTTCATTGTTCATGCCAGGCGCTCCTCAATCTTTTTCACTGCACCTTCAGTCATCAGAACCTTTTCATAGACGACGAGACTGACCGGGTCGATCTCATTCACATCGCGAATATCGACACCATAAAGGTTGCGCGCAGCCAGATAGAGATTCTCATCAGGATTCTCTGCAACAACCAGTACATCTTTCAGATTCATCTCTTTCAGTTTGCCGGCAAGCTCTTTAGTCTTGGGCGCCGAAACAGCGAACTCATTGACGGTAACGAAGCGCTCCTGACGCACCAGTTCGGACAGAATAGAGCGAATCGCACCGCGATACATCTTACGGTTGACCTTCTGTGCAAAGTTGCGCGGGGAGGCTGCAAACGTCACACCACCGGAGCGCCAGATGGGGCTGCGAATGGTGCCGCTTCGAGCACGACCAGTACCTTTCTGACGCCAGGGTTTGGCACCGCCGCCACGAACTGCCGCGCGATTTTTCTGCGCCTTGGTTCCAGCCCGAGCCGCTGCCATGTGGGCAGTGACAACCTGGTGAACCAGGCCCTCGTTATACGCAGCACCGAATACATCATCGGATACCTGGATCGTCTGCGCGTCGCCGCCAGCAGAAGTTACATTCAGATCCATCAGATTCACCCTTTGTTCTTCATCTTCACCGCAGGCACGATGACAACGTCACCACCTTTGGAGCCGGGCACGGAACCCTTCACCAACAGCAGGTTGCGCTCGCCATCGACCCGAACGACTTCCAGATTCTGCTGGCAGCGCTGCTTGTCACCCATGTGGCCCGCCATCTTCTTACCTTTGAAGACACGGCCGGGTGTTTGGCATTGGCCAATGGAGCCCGGCGCACGATGAGAAATCGAGTTACCGTGCGTGGCATCCTGCATATGGAAGTGATGCCGTTTAACGCCACCCTGAAAACCTTTACCCTGAGTGCGACCACGTACATCGACCAGTTGTCCGGCCTCAAAGATATCGGCCTTAATCTCAGAACCGATCTCGATACCTTCGCCTTCGCCATCTTCCAGGCAAAATTCCCAGAAACCACGACCGCCTTCTAAACCAGCCTTAGATAAATGGCCAGCCACCGGCTTGCTCACGCGAGAAGCCTTGCGGTTACCCGTAGTTACCTGAACAGCACGATAACCATCAGTATCTTTCGTTTTAAGTTGAGCAACCCGATTGGGCTCAACCTCGATGACGGTCACAGGAACTGACACGCCCTCTTCGGTGAACACCCGAGTCATTCCGGCCTTCCGGCCGACTACTCCAATCGCCATTGTTCTTAACCTCAGTTCAACTTGATCTGGACATCAACGCCAGCAGCCAGATCGAGCTTCATCAATGCGTCAACCGTCTTATCGGTTGGATCGACGATGTCCATCAAACGCTTATGGGTGCGAATTTCGTACTGGTCACGTGCATCTTTATTGACGTGCGGTGAAATCAGCACAGTAAACCGCTCTTTCTTCGTCGGCAGTGGAATCGGTCCCAGCACCTGCGCACCAGTGCGCTTTGCTGTCTCCACGATTTCGCTGGCAGACTGATCAATCAGTCGATGATCAAACGCCTTCAGACGGATACGAATTCTCTGGTTAGCCATTATCTTTTACTCGATGACCTTGGATACAACGCCGGCACCTACGGTACGGCCACCCTCACGGATAGCAAATCGCAGGCCTTCTTCCATTGCAATCGGCGCAATAAGTCTTACCGTCATTTTTACGTTGTCGCCCGGCATTACCATCTCTACGCCCTCAGGCAGATCGCAAGCGCCGGTCACGTCGGTCG
>JAMJIN010000010.1:0-26135 GCA_036784775.1 Chromatiales bacterium | reverse complement strand
TCTTACCGTCATTTTTACGTTGTCGCCCGGCATTACCATCTCTACGCCCTCAGGCAGATCGCAAGCGCCGGTCACGTCGGTCGTTCTAAAATAGAACTGCGGACGATAGTTTGCAAAGAACGGGGTGTGACGTCCACCTTCGTCCTTGCTCAATATATAGACTTCACACTCGAAGTAGGTGTGCGGGGTAATCGATCCCGGATGCGCCAGCACCTGACCACGCTCAACCTCTTCACGCTTGGTGCCGCGCAGCAGCACACCCACGTTGTCCCCCGCTTCGCCCTGATCCAGCAGCTTGCGGAACATCTCGACACCGGTACAGGTGGTCTTCGCGGTCTCTTTGATTCCGACGATCTCGATCTCTTCACCCACCTTGACCACGCCGCGTTCAATACGACCGGTTACCACCGTGCCGCGACCGGAGATCGAGAAGACATCCTCGATCGGCATCAGGAAGGCACCGTCAATCGCACGCACCGGATCAGGGATGTAGGTGTCCAGAGCCTCAACCAGCTTGGCAATGGAGCCGGCACCCATTTCGGACTCGTCACCTTCCAGCGCCTTCAGCGCGGAACCGATGATCACAGGCGTGTCGTCGCCGGGAAACTCGTAGCTGTCGAGCAGCTCACGAATCTCCATCTCAACCAGTTCCAGCAGCTCTTCGTCGTCTACCATGTCCGCTTTGTTCATGTAGACGATGATGTACGGCACGCCTACCTGACGGGAGAGCAGGATGTGCTCACGGGTCTGGGGCATGGGGCCGTCTGCCGCGGATACCACCAGGATTGCGCCGTCCATCTGCGCCGCACCGGTGATCATGTTCTTTACGTAGTCAGCATGTCCGGGGCAGTCAACGTGCGCATAGTGCCTGACATCAGACTCATACTCAACGTGGGAGGTGGCGATGGTGATACCACGCTCACGCTCTTCCGGAGCATTGTCGATCTGATCGAAGGCCTTCTGCTCGCCGCCGAACTTCTTTGCCTGCACCAACGTGATCGCTGCCGTCAAGGTGGTCTTGCCGTGGTCAACGTGACCAATGGTCCCCACATTGACGTGCGTTTTTGTGCGTTCGAATTTTTCCTTGGACACAGTAGCTACCCCTATACCCGATTACTGTTTCTTGTTGATAGCGTCGACAATATTTGCCGGCACTTCCGAATACTTGGCGAATTCCATGCTGTAGGTGGCACGACCCTGCGTCGCCGAACGCAGGTCTGTTGCATAACCGAACATCTCGGATAGCGGGACCTCAGCCTTAATCTGTCTACCTGCAGGCGAATCATCCATCCCCCGCACAATGCCACGGCGACTGTTTAGATCACCCATAACATCACCCATGTACTCTTCGGGCGTAACCACCTCGACCTTCATTTTCGGCTCCAGTAGAACCGGCATGGCCTTCGAGGCGCCCTCTTTGAAACACATGGACCCTGCGACCTTAAACGCCATCTCATTCGAGTCGACGTCATGATATGAACCGTCATACAGAGTGACCTTCACATCCACCATGGGATAGCCGGAAATTACACCACCCTGCATCGCTTCCTGAACACCTTTGTCCACAGCGGGGATGTATTCACGCGGTACTGCGCCGCCCACAATCTCATTAACAAACTCGTAACCCGCACCGGACTCCTGTGGCTCGATGCGCAGGTAGACGTGGCCATACTGTCCGCGACCACCTGATTGACGTACAAACTTTCCTTCCTGCTCGACCTTAACCCGGATGGTCTCGCGGTAGGCCACCTGCGGTGCCCCTACATTCGCTTCGACATGAAACTCCCGCTTCATCCGGTCAACGATGATATCGAGATGCAGCTCGCCCATTCCGGCGATAATCGTCTGCCCCGACTCTTCGTCCGTCGTTACGCGAAACGAGGGATCCTCCTTCGCCAACTTGGAGAGAGCAACACCCATCTTTTCCTGATCGGCCTTTGTCCTCGGCTCAACCGCAACCGCTATAACCGGCTCCGGGAACTCCATGCGCTCCAGCGTAATCGGCTGATCCAGTGCGCAAAGCGTCTCACCCGTCGTGACTTGCTTGAGACCGACCGCCGCCGCGATATCGCCTGCATACACCTCCTTGATCTCCTCCCTGGAGTTGGCATGCATCTGCAAGATGCGGCCGATTCGCTCCTTCTTGCCCTTTACCGGATTAAAGACCGTATCGCCGGACTTCAAAACACCCGAGTAGGCCCTGAAGAATGTCAAGGTCCCCACAAAGGGGTCGGTGGCAATCTTGAATGCCAACGCTGCAAACGGCGCATCATCAGACGCCTTACGCTCAGCCTCGGTACCATCCGCGTCGTCCAAAACACCGGTGATAGCCGGCACATCGACAGGCGATGGCATCAACTCAATAACCTTGTCCAGTACCGCCTGCACACCTTTATTCTTAAAGGCCGACCCGCAGGTCACTGGAACAATCTCAAGACTCAGCGTACGTACTCGCAGCCCTTCCAGTATCTCTTCCTCGGAGAGGTCACCCTCTTCGAGATACTTCTCCATTGCCTCGTCGCGGCCCTCGGCGGCAGCCTCAAGCATGCGCTCGCGCCACTCGCTGCAGGTATCAACGAGATCGGCCGGGATATCCTCATAGAGGAAATCAACACCCATGTTTTCTTCCGACCAAACCACTGACTTCATCTTGACGAGGTCAACAATTCCCTGAAAACCCTCTTCGGCGCCTACCGGCACCTGGATCGGCACAGCATTTGCGCCCAAGCGCTCCTGCAACTGTTCGACCACCCGAAAGAAGTCCGCCCCCATGCGATCCATCTTATTGACGAACGCCATCCGCGGGACGTGGTACTTGTTGGCCTGACGCCAAACAGTCTCAGACTGCGGCTCCACACCACCAACTGCGCAAAGCACGAACACCGCACCATCCAGCACTCGCAGGGAACGTTCGACTTCAATTGTGAAATCAACATGCCCAGGTGTATCAATAATATTCAAGCGGTGTTCAGCAAACTGCTGCGCCATTCCGCTCCAGAAGCAGGTAGTCGCCGCGGACGTGATGGTTATACCACGCTCCTGCTCCTGCTCCATCCAGTCCATAGTGGCAGCACCATCATGAACCTCTCCGATCTTGTGAGAAACACCCGTGTAATAGAGCACGCGCTCGGTAGTTGTCGTCTTACCGGCATCAATGTGCGCCATGATACCGATATTCCGGTAGCGCTCGACTGGTGTCTTGCGTGCCATTTTAAAGTGCTGCTTCTAAAGAGCCGAATAACCTGCCACCTACCAACGGTAGTGGGAGAAAGCCTTATTCGCCTCAGCCATGCGATGAGTATCATCGCGCTTCTTCACAGCCGACCCCTTATTCTCGGAAGCGTCCAGAAGCTCACCTGCCAGGCGCTGTGCCATCGACTTCTCACTTCGCTTGCGTGCCGCCTCGATCAACCAGCGCATCGCCAGGGAGTTACGACGAACCGGACGCACTTCAACCGGCACCTGATAGGTTGCACCACCCACTCGACGGGACTTAACCTCAACAACCGGCCGAACATTATCCAGCGCGGTTTCAAGCATATCCAACGGCTCACCACTACGCCTCTGTGACATCTGGTCCAAAGCAACGTAAAGGATCTTTTCGGCCACGGACTTCTTACCGTCAACCATCACTATATTGATGAACTTGGCAAGCAGTTCACTTCCAAACTTGGGATCCGGCAGGGTTTCCCGGCGGGATGCTACTCGTCTTCTAGGCATAGCTCTATCTCAATCCTGTGCGCTGTTAGCTTTTGGGCCGCTTGGCGCCGTACTTGGAACGACCTTGACGTCGACTCTCGACACCTGAGGTATCCAGACTGCCGCGCACTACGTGGTAACGCACACCGGGAAGATCCTTTACGCGACCACCGCGAATCAGAATTACCGAGTGCTCCTGGAGGTTATGGCCCTCACCACCAATATAAGTGGTAACCTCAAAACCATTTGTCAGCCTGACACGCGCAACCTTTCGCAGCGCCGAGTTCGGCTTTTTCGGCGTAGTCGTGTACACACGGGTACATACGCCTCGTCTCTGCGGGCAGGCGTCGAGCGCCGGCACATTGCTCTTTTGAGGTTTACGCTTCCTGGGCTTACGCACCAGCTGGTTAATCGTTGCCATCTATTCCGTCTCCAGAGACGCGATGTTTGTCTAACGTATAAAAATTTAGAGAAGCCGATACCCAACCGGATGCCGCAAGACAAAAGCTTGCGCCGATAAGCGTCGATTTCTCTGGCAATACATTTGCTCCACCTGCCCAGTAATGGACCGTACGGAGCAACAGATAGTGACAGACCAACTGAGTGCCGGTGTGTCAGAGAGCGCGCATTCTATGCCCGCTACATAAGGATGTCAAGAAAAGCTTTATAAAAACCGGCAAATACCCGTGCGTTATGCAACTGCCCGGGGATCTGCCGATCTCAACACCTTAATGCTTGAGGGATTATTCCCCCTCTGGCGCGTTCAGGGCCTCCTTGAAGGCCTGTTCGACATCTTCCGCCACCAGCTCCACTTTGCTGTCCGCATCCGCCAGCTCTTCCTGACGCTTGCGGCGACGTTCATTGTGGTAGGAGAGACCGGTTCCTGCCGGAATCAAACGCCCGACGATAACGTTCTCTTTGAGTCCGTTCAGAGAATCGGAGAGCCCTCGAACCGCCGCTTCCGTCAGCACCCTCGTGGTCTCCTGGAAAGAGGCCGCAGAGATGAATGACTCGGTAGCCAGAGAGGCTTTGGTAATACCCAACAACAGCGGCACATAGAGCGCCGGATGCTTGCCCTCGGCACGCAGACGTTCATTCTCTTCAAGAAGCGTCGCCTTTTCAGCCTGCTCACCACGAAGGAAGCTGCCGTCCCCTGCATTGGTAACTTCAACCTTACGCAGCATCTGGCGGATGATCACCTCAATGTGCTTGTCGTTGATCTTCACGCCCTGGAGACGATAAACATCCTGAATCTCCTTCACCAGGTACTCCGCCAGCTCAGTCACACCAATCAGCCTGAGGATGTCGTGGGAATTGAGCTCACCATCGGAGATCATCTCACCCCGTTCGACGTGCTCGCCCTCGAATACATTGACGTGACGCCACTTGGGTATCAGTTCCTCATGGTGTTCACCTTCAGAGTCGGTGATCACCAGGCGCTGCTTGCCCTTGGTGTCTTTGCCAAAACTGACCGTTCCGGTCGCTTCGGCGAGAATTGCCGGATCTTTCGGCTTGCGCGCCTCGAAAAGGTCAGCCACGCGGGGCAGACCACCCGTGATATCACGAGTCTTCGATGACTCCTGCGGGATACGTGCCACCACGTCACCCACACCGACCCTGGCACCATCCGTCACGTTGACCACTGCCAACGCCGGCAGGAAGTAGTGAGCAGGGATGTCGGTACCGGCGATATTCAGATCCCCACCGTCCTCATCCACCAGTTTCACCATTGGACGAATATCCTTACCGGCAGCGGGACGCTGCTTGGGATCGATAATCTCCAGCGAGCTGAGACCGGTCACCTCGTCCACTTTGCTCTGCACGGTCACGCCGTCCACGAAATCGACGAACACCAGGGTACCCTCCACCTCGGTAATAACCGGGTGGGTATGGGGATCCCAGTTGGCGACGATCTGGCCACCCTCGACCGCGACCCCATCTTCGACCTGCAGGGTAGCGCCGTATGGCACCTTGTAGCGCTCACGCTCGCGGCCCACGTCATCGACTACCGTCAACTCACCGGAGCGGGAGGTGGCCACCAGATGACCAGCGCTGTGTTTTACAGTCTTAATGTTGTGCAGATGAGCGGTACCGCCCGCCTTCACCTGAATACTGTTCACCGCTGCGGAACGGGAGGCCGCACCACCGATATGGAAGGTACGCATGGTGAGCTGAGTGCCGGGTTCACCGATCGACTGCGCAGCAATAACACCCACAGCCTCACCCTCGTTCACCTCATGACCTCGGGCCAGGTCGCGTCCGTAACACCGTTTGCAGACACCCTGTTTGGCATCGCAGGTAATCGCGGAGCGGACATGCACCAGGTCGACACCAGCGGATTCCAACTGATCAACCCAATCCTCATCCAGCAGCGTACCTGCATCGCAGACCACCTCATCGGTGCCGGGCCTATGAACATCCTGCGCCGTCACTCGGCCAAGGATACGTTCACGTAGCGGCTCAACCACATCACCACCTTCGATGATGGGCTGCATCAGCAGACCGTTTTCGGTGCCACAATCATCTTCCAGCACCACCATGTCCTGGGCAACATCCACCAGGCGACGGGTCAGGTACCCGGAGTTTGCGGTCTTCAGTGCCGTATCCGCGAGACCCTTGCGGGCACCGTGGGTGGAGATGAAGTACTGCAGTACGTCAAGACCTTCGCGAAAGTTTGCGGTGATGGGCGTTTCGATAATGGAGCCGTCGGGCTTGGCCATCAGACCACGCATACCGGCAAGCTGACGAATCTGGGCAGCACTACCACGCGCGCCGGAATCGGCCATCATATATACGGAGTTGAAGGAGTCCTGTTCTACCTTGTTGCCGTCGCGGTCAGTAACGACCTCCTTGCCCAGCTTCGACATCATCGCCTTGGCGACCTGATCGTTGGTGTGCGACCAGATATCCACCACCTTGTTGTAACGCTCACCATTGGTGACAAGACCGGAGATATACTGATTTTCGATCTCCTTGACCTCGGCTTCCGCCCGGGCAAGGATCGGCCCCTTCTCTTCCGGCACAACCATGTCGTTGGAGCAGAAAGAGACCGCAGCACGGGTGGCATAACGAAAACCCATGTACATCAACTGGTCGGCAAAGACCACCGTATCCTTCAACCCAAGCCTGCGATAACAGGCATTGATCAGGCTGGAGATCGCCCTTTTACCCATCGCATGGTCTACCAGCGAGAAGGGCAGGCCATCCGGCACGATCTCATAGACGATGGTGCGGCCTATTGTGGTATCCACCACACGCATCTGCTCAGTCATTGAGCCATCGTCACCCTTGATGACTTCACGGATGCGAACCTTAACCTTTGCCTGCAGATCCGCGAATCCGGACTCGTGGGCACGTTTCGCCTCAGCCACGTCGGAGAAGGCCATGCCTTCACCCTTGGCGTTGATCCGGTCACGGGTCATGAAGTAGAGACCCAACACCACATCCTGGGAGGGCACGATGATCGGATCACCGTTCGCCGGGGAGAGGATGTTGTTGGTGGCCATCATCAGACTGCGCGCTTCCAGCTGAGCTTCCAGGGAGAGCGGTACATGCACCGCCATCTGGTCACCATCGAAGTCAGCGTTGAAAGCGGTACAGACTAACGGATGGAGCTGGATCGCCTTACCCTCGATCAACACAGGCTCAAAGGCCTGGATGCCGAGACGATGCAGGGTCGGTGCGCGGTTGAGCATCACAGGATGCTCGCGGATGACCTCTTCGAGAATATCCCAAACTTCACTGGTACCACGCTCCACCAGTTTCTTGGCCGCCTTGATGGTCGTTGCCAGACCGCGCAACTGCAGCTTGGAAAAGATGAAGGGCTTGAACAGCTCCAGCGCCATCTTCTTCGGCAGACCGCACTGATGCAGTTTCAGGGTCGGGCCAACAACGATAACGGAACGACCGGAGTAGTCGACACGCTTACCCAACAGATTCTGGCGGAAGCGGCCCTGCTTGCCTTTGATCATGTCGGCCAGAGACTTCAGCGGACGGCGGTTGGTGCCGGTTATGGCGCGCCCACGCCGACCATTGTCCAGCAGTGCATCCACCGCCTCCTGCAACATGCGTTTCTCGTTGCGCACGATGATATCCGGCGCGTTGAGATCCAACAGGCGTTTGAGGCGATTATTACGATTGATCACCCGGCGGTAGAGATCATTCAGATCGGATGTGGCGAAACGACCGCCATCCAGGGGCACCAGGGGCCGCAGCTCCGGCGGCAATACCGGCAGCACGGTCATCACCATCCACTCAGGACGGTTGCCGGAATTATTCAGGGAATCCAGCAGCTTCAGCCGTTTGGTGAACTTCTTGATCTTGGTTTCAGAGTTTGTGCCTTCGATATCTTCACGCAGGCGTTTGATCTCCTCCGGGATATCGATGCTTTTCAACAGCTCGTAAACAGCTTCGGCCCCCATGCGGGCGTCGAATTCGTCACCGTTCTCCTCGATCGCCTCCAGGTACTGCTCATCGGTGAGCAGCTGGTTGCGTTCCAGGGGAGTCATGCCGGGGTCGACCACCACGAAGGACTCGAAATAGAGCACCCGCTCAATGGAGCGCAGGGTCATGTCCAGCAACAGACCAATGCGGGAAGGCAGGGATTTCAGAAACCAGATGTGCGCCACCGGGCTGGCCAGCTCGATGTGGCCCATGCGCTCACGGCGCACCTTGGACAGCGTCACTTCTACGCCGCACTTCTCGCAAACCACGCCACGATGTTTGAGGCGTTTATATTTGCCGCAGAGACACTCGTAGTCACTGGTAGGGCCAAAAATCTTGGCGCAGAAGAGGCCATCCCGTTCCGGTTTGAAGGTACGGTAGTTGATGGTCTCAGGCTTCTTTACCTCGCCGTAGGACCAGGAGCGAATCATGTCGGGGGATGCCAGACCGATGCGAATCGCATCGAATTCCTCGGACTGTCCCTGCTGCTTCAGAATGTTCAGAAGATCTTTCAAGGTACTGTCTCCCCTTTATTCCTGTTCCAATTCGATATTGATGGCAAGAGAGCGAATCTCCTTGACCAACACGTTGAAGGACTCGGGCATACCGGCCTCCATGCGATGGTCGCCATCGACGATGTTTTTGTACATACGGGTACGTCCGTTGACGTCGTCCGACTTGACGGTGAGCATCTCCTGCAGGGTGTAGGCTGCGCCATAGGCCTCCAGCGCCCAGACCTCCATCTCACCGAAGCGCTGACCACCGAACTGCGCCTTACCACCCAACGGCTGCTGGGTAACCAGGCTGTAGGGGCCAGTGGAGCGGGCATGCATCTTGTCGTCGACCAGGTGATTCAGTTTCAGCATGTACATGTAACCCACGGTCACAGGACGCTCGAACTTCTCTCCTGTGCGCCCATCGAAGAGGGAGCACTGACCGGTATCGGAGAGTCCACCCAGCTCCAGCATGTGCTTGATCTCGGACTCATCGGCACCATCGAAGACCGGGGTCGCCATAGGCACGCCGCCACGCAGATTCCTGCACAGCTCGATCACCTCGTCGTCGCTGAAGGAGTCGAGATCTTCCGACTTGCCACTTGTGTTATAGACCTTATCGAGAAAGCCCCGTAGTTCCGAAACCTTCGAATTGGCCTGTAACAGCGCACCAATTTTGCGCCCAACACCCTTGGCGGCAAAACCCAGATGCGTCTCCAGCACCTGTCCCACATTCATACGTGAAGGTACGCCGAGCGGGTTGAGTACGATATCCACCGGTTCGCCATGCTCGTCAAAGGGCATATCCTCGACCGGCACGATCATGGAGATGACACCCTTGTTACCGTGGCGGCCGGCCATCTTGTCGCCCGGCTGGACGCGGCGCTTCACTGCCACATAGACCTTGACCATTTTGAGCACACCGGGAGCAAGGTCGTCACCTGAAGTCAGCTTGCGCTTCTTCTCCTCGAATTTTTCGCGGAACGCCTCGCGCTGCTGTGTGATCTGAGCTGCGATGGCTTCCAGTTGAGTGGCAGCCTCCTCTTTGCGCAGACGGATCTCCAACCACTTGTCACGTTCCAGGTCGGTGAGGTAGGTCTTGGTGATCTTGCCACCGGCCTTGATGCCCCCTGGACCACCTTCCGCAATCTTGCCGATCAGCATCTTCTCGACACGCTGGAAGGTATCGTCTTCCATGATGCGCAGTTGGTCGCCCAAATCCTTGCGCACACGATCCATCTCGACATCTTCGATCTGCAACGCACGGGCATCCTTATCAACACCGTCGCGCGTGAAGACCTGGACATCGATGACCGTTCCGACAACGCCTGACTTAATGCGCAGAGAGGTATCCTTTACGTCGGAAGCCTTCTCACCAAAGATAGCGCGCAACAACTTCTCTTCCGGAGTGAGCTGGGTCTCGCCCTTTGGCGTGACCTTGCCCACCAGGATGTCGCCCTCTTTCACCTCGGCACCGATATAGACAATACCGGACTCATCGAGTTTGGAGAGCGCAGACTCACCAACATTCGGAATATCCCCGGTGATCTCTTCCGAGCCCAGCTTGGTATCGCGGGCCATGCAGGTCATCTCTTCGATGTGAATGGAGGTAAAACGATCCTCCTCGACAACCCGCTCGGAGATGAGGATGGAATCCTCAAAGTTATATCCGTTCCAGGGCATGAAGGCGATGCGCAGGTTCTGGCCCAGCGCCAGCTCACCCATGTCGGTGGAGGGACCGTCTGCCAGCACGTCGCCGCGCGCGATAACGTCACCGACCTTCGCCAGCGGCCGCTGATTGATACAGGTATTCTGGTTGGAACGGGTGTACTTTGTCAGGTTGTAGATATCCACACCCGGCTCACCCGCTTCCGTCTCATCATCGTTGACCCGTACCACGATACGGGCCGCATCCACGGATTCAATTTCACCACCACGCTTGGCCACCACGGTCACACCGGAGTCCACCGCCACGGTGCGCTCCATGCCGGTACCCACCAGAGGCTTCTCGGCCCGCAGGGTCGGCACGGCCTGGCGCTGCATGTTGGAACCCATCAGGGCGCGGTTGGCATCATCATGCTCCAGGAACGGGATCATGGAGGCTGCCACTGAAACAATCTGTTTCGGCGAAACGTCGATGTATTCCACCTTCTCCGGCGAAGAGAGGGTGAACTCATTCTGGAACCTGGAGGAGATCAGCTCATCGGTCAGTTTTCCATCGGCATCTGTCGAGGCACTTGCCTGGGCGATGACAAAACGCCCCTCTTCGATTGCCGAGAGGTAGTCGATCTGATCCGTTACCGCGCCATCCGTTACCTTGCGGTAAGGCGTCTCAAGGAAGCCGAAACTGTTGGTGCGGGAGTAGACCGCCAGCGAGTTGATCAGGCCGATGTTGGGCCCTTCAGGGGTCTCGATGGGGCAGACTCGACCGTAATGGGTAGGATGTACGTCACGCACCTCGAAACCGGCGCGTTCACGGGCAAGACCACCCGGGCCGAGCGCAGAGACACGCCGCTTGTGAGTGATCTCGGAGAGCGGGTTGTTCTGATCCATGAACTGGGAGAGCTGGCTTGAACCAAAGAACTCCTTGATGGCGGCAGAGACCGGTTTGGCATTGATCAGCTCTTGCGGCATCAAACCTTCGGACTCAGCCTGGGTCAGGCGCTCCTTCACAGCGCGCTCGACGCGCACCAGGCCAACGCGGAACTGGTTTTCCGCCATCTCACCGACACAGCGAATACGGCGATTGCCCAAGTGGTCGATGTCGTCAACTATGCCGTTGCCGTTGCGAATATCGATCAGCTCTCTAAGGACATCGGCAATATCCTCTTTCGAGAGAATTCCCTCACCGACCTCGTCTTCGCGTCTAAGACGCCGATTGAATTTCATGCGACCTACCGCAGAAAGATCGTAGCGGTCGGAAGTAAAAAACAGGTTATTGAACAGGTTCTGGGCCGCATCCTTGGTAGGCGGCTCACCCGGACGCATCATGCGGTAGATCTCCACCTGCGCCTCCAGCTCATTGGTCGTAGCGTCGATACGCAAGGTATCGGAGAGGAAGGGACCGTGATCGAGATCGTTGGTAAAGAGCGTTGCGAATTTCTTCACGCCTTTCTCGGTAAACTGCTCGACCAGCTCTTCGGTCAACTCGACATTCCCCTCAGCAAGCAGTTCACCGGTCTCTTTATCCACGATGCTATGCGCCAACACCTTGCCGTAGAGATACTCGCGGGGCACATCGAGTTTTTTGACACCCGCTTTTTCCAACTGGCGGATATGGCGCGCAGTGATGCGGCGACCCGCCTCAACAATCACCTCGTCACCGCTCTTGATATCGAAGGTCACCACCTCGCCACGCAGACGCTCCGGCACCAAATCCACCTTCAGGGTGCGCTTGGTCATGGAGAACCGATCGGTCTCGAAAAACATTTCGAGAATCTGATCACTGTTGTAGCCCAGCGCTCGCAGCAGAATGGTGGCCGGCAGCTTGCGGCGGCGATCGATACGCACAAAGACGTTGTCCTTGGGATCGAACTCAAAGTCGAGCCAGGAACCACGATAGGGGATTACCCGTGCGGAAAAGAGCAGCTTTCCGGAAGAGTGCGTCTTGCCTTTGTCATGGTCAAAGAAGACACCGGGAGAACGGTGCAACTGCGAGACGATGACGCGCTCGGTACCGTTGATCACAAAGGTGCCGGTGTCGGTCATGAGCGGCAGTTCGCCCATATAGACTTCCTGCTCGCGGATATCCTTGACGACCTTGGAGCCCGCAGGCGCCTCCTTATCATAGATAACCAGCCGCACCAATACACGCAGCGGCGCTGCATAGGTCGTGCCCCGCAGCTGGCACTCACGCACATCAAAGACGGGCTCGCCGAGACGGTAGTTCACATATTCGAGTATTGCGTTACCAGAATAACTGGTGATCGGCAGTACCGACTTGAATGCCGCATGCAGGCCAACATCACTGCGCGCAGCGACGGGCACACCGTCCTGCAGAAAATCGCGGTATGAGTTGATCTGTGTCGCAAGCAGGAAAGGCACATCCAGAATACTGGGGCGCTTACCAAAGTCTTTACGAATACGCTTTTTCTCGGTGAAAGAATAGGCCATGCTGCCGTCCCTCAGTGTCAAAGGCTTGGTGATTCAAGCGTTCGTTGTAGAGTCCGGCATCCGGCCGGACCTCGAAAATTCGTTTAATTCGACATCCTGTCGAGGCCCTCCAAATGGACCTCACTTCATACAAGCGGGAAAGGGCCGGTGACGTTACGCCACCAGCCCTGACCATGACTGCTTGCAGACAGTCGAGAACAGAATTATTTGATCTCGACTTCGGCGCCTGCCTCTTCAAGCAGCTTCTTGGCCTCTTCGGCCTCATCCTTGGAAACAGCTTCCTTGATGGCGGAAGGTACACCTTCAACGGCTGCCTTCGCTTCCTTCAGACCCAGACCAGTGAGACTGCGAACAGCCTTGATGACAGAGATCTTGTTGGCACCGAAAGAGGTCATTACGACATTAAACTCGGTCTGCTCTTCTGCAGCAGCGGCTTCGCCACCACCAGCGGCGGGGGCAGCTGCAACAGCGGCAGCAGCGGTCACACCGAACTTCTCTTCCATAGCCTCGATCAGCTCGACAACGTCCATTACGGACATCGCGGCAATAGCCTCAAGGATATCTTCTTTAGATACGGCCATTGGTTAACTCCTGAATGTTAAATTGCACGTAAATGATTAAAATGAAAAACCGAATCAAGCCGCCTCTTTGGCGTCTTTGATTGCCGCCACAGTCCGGACCAGCTTGCCAGGCACCTCTTTCATGGTGCGTGCCAGCTTCTCTACCGGAGCCTTCATGACCGCCATCAGCATGCTGATAGACTGGTCGTAAGTCGGCAGTTTCGCGAGTGCGTCGATATCCGTCGGCTGCAGCAATTTGCCGCCGATGGAAACCAACCTCACCACGAGCTGCTCATGCCCCTTGGCAAAGTCCTTAATAACGCGTGCTGCAGCACCCGGATCTTCCTGCGAGAAGGCAAGGATCAAAGGACCCGTAAAACCTTCTGCCATGCAGGCAAATTCGGTGCCTTCCACTGCTCGCTTGGCCAGGGAGTTCTTGACCACACGAAGATAGACGCCATTGTTGCGCGCATCACGGCGCAACACGGTCATCTGCTCTACGGTCAATCCCCGGTACTCAGCGGCTACAGCGGAAAGTGCACTGCTTGCAACGTCACTGACTTCGGCGACGATGGCTTTCTTCTGCTCGAGATTGAGTGCCAAAGTCGTCACCTCATTGACAATGAGGAGCGGAATATCCGCCCCTGTTTACACTTTCGATACCATCGGTATCGAATCCCAACGTGCACCGTCTTCAGGAAAAATCCTGATTCGGGGTGCACCGTCTGCGCGGGCGAATATTAAGCCTCCACGAATGGAGGCGCCTGCGGTCTTTGACGGCGCCGGTCAAAAACCGGTGCCCCAAAGCCTTTTGTGCATCGACCCGGCGGCAGAACCACCTGGTCATGCAAAACTTAGATGGAAAGGGTCGCCTGATCGACCACCAATCCAGGACCCATGGTCGAGGAGGCGGTAATTTTCTTCAAGTAGATGCCCTTTGCTGCGCTGGGCTTGGCCTTGACCAAGTCCACCAGCAGAAATTCCAGATTCTCTTTGAGTTTCTGCGGCTCGAAATCAATCTTGCCGATGGAGCAGTGGATGATTCCGGCCTTGTCGGTACGATAGCGCACCTGGCCCGCCTTGGCGTTTTTCACCGCTTCTGCCACATTCGGCGTAACCGTACCCACTTTCGGGTTAGGCATCAGACCGCGGGGACCCAGGATCTGGCCCAACTGGCCCACAACGCGCATTGCGTCCGGGCTGGCGATAACCACATCGAAGTCCATCTTGCCTGCTTTCACGTCGGCGGCAAGGTCCTCGAAACCCACGATATCGGCACCCGCTTCGGTAGCCGCATCCGCGTTCGCACCTTGGGCGAAAACCGCCACACGAACGGTCTTGCCGGTACCATGAGGCAATACGGAGGAACCACGTACAACCTGATCCGACTTACGGGGGTCGACACCAATGTTGATGCTGACATCGACCGCCTCGGAAAACCTCACCGAAGAGACCGCTTTCAGCAGACTGAAAGCCTCTTCCGCAGCATACAGCTTGCCGGGCTCAACCTTTTCGCGAATCGCCTTCGCGCGTTTGCTCAACTTAGTCATGACTTAGTTCCACCCCTTCTACATCGAGACCCATTTGACGGGCGCTACCGGCGATGGTTCGTACTGCCGCATCCATATCCGCCGCAGTCAGATCGGCCATCTTGGTGGTGGCTATCTCCTCAAGCTGCGCACGGGTCACCGTACCCACCTTGACGGTATTCGGCGTGGAACTGCCTTTGCTCAAGCCCGCTGCCTTTTTCAACAACACGGATGCCGGCGGTGTTTTGGTGATAAAGGTGAAAGAACGATCTGCATAGACCGTGATCACCACAGGGATGGGCATCCCTTTCTCCGTGCTCTGGGTCTTGGCGTTGAACGCCTTGCAGAACTCCATGATGTTCACACCATGCTGTCCCAAGGCGGGACCAACCGGCGGACTCGGGTTCGCTTCCCCTGCGGGAACCTGAAGCTTGATAAAAGCCTCGATCTTCTTAGCCATGATTTACCTCACTGTGGGTGCAAGCGTTTGGGACTGGTTACCCAAACTCCCCTTAAAACAATATAGGGCCAAGGGCCGAGGCCGAGGCAAAAGACTTCTTACCTCGGCCCTCGGCCCTGATTCCTCGGCCCTTACTCTTAGCCTTTCTCGACCTGCCCGAACTCCAGATCCACCGGGGTGGAACGACCGAAGATCAGGACGGAAACCTTCAGACGACTCTTCTCGTAGTCGACTTCCTCGACCACGCCACTGAAATCGTTGAACGGCCCGTCGACGACACGCACCACTTCGCCGGGCTCGAACAGAACCTTTGGACGCGGCTTCTCGACGCCTTCCTGCACACGCTGCAGAATGGCATCAGCCTCTTTGTCGGTGATTGGCGCAGGACGATCACCGGTGCCGCCGATGAAACCCAGCACTTTGGGACAATCCTTTACCAGATGCCAGGTCTCGTCGGTCATTTCCATCTGTACCAGGACGTAACCAGGGAAGAACTTACGCTCACTCTTCCTCTGTTGACCGGCACGCATCTCAACGACCTCTTCGGTAGGCACCAAAATCTCACCGAACTTGTCTTCCATGCCAAAACGCTCAATGCGCTCCGCCAGCGAAGCCTGCACACGAGCCTCGAAGCCGGAATAGGCGTGTACTACATACCAACGCATGGACATATAACCCGCCTCTATCCTGTCAGCGCGCGTAAAACCGCACCCAACATCATATCAAACAGCCAGAGCACGATGCCCATGATCAAGACCATCACGAAGACGATCAAAGTTGTCTGCACCGTCTCCTGACGGCTCGGCCAGACCACCTTACGTACTTCGATCTTGGCGTCTGACGCAAACTGCCAGACATTACGACCAACCACTGTTTGATAAGCGACAAAAGTCGCGACACCGATAACCAACAACAACCCCAACACCCGTAGCAACTGGGAATAGTCATCGAAATAGTAAAAGCCGAGAATGGCAGCAACGATAAGCACAACTGCGGCTAGCAGCTTCACCGTATCCATACTGGAAACTTCGACTTGGGACTTCGCGTTCATAGGTTCAAATTGCCTGGATGCGCCAGATTGAAAATGGCAGGCCAGGAGGGACTCGAACCCCCAACCTGCGGTTTTGGAGACCGCTGCTCTACCAATTGAGCCACTGGCCTAGAAACGCTTAACAACAGGACCGGCCAAGCCGGCCCTGCACTCTCATATATCGATTACTCGATAACCTTGGATACAACGCCGGCACCTACGGTACGACCACCCTCACGGATAGCAAATCGCAGGCCTTCTTCCATTGCAATCGGCGCAATCAATCTTACCGTCATTTTTACGTTGTCGCCCGGCATTACCATCTCTACGCCCTCAGGCAGATCGCAAGCGCCGGTCACGTCGGTCGTTCTAAAATAGAACTGCGGACGATAGTTTGCAAAGAACGGGGTGTGACGTCCACCTTCGTCCTTGCTCAATATATAGACTTCACACTCGAAGTAGGTGTGCGGGGTAATCGATCCCGGATGCGCCAGCACCTGACCACGCTCAACCTCTTCACGCTTGGTGCCGCGCAGCAGCACACCCACGTTGTCCCCCGCTTCGCCCTGATCCAGCAGCTTGCGGAACATCTCGACACCGGTACAGGTGGTCTTCGCGGTCTCTTTGATTCCGACGATCTCGATCTCTTCACCCACCTTGACCACGCCGCGTTCAATACGACCGGTTACCACCGTGCCGCGACCGGAGATCGAGAAGACATCCTCGATCGGCATCAGGAAGGCACCGTCAATCGCACGCACCGGATCAGGGATGTAGGTGTCCAGAGCCTCAACCAGCTTGGCAATGGAGCCGGCACCCATTTCGGACTCGTCACCTTCCAGCGCCTTCAGCGCGGAACCGATGATCACAGGCGTGTCGTCGCCGGGAAACTCGTAGCTGTCGAGCAGCTCACGAATCTCCATCTCAACCAGTTCCAGCAGCTCTTCGTCGTCTACCATGTCCGCTTTGTTCATGTAGACGATGATGTACGGCACGCCTACCTGACGGGAGAGCAGGATGTGCTCACGGGTCTGGGGCATGGGGCCGTCTGCCGCGGATACCACCAGGATTGCGCCGTCCATCTGCGCCGCACCGGTGATCATGTTCTTTACGTAGTCAGCATGTCCGGGGCAGTCAACGTGCGCATAGTGCCTGACATCAGACTCATACTCAACGTGGGAGGTGGCGATGGTGATACCACGCTCACGCTCTTCCGGAGCATTGTCGATCTGATCGAAGGCCTTCTGCTCGCCGCCGAACTTCTTTGCCTGCACCAACGTGATCGCTGCCGTCAAGGTGGTCTTGCCGTGGTCAACGTGACCAATGGTCCCCACATTGACGTGCGTTTTTGTGCGTTCGAATTTTTCCTTAGACATTGGTTTTCTCCAGGTCTCTCTAACTATATTCAAAGATAAATTCGCGCGCTTACGCACGCCTTGACAAACTGGAGCCCAGAAGCAGATTTGAACTGCCGACCTCACCCTTACCAAGGGTGTGCTCTACCAACTGAGCTATCTGGGCAAAACTCTCTATTGCCGTGGCGACCACCGAGTTATGTGACCCCCAATTATTTGGAGCGGGTGATGGGAATCGAACCCACGTATTCAGCTTGGAAGGCTGAAGTTCTACCATTGAACTACACCCGCGCAGCCAAGCGACGCTTCGTTCACCAAAACCGCTACAACTTCAAAATCTGGTGGAGGGGGGAGGATTCGAACCTCCGAAGGCTGAGCCGTCAGATTTACAGTCTGATCCCTTTGGCCACTCGGGAACCCCTCCAAGCGCGAGCCGGGCATTCTGCCGCCTTGGAAACACAAAGTCAACACAAAGACCAAACAAAATCACCCGGCGCAGGGCGTCACGAATTATACACAGACACGAGCCAACGCTCACTCAAAACCCTTCGATACATCCCATTCAAACGACCGGACTTGCAGGCAGGCCTGATTACCTTTTAACTACACCATAGGGAAAAACCGACAGCCACAGCAGATCCAAATGAAAAATCAGACCTTTGCCGCCTTTGCAGCCACCTCGTTTCTCATCATAACCGGCTGTACCGGGATACCGACAACAGATCCACAAACCGCCATCACGACCCCACCAAAGACGCCGACACCAAACCCGGCAGCCCCGCTGGATGGCCGCAAGTCGGACATTATCTACGACATCCTTGCCGCAGAAGTCGCAGCCCAGCGCGGCCAGCACGACATTGCCTATGAGCACGCCTCCAATGCCGCCCGCACCAGCCGGGCGCCTGCCGCCGCTGAACGTGCGACGAGACTTGCCCTGCTTAGCCATCAGACAGATAAGGCGCTGCAGAGCGTAAATTTCTGGATTGAGATCGATCCAGAATCCCTAAAGGCCCATCAGATTGCCGCCATCCTCTATATTCGCGCTAAAAACCGGCAGGCGTCAGTCTTGCATTTGAGTAAGGTTGCAGCGATCGCCAATCAGGCAGGCCAATCCGGTTATATTCAGGCAGCCGCAATCGCCGAGAAATCCACCAGCAAAGACAACGCCCTACAACTGATGCAACTGGTCATTCCTCAGGATACGTCTGATCCGGAGGCACTATACGCCCTCGCTCTGAGCGCCAGCCACGCCAAGGAACATGCCGTTGCTGAAGACTATCTTCGCCGCGCGCTTCAAACCCGGCCGGACTGGACAAAAGGCCTGTTACTGCTAAGTCGCTCATTGATGGTACAGGAGCGCAAGGATGAGAGTATTGAGGTTCTTGCCAAGGCTGCCCTTCAATCACCCAAAGACATTCAACTCCGCATCACATACGCCCGCACACTGGTGGATCTGCATCGGCTTGACGATGCACACGACGAGTTCAGCAAACTCTACAAACTGGAACCCGATAACGCCGATATCGTCTACGCGCTCGGAGTGCTCTCCATTCAGCGCAAAGAACTCAAAGCTGCGAGCGGCTTTTTTCAGCACCTGCTGTCGATGGGAAAAATGGGGAGTCAGTCCACCCTGCATCTGGGACAGATCGAAGAGCTCGACAAACACCCTAAAAAGGCCTTCGAATGGTATGAAAAGGTCGACGGCAAAGAGCGGGCTGAGGCACGCATCCGCATGGCGGGCATTCTGGCCTCCCTGGACAACCTGAATGGCGCCCGTGAAATATTGCAGCAATTGCGCTCATCCACACCCACAAACGCACTCAAACTCTTTCTCGTTGAAGCCAATCTCATGCGCGATGCCGGTGAATACAAAATCGCGATGGAGATCTATGACACAGCCCTGCAGAAATTCCCGGACAACATCGATCTGCGCTATGCCCGCGCCCTGAACGGTGCCGATATCGGCCGGGTCGACATCCTTGAAGCAGACCTGAAACGCATATTGAAAGACAATCCGGATCACGCCGACTCTCTCAATGCCCTGGGTTATACCCTGGCCGACCAGACTGATCGCCTGCAGGAGGCCCAGGCCTATATCCAGAGGGCACTCGACCTGAAACCCGACAGTGTCGCCATCCTCGACAGCATGGGCTGGGTCGAGTACCGGCTCGGCAATCTGGAGCAGGCGCTGAAATTTCTGCAACAAGCCGCCGATAAGGAACCGGATGCCGAGATCGCCGCCCACCTTGGTGAGGTTCTCTGGATGATGGGGAGAAAGCAGGAGGCCCGTGCGGTTTGGGACGCAGCAATGAAGCGGGATCCGAAGAATCGATATATTGGTCCCACCAAACAGCGACTCTCCGGCAATTAAGCCAGCATCGTGCCTGAAAGCATTGCATGGCCCGCCCCGGCCAAATTGAATCTGACGCTGCGTATCGTTGGACGCCGCCCCGATGGCTACCACGAATTACAGACGGTCTTTCAGTTTCTCGACCTGCAGGATGAACTCCACTTCCAGCCACGCAGTGATGGCCGCATCGTTCTCGCCACACCACTACCTGGCGTCGCTCCGGAAACCGACCTCACGGTACGCGCCGCAAACCTGCTGAAACAGCACACAAAACCCGTACTGGGTGTCACCATCTCTATCGACAAGCACCTGCCGATGGGTGGCGGCTTGGGCGGCGGTAGTTCCGATGCCGCCACCACGCTTGTAGCACTCAACCAAATCTGGGAGACGGGACTGGACAATACAACGCTGGCAAAGCTCGGCCTCGCCTTGGGAGCCGACGTGCCAATCTTCATCCACGGGCGGGCTGCCTGGGCGGAAGGCATCGGTGAGACACTCACTGATCTGGACCTTCCCCAGCCCTGGTACCTTGTCCTTGCGCCCGACTGCCAGGTCTCCACCGCAGAAATATTCTCAGCACCTGATTTGACACGCAACTCCCCCCGCATCAGAATACGCGACTTTCTGGAGGGCGACAGGAGAAACGACTGCCTATCCGTGGTGCGCCGACGTTATAAAAAAGTCGCAGCAGCACTCGATTGGCTGGATCAGTTTGCTCCAGCGCAGATGACCGGTACCGGCGCCTGCGTATTTGCCGCATTTTCGGATGCATCAACAGCAGAGGCGGTTCTTAATCGCCTGCCCGCTGACTTTGTGGGTTTTGTGGCGCGCGGGATCAACCGATCACCGCTGCTGACACCGGTCGTTTAACGAGCTGTTGAGTGGCATAAAGAATTATTGGGGTATAGCCAAGCGGTAAGGCAGCGGGTTTTGATCCCGTCACTCCCAGGTTCGAATCCTGGTACCCCAGCCATTTTCCGTCAACCAAGGGGATGCCTCCGTGCCCGTCACTGCCATGACCGTATTTTCCGGTAACTCAAACCCGGAACTTACCAGCGAAATCGTCTCCCATCTCAACATCCCCCTGGGCAAGGCCCAGATTGGCCGTTTCAGTGACGGTGAGGTCATGGCCGAAATACAGGAGAACGTCCGCGGTCACGATGTCTTCATCGTTCAGCCCACTTCGGCGCCGACCAATGAAAACCTGATGGAACTGCTGGTGATGGTCGATGCCGTACGCCTCTCCTCAGCCAAGCGCATCACCGCCGTTATCCCCTATTTCGGCTATGCGCGTCAGGATCGCCGCCCCCGCTCCGCCCGCGTGCCGATCACCGCACGACTGGCCGCCAAGATGATCGCCACCGCCGGCGCCGACCGGGTTTTGACCATCGATCTGCATGCCGACCAGATTCAGGGTTTCTTCGACATCCCGGTCGACAATGTCTACGCCTCGCCCCTGTTGCTTGGCGACGTCTGGCGCCAGAAACTCCCAAACCTGATCGTTGTCTCTCCCGATGTCGGCGGCGTGGTACGGGCTCGCGCCCTGGCCAAACGGCTCGATGATGCCGACCTCGCGATCATCGACAAACGCCGCCCCCGTCCCAACGAGGCCAAGGTAATGAACATCATCGGCGAGGTTGATGGCCGCAGCTGCGTGCTGATCGACGATCTGGTGGACACCGCAGGCACCCTCTGCCAGGCGGCAAGCGCCCTGAAGGAGCACGGCGCCGCCAGGGTCGTGGCTTACTGCACCCACCCGGTACTCTCCGGCCCCGCGGTTGATAACATCAACAATTCAGTGCTGGATGAATTGGTCGTTACCAACACCATCCCTCTGTCACCCGCGGCCAGAGGCTGCCAAAAGATCCGCCAAGTCAGCATTGGTGAACTACTGGCGGAGACCATGCGCCGCATCAGCGCAGAGGAGTCGGTCAGCTCCCTGTTCATTGACTGACGAGGTTTCAGGTTTCAGGTTTCAGGTTTCAGGTTTCAGGTTTCAGGTTTCAGGTTTCAGGTTTCAGGTTTCAGGTTTCCAAAGTTTGCGTCGACCCGGAAACGCGTCAAACCCTATTTAACAAAAATTTTGTAAACTCGCCCTGTCACCTTTGCCTTTCACCCATTTCCTGTTAGAATCGCGCGCTCGCCGCGAGTCGGCGTTTTATTTCCGGCCTCTGGTCGCAAGAGTCCGGAATCACCCAAACGATTAATTATTTTAGGAGATTGACATGTCTGTCAACTTTGAAATCAATGCGCAATCACGGACTGATGCAGGGAAAGGTGCGAGCCGCCGCCTGCGTCTCCAGGGTGCGGTTCCCGGCATCATCTATGGTGCCGATAAAGAGCCGTCCATGATCACCATGGTACACAATGAACTTGCACATGCCCTCGAAAACGAGGCCTTCTACTCACATATTCTGGATCTGAAACTGGACGGAAAGAGTGAACAGGTCGTTATCAAGGATCTGCAGCGCCATCCGGCCAAGCCGTTCATCACACATGTCGATTTTCAGCGCGTTGATATGAATGAGAAGCTCCGCATGCACGCACCGTTGCACTTCATCAACGAAGAGACCTCGCCCGGAATGAAGATGGGCGGCAACGTCTCCCACAGCCTCTCCGACGTGGAAATCACCTGCCTGCCCAAGGATCTGCCGGAGTTCATCGAGGTAGATATGGCTGACATGGATATCGGCGACAGCGTTCATCTCTCAGACCTGCAACTGCCTGACGGCGTTGAACTCACCCACACCGGCGGAGAAGACTCGCTGGTGGCTATGGTCCACACCGGTCACACTGGTGAGGACGAAGACGAGGAAGATGGCGCTGAAGAGGTAGTTGGCGAGATTGCACCTCCTGAGTAAGCATTGCACCAACGGGACAGGCGACGGCCTGTCCCGTAACTTCCCACCCATGTCATCTCAACCCATCAAGCTCATCGTCGGACTCGGCAACCCAGGCAGTGACTATGAAGGAACCCGGCACAACACTGGCTTCTGGTTCGTCGACCTGCTGGCTCAACGTTATAACACCCCGCTAAAATCCGAATCCCGGCACCATTGCATGGCATGCCGAATCAACGTCAACGGCCACGACTGCCGACTCTTAAAACCGACAACCTTCATGAATCGCAGTGGTCAGGCAGTCTCCAGTCTCGCTAACTATTTCAAGATCCAGCCCCAGGAGATCCTGGTCGCCCACGACGAACTCGACCTGCCTGCGGGCAAGATCCGTCTCAAAACAGGAGGGGGACACGCTGGACACAATGGGCTTCGGGATATCATGAGCGCCATCGGCAGCAAAGACTTCCATCGCCTGCGCATCGGCATCGATCACCCCAACGATCGGCGTGAAGTGGTCAACTATGTTCTGGGCCGGCCTTCAAAAGCTGACAGGGAAGCCATCGACGACAGCCTCGACCAGGCGGCCAACTGCCTCACGGACATCCTGAATGGCGAACTGCAAAAAGCGATGAACCGGCTCCATTCCAGTCGATAAATTCCCTCTAGGCCAATAAACTAGACTTATATTATCAATCTCTTATAATCAAGAGATGGCTGGCAGCTGTGCTGCTTATAAGGTGGAAATCGATGAAAACTCCCGCATCGCGGGGCTTCTGATGCTGGTGATTCTATGCCACTCTGCATCTGCTACAGAGAGCAACCCGGAGGCCGTTGCCCTTTTGAATCCCTGATGCGCTCGAAGGCCACGGAAGTCACTTATCAAGTGGATATAGTTCGCCCCGACTGGAAGCGCACCCTGGAATTTCTCAGTCACGATGACTATGAGAACAACCGCTTTCGCATGGAGATTCTTTCGCCACGCAAGACCAGAGGGACCGTGTTTCTGAAAGTCGACAATAAACTCTCCATGTACCTGCCGAAACTGCGGCGTCAGATAGCCATCTCTCCTGCCATGATGCACGACGCCTGGATGGGTTCTGACTTCAACAATCAGGATCTTCTGGAGGCAGATTCATTGATCAGCGACTACACTCACCTGATTGCACGGCGCGAAGGAAAGGGACCGGAGGCAATTATCACCATAGAATCCTTTCCTAACGAAGACGCCACTATCTCCTGGCATATGCTCGTACAGCGCATTCGCGGCGATGGTATGCCGCTGGAGATCAGGTACATCTGCAAAGACAAGGTTCCCGGGCGCCGCCTGCTGTTTGAAGCCCCCAAAGAGATGGGTGGACGGGTTATCCCCACCCGCCTGGTAATGGAACCACTAAAGAAACAAGGTAAGAAAACAACGATTACCGTCAAATCAGTCAAGTTCGATGCAGACTTCAATCCTGATCTGTTTGAGCCAATGAAGAAAAAGAATCCAAAGGCGGATACGCACTAGAAGCAATCACGATACGGAGACCCTGTGATAAAACCGGTCATCTACGCCGTTGCGCTACGCAACCTTCTGGGACATCTGCGCCGCACCATGCTCACGGTTGGCGCCATCGCGGTAGGACTCAGCGCATTGATCTTCCTGTGGAGTTTCAATGACGGCTTGCACCGCAACATGCTGCAGAACTTTCAGGACGCAATCATCGGCAGCATCCAGATCCATCACGAGGTTTTTTTCGAACGGCCGGAACTCTCCCGCCATCTCAGAAACCCCGACAAGATCATCTCGACTGTTGAACAGGCCGGCGTCAAGCGTTGGAGCCGACGTCTCGAAGCCTTCGCCCTGGCTGCCTCCGATGAAACCACTGAAGGCGTCATGCTGATCGGCATGGAAGCAGACAGAGAGCCTGCCATCACTGATCTTGAAAAACGCATCTCCATCGGGCGTTTCCTGCAGGAAGACGATGCGTACGCCTGCATCCTCGGTGCCACAACCGCCCGCAACCTCAAACTTGGTCTCGGCGACCCGGTCGTGATGATCGGTTATGATCGTTTTGGCGCGCTTGTGGCCGAAGAGTTCACACTGGTCGGCATCATCACCAGCGGCGAGATGGGGCTGGATCGGGGCATGGCCCTGACCAATATCAAATCCCTGCAGGAGATGCTCGACATGCCTGACGGAGTGACGGATATAGTGCTGCGCACCCCGGAAGAGAGGATTCAACAACTGACGGATGAATTGATTTTTGCGCTGTCGGATGAGAATGTCGAGGTCATGCCATGGAGCACCATGTTTCCCGTCATGAACGAGTGGATCATACTGCACGACGGCTTCCTCTACCTTTTTCTCGCTGTCGTACTCTTCATCGTTTTAGCCGGCGAACTCAATACGATGCTGCTCTCGATGCTGGAACGCACCCGTGAATTCGGCATCTTTATGGCCATTGGAACCGAGCGGTATGAAATAGGCTTAATGCTTGTATTTGAAGCCTTGTTTATTGGCATTGCCGGTACTCTTTTAGGAATTGTCTTTGGCACCGGCATCGTTCTCGTGACGCACTCGACCGGTATCGATCTATCAATCCTGTTGGGCTCCACCTCACGATTTTACGTCGACTCATTGGTCTATCCACATCTCAATCTCGACCATCTCGGCACTACTGTGGGGGCAATCCTGATCGCCTCAATCATTGCCGGTCTCTATCCGGCCTGGAAGGCCAGTCGCCTGCAGCCGGTTGAGGCGATGCGAAATGTCTAATGCGAAGCGCCTCTCGCTGACAGCCTATCTCTCACTGGCCTTGCGAAACCTGCTACGGAACCCGCGCCGTACCGGCATCACACTGGCAACCATGATTTTCGGTATCGCCACACTGACCCTGCTCAGTGCCCTCAATGATGGCTGGCTGGAGCAGATGAGGGACAACTTTATTCTCAGTTTCACCGGGCACGTGCAGATACATGCCAGCGGATTCGAGTCCTCACAGAACCTCAATGACCATATCAAAGCGCCCGGAGAGATAATCCTGCTGCTCCAGGACTCCCCAGAGATCCAAGGCTGGACGCAGCGCATTCGCACCTCCGGGCTGGTCTCTCTTGGAGGCAGCAGTGCCGGCGTCCAGATCATGGCCACCGACCCTGAACAGGAGACTTGGGTAACACATATGCACCGGGTGTAGATGGCGGTAAAAACCCGAACATAATTGGCGAACAGCGGTAACCGGATGAAATAGCTGCAAATAGCGAGTCAGAAGAAACAGCC
>JAMJIN010000109.1:0-14066 GCA_036784775.1 Chromatiales bacterium | reverse complement strand
AATGGCATAGTGCGCGCTACAAGATCAGCCATGACAGTTTCCAAACCAGAGTTGTACCATGACAGGATTTTTAGTTTTTTGCCCCAAAACCCTGTCAAGTGCTTTTTGTAATTATTTACTGCTTGCCACGGGTTTTTGAGAAGTTACATATTGCGCAGTTGTGCGTCAAGTGCCGCAATAACTTTTCTGAACCACGGAGTGGATTTATTTTTTTTGTTACGGGATGGGTTGTTGTTTGAAGGTCAGTCGTGGGTCAGCGTGTTCAGTCAGGCAATTCCCGGTCAAACCCTTATAATCACCGCATCTTTCATTTGGAGTATGTGGTATGGGTATGTTCACCTGGATTATTCTTGGTTTGATCGCAGGTATTCTTGCCAAGTTGCTGATGCCTGGCCGCGATGGTGGAGGAATGATTCTCACCACCCTGCTTGGTGTGGCTGGTGCCTTTATTGGTGGAAAGATTGGTCAGTTTGCCGGTATTGGTACGCCCAGCGGTCTCGACCTGATCAGTATCGCCATGGCCACTGGTGGAGCCTTCCTGCTGCTGTTTGTTTTTCGTCTGTTGCGCGGTGGTAAAAGCGGTGGCAATGGAGACAAGATCTGACTGTGGACGAGTGTCCAGGGGTCGGAGTCGAGAGGGAGTTAATTGGGGCAGTGGTTAGATGCCAGATCAATGCGATGCTGGAGAAGTAACCACATAGACGGATCGACTCCGACCCCGAGAAATTGAGAGATCAGGCGATCTCTACCAGTTCGATGTCGAAGGTCAGAGTCCTGCCGGCGAGGGGGTGGTTGCCATCCACGCGAACCGTCTCTTCTGCCACCTCAATGATGACAAGATCGAAGACTTGACCATCAGGGCCCTGCGCCTGCAGCGGCATGCCAACCTCGGGTTCCATGTCATCGCCCAGCGCCTCGCGGGGCACCTCCTGCACCATCTCTTCGTGGCGTTCGCCGTAAGCATCTTCAGGCAGAATATCGACGGTCTTTTTCTCGCCAACGGCCATGCCGCTCACAGCATTGTCAAAACCGGGGATTACCTGACCTCTGCCCAAAGCGAACTCCAGTGGCTCAGCTCCTGCTGAACTGTCGAATTGGGTGCCGTCATCCAGCGTGCCGGTATAGTGGATTTTGACGGTATTACCTTCTGCTGCTGTGCTCATGCTTGTCTCCTAAGTCTGTTGACTTCTCGTCGTATTTGCTTGAATCAGACGTGCTAACCCGAAAGAACTGGAGTAACAAGCTGATGAAAAAAAGTGGTTAGTGAAGAAAAGTTAGAAAAATTGATAAAATCCCAACACCATAGCAGATTGGTGGCGCGGCTCCTACTGTGACTCCGGGCGATCTGCGGATTCGAGAAGACGGCGCGTCATGTGCAGCCGAACATCGGCGGATTCCGTGATGACGTGGAACAGGTGATGGGGGCCGGTGGAATTGGCGATGATGGCGTCAAGGTCGTCGTGCACCTCTCGATAGATCTCCAACAGTCGCAGATCGAAGCGGTGAAGGGCCTGGGTCAACGGGTCCTTGCGCTGGCGGGCGAGGATAGTTTCAGTACCATCCTGGTGCAGGTTGCCAAGGCAGATATGCACTGCCGAGAAGAGCGTCACCCAGCCGCTGAACCAGAACATCATATCGATATCGAAGACCTCGCCTTCGGGAATCCGGTCCGCCAGTATCTCCTGCAATAACCCCTGGTCCTTGACGAACTCACCGGCTTCTAGGGTTTCTGCCCGGCCATAGATGTCGATGGTGGAGCTGGTGAAAAGGATCGGACGATCCGGATAGCGGCTCAGCACAAAGCTGGCATCTTTTACCAATTGTCCCCGCTGCCCCGGACTCATCGGGTTTACCTTCTGTCGTGGTGCGGGAGTGGTCGAGAGGATCTGGAGCTGGTGTTTCCGCCGCCCCAACTCTTCGACCAGCCGGTTGAAGACGCCCCGTTTGAAGAGATCCATGGAGAAGTTGAGATGGGTCTGTTTGTGCAGCAGGCCGAGTTGTATGCGACTGTAGCGGGGTGCCGCCTCGACGATATTGGCGATGCGGCTGACCGGGATACGCTCCTTGAGGCGGCCGTCCTTGCCGACCACCACCTCCTGATGGAACTCATCGAAGCTGATCTGTAACAGGATCGATGCCTTGGGCCACTTTTTTGGACGCTTCTCAAGCGCCTCGGTCATGCGGCGCAGTACTTCATTGGTGGCCTTTTTATCCACCGCGAAGTCGCCGTTGAGCAGGATGGCGAAGGTGCGGATGTGGGACATCTCGCGGATCGCCCGGTAGAAGTGATCCATATGACGGGTCAGATCGCCGCCGGTGAAGAGCACGCTGTCGGTCAGGCTATCCACCAGCTCCATCACCGGCCCGGCGTCAGGCTGATCCTTGCTCGGCGGACGCCAGATAAACATGCAGTGGCGGCAGGTCTGGGGACAGCCCATTGCCGGGATCAGTCCCAGCTTGGTGAAACGGTCGGGTTTCACCGGCTGATCCGGCAGGGCATCCACCAGCGCCAGTCGCTGCTGATCGGCGACCCCCAGCATCTCCCGGTAACGATCCCGCTCCCGGTGGCCCAGCTTACTGTAGACCTTGGCCGGAGTCTGCTGCAGCAGACCCAGCTCATCCCAGAGCGTGAGCACCCGCCGGGTCAGCGCTTGTGGATCGTTATGACAGTCGGTCAGCAGTCGCTGCAACTGCTGACGCTGTACAGGTCCCTCGTCATCTGCGTTTAACCAGTGGGCAATGTAACCCTGGATGAAATTACCTGCATCCTCTGCCTCATCGAGCAGGCGGATAAGAAATCCCCGCGGACCCTTGCTGAAACTTGCCAGCACTTCACTACGGAAAGGGGTGGCAACCTGCTGTCTCAACCAGTGATAGATATAGAGGTAGCTCATGAGGAAGGCGAGGTCTTCCGCATCGGGCCGGATACCGAGCAGACGGAGCATGCCGCCCGAGGTTAAGCGGTTGACCTCGGATTTGAAGCGTAATCGAAGGGCGGGCAGGTAGTGGCGCTTTAGTTCCGCCTGACTCTGGCCGGCAGCGGGTTGGGCGGTCTGCAGACTCATGTGCATGGTTCGTGGCTGGTATGGGCCTATTCTACACTAGAGTTCTCGACTCCGACCCGAATTAGCGCAGCGTAACACGACAATAATGGCGTATGTTGTTGGGTTACGGCCAAAAAGACGGCCTAACCCAACCTACCCAAGAGCGTAGGGTGCGCTGTGCGCACCAAGATTGCTCCAAAGCGTGAGTTACCATGATAAAACGCAGCGCATTTAAACCGGCCTGGTGGCTGCCGGGGCCTCACCTGCAGACCCTCTGGCCGGTGCTGGCACGCCGTCGTCCTGATTATTCGTCGGTGAACGAAAGAATCGAGCTGCCGGACGGTGATTTTCTGGATATCGTTTGGCATGACAAACAGCCAGGTGAGAGTGTGCTGGTGCTGCACGGACTGGAGGGCTCGATAGATTCCCACTATGCTGGGACCTTGCTGCAGGCGCTTGAATTACAGGGCTTCAATCCCGTATTTATGCACTTCAGGGGTTGCAGTGGAGAGCCCAACCGGTTGCCCCGTGGTTATCATTCGGGGGAGACGGGGGATCTTGACACTATTGCCAGGTTGATAGAGCAGCGAACGGACAGGCCATTAAGTGCAGCCATTGGTTTCTCTCTGGGAGGAAACGTCCTGCTTAAATGGTTGGCTGAAAAGTCTTCTGACTGCAGGCTGAAAACAGCGATTGCCGTCTCTGTGCCCTTCCGCTTGGGGGACTGTGCCGCGCGGCTTGAACGGGGACTCAGCAGGCACTATCAGAATCATCTTCTGAGGAGAATGAGACGATCTTACAAAGCACGCTTCAGCCGCATTCCATCCCCACTATCCGTCGATGTCGATCGGCTGGACAGCTTTAGAACGTTTGATGATGAAGTTACAGCCCCACTGCATGGCTTTGCCGGGGTAGATGATTATTATGGCCGGTCAAGCTCACGGCAGTATCTCAAGCAGATTGAAATACCCACCCTGATTCTGCATGCCGAGGATGATCCCTTCATGTGGGCAGGGACGATTCCAGACGCCGATGAACTCTCCTCTTCAGTCACCCTGGAGTTGTCGGCTCACGGAGGTCATGTGGGCTTTGTCGCCGGTGATCTCCCATGGCGCCCAAGATACTGGTTGGAGGAACGGATCATCGATCATCTGCAGGAAGTGTTGTAACAGGCTCTAACTCCTTTCAGGCAACGTTCGATGTATTAAGAGCTGCCACTGTTTCAGCCCGCTCAACCATCTTATTCACAATGGCGTAGATGCCCACATGCCGGTTTGGGCTGAGATGCTCTGCCAGATGCAGCCGTTTGAACAAGTCATCGACATCCATGGCACGGATCTCTTCGAGTGTGTGGCTGGAGAACAGATCAACCAACACTGCCAGCACCCCCTTGATGATCGCAGTGTCACAGTCACCGCGAAACCGGATCAAACCGGGCTGTTCAGGTATGGCCTCAGCATGGACATGTACGGTGCTCATGCAGGGTTTGACCCAGTTCTCTACGGTCTTTAATTTTTCAGGCAGGGGAGGCAAGGCCTCACCCAGTTCCACCAGATATTGGTAGCGCTGATCCCAGTCGCCGAGAAACTCGAAGTTGTCTACAATTTCATCGATTTCATTCATGATTCAATCATCGATGTTTCCAGGCGTTGCCGAATCACTTCACAGAGCTGCTGACGCAGGGACTCCGATTCGAAGCGTTCGAGTATTTCACTGGCGAAGCCGAGACAGAGCAAGCGTCTGGCCTGTTCCATATTCAGGCCCCTTGAACGCAGGTAGAAGAGTGCCTCTGAATCCAGCTGGCCCACGGTGGTGCCGTGGCTGCACTGCACGTCGTCCGCAAGGATCTCAAGCTGGGGTTTGGTATCGATCTCGGCGTGGCGCGAGAGCATCAAATTGGCATTGGAGAGATGAGCGTCGCTCTTCTGCGCCTGCTCGCGCACCAGTATGCGGCCATCGAAGACGGCGCGACCCTGGCCGGTGAGTATGCCTTTGAAATTCTCCCGGCTGCTGCATTCCGGCACGGCATGATCTATGTCCAGATGATAATCCACCAGCTGGCCGTCGCCTGCCAGATAGAGGCCGTCCAACTCGCAGTTGGCGCCAGGTGCGGTAAAGCGGCTGTTGATCTTGGTGCGTGACCAACCGGCGCCGAGAGAGGCACTTACCAGCCGGTATTCAGCCTTTGCATCTAAACCGAGATAGAGTTCGCTGAGGTGATAAGCCTGGGAACTCTCCTGCTCGACCCGCTGATGGTGAAGATGTGCCCGTTCGCCCAACACAATCTCACACACCAGGTTGGTGAAGTGTTCGTCTTCATCCAAAGAGAGATAACGTTCCACCAGGGTAGCCTTGGCATCCTCCTCCAGGATGATCAGATGGCGGGGGCACAGGCTAAAACTGGCGGCTGCCCGGGAGGTCAGATAGAGTAATTCGATGGGTTGCTCAAGATTGACTCCGGTGCTGATACGTATGACCGCGCCATCCTGCATCGTCGCCATGTTAAGGGCGGCAAAACCGTGATCGCCGACTCCTGAGAGCGATCCCAGGGCCTTGAGTACCGTTTGGTCTCCCGCCGTCATGACGCTGTTCAGACTGCTCAGTTGCACCCCTTCCAGGTCTGTATCGGAAAGATCGTGCTGAAACAGCCCATCGACAAAAACCAGTCGTCCGGCTACCGGTTCATTGAGGAACCGGCGTTTCACTGTGTGCGGGGCGAAGCTGCGGTGGGTGTCGTCGTCTACAAAAAAGCCTTTTTCCAACAGCCCCTTGATGTTGGTGTAGCGCCAATCCTCCTGGCGGGTATCGGGGAACCTCAGTTCGTTGAATCGACAGGCTGCAGCGCGGCGTTTATCTGTCAGCCAGAGGCGGTCACCTACTGGCAGTTTGTCGATGAGGCGTTCGGCGGCCCGTTGATAGTCGGCTATCGATGGAGACAGCTCACTCACGCCGCAGCCTCCTCAAGTAGCCAAGCGTAACCGCGTGCCTCCAGTTCCAGTGCCAGCTCCTTGCCGCCGGAGCGGACGATGCGTCCGTTGGCCAGCACATGCACATAGTCAGGTTCGATGTATTCGAGCAGACGCTGGTAGTGGGTTATCACAATCATCGCCCGTTCCGGCGAACGCAGCATGTTTACCCCGTCTGATACGGTACGCAACGCATCGATGTCGAGCCCCGAGTCGGTCTCGTCAAGAATGGCCAGACGTGGTTCAAGCATGACCATCTGCAGGATCTCGTTGCGCTTCTTCTCTCCACCGGAGAAACCGGCATTGACTGATCGTTTCAGCAGCGTCTCATCGAGTTTTACCTGCCTGGCCTTCTCGCGCACCATTTTCGTAAAGGAGAGTGCGTCGATCGTCTCCTCGCCACGGGCGCGGCGAATCGCATTCAAGGATTCCCGCAGGAAGGTCATGTTGTTCACACCCGGCAGCTCTACCGGATACTGCATGGCCAGGAAGACCCCCTGCCGGGCTCGCTCTTCGGTCTCCATAGACAGCAGATCCTGTCCAAGGAATGTCACTTGACCTGCGGTCACCTGGTAGCCGTCCCGGCCGGATAGGATATGCGCCAGGGTGCTTTTACCTGAGCCGTTTGGCCCCATGATGGCGTGGACTTCTCCGGCCTTGATCTTTAGATCGACCCCCTTGAGGATCTCCTTGTCTTCCACGGACACTTTCAGTTGTTTGATAGATAACATTGCTGCAACCTCAATTATTCCCAATGGGACTGGTTTCCGCTCATCCCACAGCGCCTTCCAGACTCACGTTGAGCAGCTTCTGTGCCTCTACGGCGAACTCCATGGGCAGCTCTTTGAAGACCTCTTTACAGAAGCCGTTGATGATCATGGATACCGCATCCTCCTGCGACAGGCCGCGCTGACGACAATAGAAGAGTTGGTCTTCGCTCACTTTTGATGTGGTCGCCTCGTGTTCCACCTTGGCGGTGGGGTTTCTCACCTCGATATAGGGAAAGGTATGGGCGGCACAGCGGTCGCCGATCAGCAGGGAGTCGCACTGGGTATGGTTGCGGGCGTTCTCCGCACCGGAGGCCACACTGACCAGCCCGCGATAGGCATTGCTGCCGTGCATGGCTGATATCCCCTTGGAGACGATGGTGCTGCGGCTGTTCTCGCCAAAGTGGTACATCTTGGTGCCGGTGTCTGCCTGCTGATAACCCTTGGTCACGGCAACCGAGTAAAATTCACCGACCGAATCCTTTCCCCGCAGCAGGCAGCTGGGATATTTCCAGGTGATGGCGGAGCCTGTCTCCACCTGAGTCCAGTAGATATGGGAACGGTCGCCGCGGCAGTCGCCCCGTTTGGTGACGAAATTGTAGATGCCGCCGCGACCCTCTTTATCTCCTGGATACCAGTTCTGCACCGTCGAATATTTAATCTTCGCATCTTCCAGCGCGACCAGTTCAACCACCGCCGCATGCAGTTGGTTCTCATCGCGCATGGGTGCGGTGCAACCCTCCAGATAGCTCACATAGCTGCCAGCGTCGGCGATGATCAGGGTGCGTTCGAACTGCCCTGTTTTGGCCTCGTTGATACGAAAATAGGTCGAAAGCTCCATGGGGCAGCGCACGCCCTTGGGGATATAGACAAAGGTTCCGTCACTGAACACGGCAGCATTGAGGGCGGCAAAGAAGTTGTCCCGGTCCGATACTACCGTTCCCAGGTATTTCCGGATCAGCTCGGGGTGTTCGCGGACTGCTTCGGACATTGAGCAGAAGATGACGCCTGCCTCGGCCAGGGAGTCACGGAAGGTTGTGGCTACAGAAACACTGTCAAACACCGCATCCACCGCCACACCGGCAAGGGTCTTCTGTTCATGGATGGGAATGCCCAGTTTTTCATAGGTGGCCAAGAGTTCCGGATCGACCTCATCCAGACTCTTGAGGTCAGCTTTTTTCTTCGGTGACGAGTAGTAGGAGATCGACTGATAATCGATTGGCGGATGGTGTATCGAGGACCAGTTGGGTTCCTTCATGGTGCGCCAAAACCGGTAGGCCGCCAGCCTTTTTTTCAACATCCACTCCGGCTCGCCCTTACGCTCGGAAATGGTTCGGACGACACCTTCGTTGAGGCCGGGAGGCAATGTGTCGGATTCGATCTGAGTAACAAAGCCTTGGGCATAATCCGACTGGATCAGCTCGTCCATTCTACTATCTGGTAAGCCCATGCTGTTGCTCCGATCATAACCTAGTAAAGTACTGTGGAATCGGGGTGAATTTTTTTCAGCCTGAATTATTATCGGATCCTCAACTGCCCTGTGTAGCTTTGTCGGCAACGGGTGCGACTGAGAAGCAGGCAGAGACCTTCAGCGAGAACTCCGACGGTAATAAAGACCACGCCCGGTACAGAAGCGGACAGGAGCAGAAACATGAAACCCAGCCCGGCAAAGAGCAGAGTCATGGCAAGCACAGGCCCTCCGCAACAGCGTCTGGAAATAATTCGTGAATTCCACATGGGTACACCTCTTTCAGTTTAGGGCAGCAGGCCGCTATAACCTAGTAATACAGTCAGGAATTATTTTTTACAAGGGAAATACCCAGGATAAAAATCATGGGATATTTTTGAATAGAAGAATTATTACTTATTTA
Source organism: Chromatiales bacterium (assembly GCA_036784775.1). Classification (GTDB taxonomy): domain Bacteria; phylum Pseudomonadota; class Gammaproteobacteria; order Chromatiales; family Chromatiaceae; genus QGON01. The sequence goes on along the minus strand of JAMJIN010000109.1, from coordinate 5,418 downwards.
ACAAATAGATAGCTGGTGTTGGGTTGTAGATTAGGTTACGTCGCACGCAAAGAAAAGAGCCGGATCTCGTAGGAGCGCCGCTTCGGCGCGAAATATCTATTTACGGAGTAATCGCGGCGGGGGCCCGCTCCCACAATTTAATAGTCCGCTGTGGAATTAACCTGCTTCGTTCGCCTCTGCGGCTCTGTAGTAGCGTTCCGGCCCGATCGTTTTTAGCAGCGCAAGGGCGATAAGCTCTTCATCAACATCACCCTGCTGACTGAAAAGGTGCTGAATCTTGCCTTTGGCCTCGGGGACGGCGGCGTTGATGCCCGGCGTGATTGCCTCACCCATGGATGAGACCATACATCCCTCGGGAGCAACGTTCAGAATCAGGTCATAACCCTTTTGCAGCTTTAATACGGCTTCGCCCACATAGGGAATGAATTCACCCCCCGGACGTTTGGTGGTGATGACCGATTCGGCTATCTTTAGTACCTTCGGCATCGCAGCAGGCATCTCCAGACCAGCTGCGGTGTAGAGTGGTTTGGCGATGATGCCGCGCAAAATGAAGTGTACTGCCCTGAGACCGATCAGTCGTAGCTGCTTCTTGCGCTTGTAACGGGTGATGCGTTTGTGCTCGGTTTCATCGATAGGGCGCTTGAGTTCGGCTCTGCTTTCATCGATAGCTTCGCGTGCACGCATCAACATACCTGCGAGCTTGTAATCCAGAAAACTCCATACTGGCGTGTGGGTCAGGGTAAATTGCCGAAAGCCCAGCGTGGCCAGCAAAGTCTTATGGACAGCCTCGTACTGGGCGACGCGCATATAGGCTTCGCCGTCGATATGGATGCGGGTCGGGTCACCCTTGAGCGGCTGCGCACACCACTGGCGGGCAAAAGCCTTTATGGGGTCTTTCAGGTCAGAACGATGCAGACCGTAGGCAAAATAGTTGACCAGGTAGTTGATGCCGGGAACCTTGGCAAAGGCATCCGCTACCCGCAAAGCAGCAGCTGAAGGCCGCATCTCAAACTCGATTAACCGGTGCAGTTCCTCTTTGAGTTTTCGATACGCCTGTATAAAGGCCTGGTATTCAGCATAATCCCGGCACTGAGAACTGCCATCTGCCAGGAGCTGGTGCAGCACACCCTGCACAATCGCACTTTGCACTCCACGCACGAAGACCCAGGCCGGAAAACCGGTATTGAATCCCTTGTTCTCATGGCCAACGAGAAACTGCATCACCAACTCTTCGGTTTCGTCTTTGCCTGAGTTCTTCTGCTGATTGATGAAGATCTTGTGAGTTTCGACGTACTGCCCCTGGCGGCAGGGTCCCAGTCCCTTGTTGTTGAATATCAGCAATCTTGTCTTGTTGATAAATTCAGGATCGTTTTCCTGCTTGCGGCGTTTGAAATCCTCCATTGCCGCCATCACATCGCCATACACAGCAGCCAAAGGAGCGCAGACTGAGTCACCCGACATGGAACGCCCATCCTTGATGGCGGCCTGCAGGTCATAATCCTCATCATAGAGATCGATACAGGTAAAACCTGCGCTGCGGATGACTGAGGTCAGCCCCCGTGTGTCCGACAGTGTCGGGAAGTAGATTGCATCGGTTTCAGGGTTGAGGGGATCCTGGTTGACCAGGCGGTCGAGCACCTTCACCTCAAAGCCTTCGTCCTCCACGCTTTTCAGTTCCTCATGCAGCCCAGACTCCAGTTGCTTGACGTAGGTATTCATGCGGTTTTCCAGATGCGCCAGCTCTTTGATCGCCGCATCGGACTGGATCAGCAGATAGGGACGCTTTTTGGTCAACTCGGCAATCAGCGGATTGGTGACGCTGTCGGGGCCACACAAAAAGGTCGATACCTGCACCACCGGCATCAGGGTGTCGGAGTTCTTTTCCACCCGCTCAAACACCCGTCGCAATCCGGCATGGCCGGTTACCCTGTGTAGTTCGCGTCTGCTGCAGGCGTCGGCCAGGGTGGCGATCATGTGTGGATTGCGCCAGTAGAGGTGCTTGAATTGGGGGTTGAAATCAGCATCGAGGAGATAGCTGGGGATACCCATCATGTTCTTGTCCCGCAGCAGCCGCCCGACGTGGCTGTCATAGATGCCGGGATTGAGGATATATTCACGGCCCATCACCAAGGCGATTACGCGCCCATCGTTGAGGGCCTGATTGGCCAGTTCGGTGGCAAAATCGGCGGCTGCTTCTTTTAGTCCCCGCTGGGCCTGTATCGCCCCTTCGACGATGTTGCGGAACTGTTCATATCCAACCTGCTTGCCATAATGCTCAAACACCGGCTGCAGGCGTGGATAGATCTTCTGCGCGATCCGCTCCGCATTCTGTTGCTTGAGATCCAAAAAAAAGAGATGGATGCGGCTTTGCGGGTGTTTGGTCTCAGTGACCTTTTTGGCAACTGCCAGCCCACCTTGGTTGATAGTGCAGGTGCGTCCCAGGGAGTGTTTTGCAGGCAGGAACTCGATCTGTGGGGCCAGAATCATGCCGTGAGGCTGTGCGCCCAGACGCAGGAACTGGCCGACCGCGCCTATGTGCGGGGCACAGGTGTCGATGTGAAAATGCGGTTGGGCGTCGATGACATCGGACGCCTGCACATTGTCCACCTCCACCGGGATCCCCAGCGGTGTAAACAGTGAGGCGAAAAACATCGCCCACTCCGAGACGGCGAAGCTGCGCGGTATCACCAGCCGGTCCGGGGCATCGGAGTGGGGCAGGCGGTCGTTGATAAAGTCCCAGATCTGTTTGTAGCTGTCAGGGCTGCCTTTAGTCTTGAGGCCCTTCATGGCCTGCACTTCGTTGATCGCCGTGCAACCGCCGAGGGTGAAGGTAAATCGATTGCCCTCATTGCCGAGGCCGGTGAGGTGTGCGCGATTGCAGCGCGCCGCCTTGTCGCCGCACACGGCACCCTTGCAGACTACGATCTTCTTTTTGTAATCCTTGTCGATGAAGGCCTCAAGCTCGATCTCCAGCGCCGTGGTGGTATCCTGCTCCGCCAGTGATTTAATCAGTCCGACGCAGGCACGGTGGCCAGGATCCGGTGGCACCAGGCAGTAGATGTCTTCGCCCACATAGCGCTGCATGCGCTGGGCAACCGCGAGTGGCAGCGGTTCACTCAGCATGGTCTGCCCATGGAGCAGGGCGATCGTATGTTTCGGCAGCTCGATCTGGCTCCAGAGGCTTCTGGCCATGTTCTCCACGATCGCCCAGTTGGCTGAAGCGAGAATCTCGCCGAGTTCATAACCATCAGCCTGCAGCTTGCGGGCGTTCTCCATCAAAAACACGGCGCAGGTGGCATTGATGGCATAACCCTTGTCGGCATTGAAGGCCAGCTCACTCGCCACACTGATTTCGTCCAGAAAGAACATGGAGGTTAGGGTATCGATCAGGCTGCCCGTACCTGCGGAACACTTGACGTTCATCGCATTGTCAAACAGCTCGGCCTTTTTCAGCGCAATGGAGGAGATCTTCGTGTCCTCACCGCCAATGTCGACCAGCAGGCAGAAGTCCTCATTGATATCGTCGATGCCGCTCGCCTTGAGGCGTTCGATATGTTCACGGGCATAATCGATGGAACCCCGTGCATGGGCGTAGTTCTCAACCAGCACAGAAACGCGGTCTGCCAGTTGTGGGTAGATGTTGATGAGGGCTTTTTGCACCTGGTAGCGGGCGCTACCCGTCAAGCCGATCTGGCCGATCCACAGGGTATTCACCCCCTTGGTTATGATGTCGGCAAAGATCTTTTTGATCGTATCGATGGTATCGCCGGCATTGGAGTAGGCACCCTTATAGAGGATGGCCTGACCCGAGGCATCGCTGATGATCAGCTTTGCCATGGTTGAGCCAACGTCCAGCCCCATCATGACGGGTGTGGTGCGGAGATGGGTTGCGTCAAAATGAGTTGGAGCGATGTTGGGTATACGCTGGTAGAGATGCCGCGTCTCAAGATCTGCCTTGACGTCAAACATCGCCGGGTATTCGCTGAGCCTGGAGATCTGCACAACGTGGCGGTCCGGTTGGGCGAAGTTGTCATTGCCGATGATCTGGCGCAGATACTGTAATCCCAGCAGCGGAAACCTGCCGCCCTCGTCGTAGCGTACATCTGCGGTGCCAACGGATTCGAGATAATCTCCAGCGCAGTCACGGGCAAACTGCCAGGCAAAGATGCCGCCGCTCAACCATACCGTATCAAAACCGGGTTTGAGCTTTTTGCAGGCCTTGAGCACCTCGGATTTCAGCGTCACCGCCAAGGCGAAATCGAGGGGAATGCCCTGGTTCTTATCGGAGATTGTCGCCGAAGAGGCAAACACCCCGCAGCGGTCAGCACGGATATCGACGCCATCACGGCGCGGGCGGTTTTCCTCGCCGAGGTAGCCGCTCAACAGTGCGTCAACCGCTTCACGTTGGATATTGAGCTTTTGCAGTACCCGGTCGAGGTTGACCCCAGAGCCCGCGCCGCAACGCGGATTGACCACCAGCATATCGTTCTTGAGATTGCCCTCAATATCGACGCCTATGGCCATATATCCTGAAGCGGAGATTTCGATGATGCCCAGTGATTTGTCCTGCAGCAGACTGCGCGCCGCTGACCACAGTGCGGCCGAGCCGAGCACCACCTCACCCTGGCCGATATAGCGACGAACGATCTCCTGCAATTTACCCGTGATAGTGATGCCCGTTTGCTCAGGCAGTTGGTCAAGTCCAAGCCGGCAGATCGTACCGCCGAGATCTTCATTACTGGCTATTTCAATGTTGCCGAGTTCGGTATCAGAGGAATCGCAGGCCAAGATCCGCACACTGTGGACACCGGCATCGATATAGAGATTTGTGGAGTGGGACAGTAACCCAATAAACCAAGTGGCAGTGGAGTGCTCTGGCTGTTGGGTCATTGGTGAAATCTATTCATATCTGCCAGGAGAATCCTTCTGCAAGCGACTTATTAGCGTACAGTAAACGGACTGTAGGGCACCAGTGGACTTGTGAAGCCATCTGTTGAGTAGGGGAATAGACGGAGTAAGTGTCTAATCTACCTCTGAACTGAATGACTTGGCACTCAGTTGGTTGAAGTGAGGACAATAGGCACACGGAGCCGCTATGGTGACCAGTCAGGTTTCTCTGACTGTGGCGAACGTAGGGTGCGCTGTGCGCACCATGATTGCTCCATACTTGTGCAATTAAAAGGACAAGTTATACTTGTTCAATATATCGTACAGATGCAGGAGTATTCTATGAGGGTTATTAACTTTTCAGACGCCAGGAACAGGCTAAAAAGCGTCTTAGATCAAGTGGTTGAAGATTCCGATTACACTGTCATCTCACGAAGGGATGCCGAAGTGTTAGCGGCTGAGTAAAACCGCGCATAGATGGCGAAGGCCGCCTCGCTGCGTCGATACATCCTCCGTCAGAACGTCACATCC
>JAMJIN010000477.1:0-1374 GCA_036784775.1 Chromatiales bacterium | reverse complement strand
GCAAACTGGTGTATATTTGACGATGTACAGTTAGTCCAGTTTGTCGCCAGTTACGCTCAGCACGACGCAATGCCCGCTTCTCTACAGATAGTTCACTTGTATGCCACGGTGTCATCGGCCTAGCAGTGATAGTCCGCGAGATTACTGGGGCATGGGCGTTAACAATGCTACGTATGCATGCATCATATCGAGCGAGGATAACTTCAGGATTTTGTTCAGGAACGTTAAGATCTGCCGCCGCGAGATCTGCAGTAAGACGGCTGCCGTCAATGGCTGAGTACTTGCGGTATTGAACGCGTCGTGTCAAGCGCTCTGGTTTAGGTTGGCGTAATTCACATACAATCACTCCGTGATCAGTGAGAAAAGTCTCCAGCTCAACGGTTGTAGCTATGACGTGAGATGTTCCAATAACCAGGTCCAGCGTGTTGCCGCGCTCGTGTGTTGCACCTTGTACATGTTGTACAAAACCATGTGTCTCCAGCAAATCTGCCAAGTTCATTGCATCGGCGCATGTAGAATCACCATATCGTGTGTTGAAATCACCACACATGACAGTCTCCGTGGGGTGGGCCGCGGCGATGAGTAAAATCTTCCCAACGTCATCTAGGAAGGTGCGGAAATTAGACGTTGGCGGTCGGTAGACGACAATCACGCGAGTGATGCAACCAATACGGATATTACGCAGAAAAACGCAACAAGTCTCACAGGCATGTGTATCAATGTCAGCACGTGAAACTAGCTGCAGTGTCTTTCGGAACAATACTCCCACACCACCTCCACGACGGGCCCCACTGCGCGGCCGGTGAACGAACGTGAAATCCCCACCGCACAGTTCGGATGTGACAGTCGTTTCGCCTTCTGCCAGCCAGGTTTCCGTTATGGCGACGACGTCCAGTTCATGTTCATCAATGTAGTCGCGCACGAGTAGCTCCTGTTTACGTATGGATCTTGCGTTAATCAGGGCGAACTTCGCACAAAGGTGAGAGGAACTTCGCGCAATGTAAGACCCGTTACCCGAGGCTGTAGAGGTCAGTGCAATCAGGTTGGCACTGTTAACACCCGTTTGTTTATCAACAGAGCTGACCTGGCGACACCATCCGCTGGGCACCCTGGTTATTGGTCTGGATCCACGTCTTATTCCGGCTGTTGTGCCACGCCTCGTTGGTCGTCGACACAAATGCAATCGTTCAATTGTTGCCGTCCACGGGTGACTAGGCGGCTGCATGCATGTCCGTAGGTTCATCAACAATGTTCTGGACAGCGACATGCTTCAGCGGACACTTCCCCAAGCAGGCAATGTTCTGGTACGGTGAGCGCAGCTTGGCAACGCTGGCACGTGTATGCGTGGTTCAAACAGGTTGATAGCAGCACCCA
>JAMJIN010000476.1:0-1377 GCA_036784775.1 Chromatiales bacterium | reverse complement strand
GCAAAACGAGTTATTGCATTACCTGGATGAAATCGAGAAGGCAGCGTAGTCATTGCTGGCCTGTTTTTATGCAACGCTGGGGTATACTCTGCGGACTTTGCGCTTTTCAGCCTGTCCCGCCACTCAACCACTGTGTCTAAAAAATGCCCCAACGAATCGAACAATTGAAAAACTGGCTCTCTTCCTTGCCGGAAATTGAAAGTTATACTTTCGAGCCAGCCTCTGGCGATGCCAGTTTTCGCCGCTACTTTCGTATCGAAACCGGTGACAAGAGCTATATTGCTATGGATGCCCCACCGGAGAAAGAGGATACGGAACCGTTTATCCGGATGGCGGAGGCCCTTGAGTCGATTGGACTCAAGGTGCCCCATATTTTTGCCCGCAATCAGGTGGAGGGTTATCTGCTGTTAAGTGATTTGGGTGAGACCCTCTATCTTGATCGGCTTGATGAGACGAATGTGGATCGGCTCTATGGCGACGCCCTGGGGGCGTTGGTGGTGATTCAGGCCTGTGGCCCCGTCGAGGGACTTTCGGACTATGACCGAACGCTGCTGCTGCAGGAGATGGAACTGTTTCGTGAATGGTTGTTGGAGCGGCATCACGGTCTTAGTCTCACTGACGATGAACAGTCCATGCTGGATGCCACCTTTGACTTCCTGGCCGGCAATGCGCTGGATCAGCCACAAGTCTGTGTACACCGCGATTACCACTCCCGCAATCTGATGGTGACGGATCAGTCGAACCCGGGCATTATCGATTTTCAGGACGCGGTGGTTGGGCCAGTGACCTATGATCTGGTTTCACTGCTGCGGGACTGTTATATCCATTGGCCCAAGGCCCGCATCGAGTCTTGGGTGACGGGTTACTATGAGCTGGCGGTGCAGTCAGGCGTTTTGTGCAGTGAGCATGAGGATCAGTTCCTGCGCTGGTTTGATCTGATGGGGGTGCAACGTCATCTGAAGGCCAGCGGGATCTTTGCACGTCTCAACATTCGTGACGGCAAACCCGGCTATCTGCAGGATATTCCGCGCACGCTCAACTATATTCTTGAAGTGGCACCTGACTATCCTGAGTTGGAGGGGCTGGCAAAGCTGATCCGTAGGATTCTCTGATTTCCCGGTGATCTGTCCGTTTGGGAGTGAGGCTTCACGCACTCTGTTGCACGCTATGCGGGCTACAATGAACTGACTTTGCACTGGCAGGGTTCCAACCCGAATCGATTATGAATCTGCGCAGGTTTCTCTCTCTTCTGGCCGCACTCTTGTGGTGTGGCGATGCACTGTCGGATGCACAGTGTTAGCGGCTGAGTAAAACCGCGCATAGATGGCGAAGGCCGCCTCGCTGCGTCGATACATCCTCCGTCAGAACGTCACATCC
>JAMJIN010000108.1:0-14186 GCA_036784775.1 Chromatiales bacterium | reverse complement strand
GCCATGGCGGTCTCCTCATTTGGCTTCAGGTTCAGTATGCGCCACCCACTGACTCAATAGCTGAGCCTCAGGGGTAATCAGGTTTAAATATGGCCAGGATGAATATGAAAAACAGGGTCGTCGGTTTACAGATCTGGATGAAGTCGGGTTACAGAAGATCATTGATGAAATCGCCCCGCTGTCGATTAAAGAGACATGGATCACTACAGATCGCAGGCCAGGGCGAGATCATGAGCGATGGCTGAATGGAATTCTGGTAAGTTGTCGTGATTGAGAGTGATATTGATCTGACTATATTCCAGGCTGGCTTCCAGAATAGATGAAAGAATCAAACCAATCATTAGTCACTGGTGGTCAATCAGACCCGTTCCTCCCCCAGTTGCTCGATGCCATTAACCAGGCCACTGAGATCGATATCACCGTGGCCTTTATCCGTCAGAGTGGTTTGCAGCTTATCTTCGATGCATTGAGAGATGCAATGGATCGCCGTGCGGTGATTCGGGTGTTGACCTCCGACTATCTGGATGTGACCGAGCCACAGGCGTTGCGGCGGTTGATGCTGCTGGCGGAGCGTGGGGCGGATGTTCGGTTGTTCTCTACGGCTGGCGATCCCAGCTTTCACATCAAGTCTTATATCTTTCTGCGTCGTGACGGTGACGATCTCTTCGACGGTTGTGCCTTTGTCGGTTCCAGCAATATCTCCAACATGGCACTGACCCGTGGTCTGGAGTGGAATCTGAGGGTGGATTACCCGGCGGATTCGGCCAAGTTTTTGGAGATCTTCGGTAAATTTGAGGCGCTGTTCTCTGATTCGCGGCTATTTTCATTAACCCACGCTTGGATCGACGACTATGCGGCGCGGCGCAAGGTGTCGTTGCGGGTGGTCAGCGGTGAACCGGAAGAGGAAACCCTGCCAGCCACTCCAACCGAGATCCAGGCCGAGGCACTGCTGGCATTGCAGGTCACTCGGATTGCTGGTTATCGGCGCGGGTTAGTGGTGTTGGCCACGGGTCTGGGTAAGACTTGGTTGGCGGCTTTTGATGTGCAACAGATCAAAGCCAAGCGAGTGCTGTTCGTCGCCCATAGGGAAGAGATTCTGATGCAGGCGGAGGATACCTTCAGTCGCATTCAACCTGATGCAAGTATCGGTTACTACACCGGCAAGAAAAAGGAGGGAGAGGCTGATTTTGTCTTCGCCTCTATCCAGACGCTGGGCCGTAAAGAACACTTGCAGCAGTTTGAATCTGACTGTTTAGATTACATCGTGGTAGATTAATTTCACCACGCCGATTCCGTCACCTACCGTCGCCTGATCAACTATTTCCAGCCGCGTTTTTTGCTTGGCCTGACGGCAACACCTGAGCGTACTGACCAGGCGGATATCCTTTCGTTGTGTGACGACAACCTGGTCTTCGAACGGAATTTCGTTGAGGGCATAAATGCGGATCTGCTGAGCCCGTTTCACTATCATGGTATCCATGATGCGTTCGTCGACTATGAAGAGATACCCTGGCGCAACGGGCGCTTCGACCCCAACCATCTGAGTAATAAACTCGCAACCCGTGGCCGCGCCAGACATGCTTTGACGGTCTGGCGGGAGTTGCGCCAGAGTCGAACCCTGGCGTTCTGTGTCTCTCGTTCCCACGCAGAGTTCATGGCGGACTATTTCAAAAAGGCGGGAATTCGTGCGGCGGCTGTGCATGCTGAATCAGAACTTCCACGCCATGCGGCATTGAAGCAGTTGGAGAGTGGTGAGCTGGAGATAATCTTTTCTGTTGACCTGTTCAACGAGGGCACCGATCTCCCTGCCATCGATACGGTGATGATGCTCCGACCTACCGAGTCGAAGATTCTTTTCCTACAGCAGTTGGGGCGTGGTCTGCGACTGCATCCCGGCAAGGAGTATCTGCGGGTGTTGGATTTCATCGGAAATCACAAGGCGTTTTTGAATAAACCGGAATCCCTGTTTGGACTGTCTTCCTTGCGCGAATTCATCAGGCGGCAACAGAAAAACGATCTGCCACTGTCCAAGGGCTGTTATGCCAACTACGATCTGGGTGTTATCGATTTTATAAACGAAGTGATCAAAACCCTGCCAAGGGGGATTGTTGAGACCTATGAGCAGTTGCAGTTGGTCAACCAGCAGCGACCCAGTGCGGTTGAGATGTATCGTGCCAGTGTGAATTTTGGACAAATCAGGAATAGGTTTGGTTCATGGTTTGATCTGGTGGCTGAGCGTGGGGGATTGGACGATGCACAACAACGAGTCATGCAACGCCATGGAGCCTACTTCCTGGAAGTCGAAAAGGCCGCCATGACTAAGTCATACAAGATGGTGTTGCTGGAGGCGATGCTGGAACTCGATGGCTTTATCCACCCACAGACCCGCCGGGATCTGGCGATTCGTTCCGGTGAGATCCTGTTGCGCCGTCGACCATTGATGGTAATGGATCTGCCCAACCGTTTTCAGAATCTGGCCGAAGTCCTTGCCACTCGCCCCGGTCCGTGGATCACTTACTGGAACTCAAATCCAGTGAATGCCTTTATCGGCGGGAATAATAACCAGAACCAACCATTCTTCGAGTTGGATGGAGACTGGTTGAAACCCAATTTTGAATTGGCGACCGAAGATCGAAATATTTTTCGTGCCTTGGTGCAGGAGTTGGTTGATTACAAACTAGCCATGTACATGGACCGGGTGTCGGAGGATGCAAATCTCCCTGCTGAGATCGATACGGGTTGGGACGAGATTCTTTTTTTCCCAACCTCAGGATCGCCTGTGGGCATTTCAGGGATGCAGACGGTGAAGATGAAACCCGGATAAAAATAGCACTTCACCACCGTGCAGATCCCGCGCGCCATTTTGTTGCGCGCGCCACAGGTAATTCCATGGATGGCGGCAGAAATCCAATCCGCGACGGCGATTATCTTCTGATGGAACAGGTCGATTCAGAGCATGCCGGATCGATCAGCAACCAAATCATGGCGGTGGAACGACAGGATGTAGGAGGCGATGAGCAATACGTCCTGCGTGTGGTGCGAAAACGTGGTGATGGCGGCTACTATCTCCAGGCTAACAATCCTGACTACGCCGATTTCGATACCACAGAGGGGATGCGTACCTTTGCGCGATTGCGCAAGGTGGTTGCTTCAGATGATGTTGTGGAAGTGTGATCTGTCGCAGATGAGCCTGGCGGTCAATACTTTACCTACCGCCAGTTCATCGATTGTGGTGAGACTCACTTAATCTGGCAGACTGGTCACACTGTCACCCATAAACAATAAAGCCAAAAGCCGGTACGCGAATATGAATGGCTGATCCATTGCGTGCTTGAACCGGAGTCTTCTGCCCTGGCTGCCTCTAATCGGTGGAGACAATACAGGTGAGTTCCCCGGCTGCTTGATGGGTGGGGTGGTCGAGGGTAACCCAAACTTCCAAATCCTTGTCTGCAGTGTTGATGGCACAGAGGCATTCGCTGCTTGCGAACATGCGTGACCAGGCCACGACCCATTTCAGTTGTTCACCCACAAGTTCAGGGTAGTAGAAGTGCTCTCCATCCTGCGAAACCTGCCGCAGGTATTGACGGCCACGGCGCAGAGCGATGTGTTTTCTTCGGGCTTCACTCAGCCGTTTGATGAACTGATAGGTTTCATGGTTTTCTTTAAAGAAGTGCTTGCCGGTACTCTGAAACGATCCGAAGGGACCACCAAACATGCACTCCCTCAGGAAGGCGTCACTGTAGGCGTCCTGCTCTTTGCGTGGATCGGAACCATTGAAATTCTGCTCGGTGCCGTAGTAGATGCAGGGGATCCCCGCCGTGGTGAGATTTAAACCCAGCGCCAGGGGAAGGTAACGGTAACTCTCCGGGTGGTCGCCACAGAAGCGATACTTATGCTTGGTGCCCACCTGATCGTGGTCGTCGAACATGGTGACGACGTGCTTCGCGTACCATTGGTGCGTGTGCTTGTCGTCCAGAAGGCTGTTGCGGAACAGGTCGAAGTAGCCTTCATGTTCGTCGGTATCAGGGTTGCCCGGACTGCGGTAGCCTTTGGCCAGGTATTTCAGTTTGTCCGGGATGTCGTTAATGCCCAGGGCGGCATCGATGCCGGTGGTGTTGACCAGATTCACTGCGTGGCCACGCCCGCCGGTGATCTCTCCGATGATGTAGAAGTTCTCCTTGCCGAGGGACTGGGCAAACTCGTGGATAACGTTGGCGAAGTAACGCACAGCGCCGGGCTCCATGTGTTTTACGGTATCCAGCCGGAAGCCGTCGATATCGGCATATGCAATCCAGAACTGGTAGACCTTGCAGAGTTGTTCCAGGGTTGGAGAGTGGTGAAATTCCCGGATGCGGCGCTGAACGTCCCAAGCGATTGCCGGATCTTTGTTGGCCCGGCCATGATTAAGCTCCTTCAGGCTGAAGAAGTCGCCGTCCAGGTACTCAGGGTAAGCATCCCAATTCCGGATTTGTCCCTGTGCAGCCCAGCTTTCCGGGGAGTGGAATTCGCAGGGCCAGACGGCACTGTCCGGCCAGGCATCGGGATGGGTTTCCAGATGCCCGAAAGGGACGCTGCCGGGGTCGCTCTGCCTTTTCCGGTAACCCTGAACCGGCCAGCGTCTCCCCTGGTGATAGAAATAGGTATGGTTATCCCGGTAGGTAAAGACATCCCCTGCATGATTAAGGATGATGTCGAGAATCACCCGGATACCGGTCTCATGGGCTGCCGCCACGAACGCTTTTAGCTGCTCGCGGGTTCCATAGTGGGGATCCACGTCGAGAAAGTTTTGAATGCCGTAGCCGTGGTAGTCGTCACTGTCCGTTACCTGCTTGAAAACCGGACTCAGCCAGACTGCGCTGATGCCGAGTCGCTTGAGATATCCCAGTTTGTCCTTCAGGCCGGAGATGGAACCACCACACCAGCCGCGACCATCCTGAAACCATCGATCCCAATCTGCCCTGAAAGCGTCATGTTGGAGCTTGAAAAGCGGTGTGGAGCGATTGCCGTCCCGGGTTACCGGATCTCCCTCAATGTTGGAGAAGCTCCCGAACTCCTTTCCGTCGGAGAAACGGTCAACAAAGAGAAAATAGAGTAGTTCATCCTCCCAGGCGGTGGGAGAGGGGTAGTAATTGCGTTTGTTGGTAAGGTCGGCAAAATCGATCTCCGCCAGACTCTGTTCCGCCTGAGACTGAATAGGCATGTCGGATACCTCCATGTTGACAGGATAGACTATCCTTAGGTTGGCTGAAGTGCTGCCACATCAGAATACAGTTTGTGCCTCCTGGGTAATTGGTTATGAAATTCTCTGCCTGGGTTGGCGCCGGGCAAATTTCGGGGTTCCAGATGACCGGCGGGTTTCCAAATCGGTCAGGATGATCAAAAAACCATATGGGCGGATAAGATTGTTTTGTTCAAGGGGTTGGGTGGTTGTTTGGTGAAGGGGAAGGCTGCCCCACATTTTTCATAGAGAATGAGGATAGGGATAGCTTTTCTGTAACGGTTTGGGCTAAGTGGACCTATTGTGGGGATCAGTTCTGCGAGTCCTGCAGTATGGGCAACGGCTTCCAATGTAACTCATGGAAAAATAAGGGTATTTTGTTTTCTTTCCCGATTCTTAACCCATTGGTCGAAGGTTCAATTCTTCTTGGTCTCCAGTGTCCTACTCTGAAATACCGTTTCAAAGGGTTTGACCCGGCCTTCCATAATCAAGCTCCACAAGCTGTCAGGCCGCCCGGGCTCGCTTAATGAGACCCATGAGGCTGAGTGCTTGTATTTTTCATAGGAATACCCGTTGACTATGGGAAAAAGCTATATATAATCAGTGGAACCTGAAAGTACGTCTTATATTTATGTTTATGCACGCTTTTTCGATGACAGTCTTTAGTACCTCGTCCTGTTTTTCATAAGTAATAGCAAAGCTTCCAGTTAAACGGCCTGTCAAAAGGCTTCAGTTACTCTTGATTTAATAGGATATGATTATGTCTACTACCACCGGTACCGTTAAATGGTTCAACGAATCTAAAGGTTTTGGTTTTATCGAGCAGGAATCCGGCCCCGATGTGTTCGCACACTTCAGCGCCATCACCGGCTCGGGTTTCAAAACTCTGGTTGAAGGCCAGAAGGTCGAGTTCACTGTTACCCAGGGTCAGAAAGGTCCCCAGGCAGAGAACATCGTACCGCTCTAAGTTGTTGAGCTGCGATTTTGCATTGCATTGAATGCAATGCAAGCCTCATTCCCTTTTGGGAGTTGAGGACTGGAAAAGGCAGGACCTGAGGGTTCTGCCTTTTTTATTGCCTGAAGGTGTGGCTCGCTTTGAGCCTGTCGATATCACCTTGAATGAGTGCTGGCAGGTTATAGGATTAAGTGCTAAAAGTAGAATAATTCCTTATTCCGGCATCCTGGATGCATGGTTCATGATTACTGAAAGGAGTCAGGCAAATGCCACTTGAGTTGGGTGATCTCCTCTTCTATATGGGGCCGCAAGAACTGGGCGGCCCGGATGATCTCGAATCTCCCATAGTGGAGTTTATCGAGCAGGCGCAAAAAAGGCTCGATGTGGCCATTCAGGAACTTGAGTCTGAACCGATAGCCCGGGCTTTGGTTAATGCAGCGCATAATGGGGTTAGCGTCAGGCTCGTACTCGAGGGGGATTACCTCATCGAGCGCGAAGATCTTGATGACGTGTTTGTCCGGTGCGGTGAAAAAGAGCAAAACCGTTCGATGTTAAACGCCCTGCATCGTGCAGGCATCAATGCAAAACTCGACTATAACCCCAGAATTTTCCATCAGAAGTTCATGGTTCGGGATCGTAGCGCTGTACTCACAGGCTCCACCAACTTCACGCCTACCGGTACCCAGAAAAACCTGAATCATCTTGTCGTTGTCCAGGATGAGAAAGTAGCCAAGGAGTATGCCAGCGAATTCCGTGAGATCTGGAGTGGTGCCTTTGGGAAACGTCACTTCAAAAGCCGTAAAGCGCCGAAGGAGGTCGATGTGTCGGGTATCAGGGTCAAGGTCCTCTTCGCGCCCGATCACAGCCCTGAGATGGAGATCATGAAGCAGATGCTGAAGGCGCGAGAGCGGATCGATTTTGCGATTTTTACCTTCTCCAAGTCCTCCGGTATTGATGATGCCATGATTGCTCGCCGGTTGGGGGGGATTCCGATCAGAGGCGTGATGCAGGGCAGGGCAATCAACGCGGGGCTGCGAGCAAGGGACTTGCCGAGAGTGGTGCCGAAGTCTATCTGGCGCGAAAGGGGCGGGGTTGGAGTCCAGGGCGGCTCGGAAAGCTGCACCACAAGCTGATGGTTATCGATGACAGCGTTATCATTGACGGAAGCTTTAACTACACGAAACCCGCAAACACACTTAACGATGAGAATATTATTATCATCGGAGATTTAGAGGAAGGCAGGGCGGCATCACGTGACGCTCAAGCCAGCTTGTGCCGCTATGCCAGAAAGGAGATCGACCGTATTATTGACAAGCATGGACGCAAACTGACAGGTGCATAGTTTGCCTGGATGACCCTTCTGAAATCTTTCGAACAGGTGAAATACGAGAACATTGTTTCTTAACCTGAATCATTAATAATGGTATTTTAAAGTTGGTTGATTTCTCTCCATTTAGCTAAACTATTCGTATGAAAGAACAGAAAGAGGAAAGTACCAGCCCTGCGCTGTTTCACCCCGATACGCCGGATCAGGCAGGTGAGTTTTTTCGCTTGAGCATCCCATTGCTCGCCAAGCATCAGCTTCCCATAAACCCCGTTAACTTCTCCCTCTTCTACAACTATATGGCGGGAAGAGATGTCCGTTTGAAGGAGAAGCTCGACAGCTTTCTGGAGGGTCAGGGAGATTGGTCACAAGAGGGTGCGGATAAACTCTTCCGGCGTTTCCTCTACAGTTGCGATGGAGTGGTCCTGGACGATCTAAGAGAGGAACTGCTTGCCATTGTCGCCCAGACTATCGGTGTGCTGGTAGACATTGCAGGCAAAGCCGCTATCTCAAATGATAAACTCGAACGGTACATCAATTGTTTAGCCGAGAGTCAGAAGGCTGAAGATGTGCTTGCTGTCGTGACTAACATCATGTCGGATACTCGTGCTCTCGCTATGGAGAGTAAACGGTTGGAGAGCCAGTTGACGACCTCTTCCGATGAGATGGACAAACTCAAGAATGAGTTGGAGTCTGCCAAGCAAGAGGCATACGTCGATGTGCTGACGGGTGTCTTTAACCGTCGGGGTTTTGATCAAACACTGGATCATCTGATTGCTGAAACAGAGCGCCTACAGGCAGCTAACTTTTCGCTGATACTGGTGGATCTGGATCAGTTCAAGGAGATCAATGATACACATGGGCATCTCGTGGGCGACAAGGTACTGAGCGCAATCGGGAAACTTCTGGAAACACATACCAAAGGGAGTGATAGCAGTTCCCGTATTGGGGGGGATGAGTTTGCGCTCTTGCTCCCGGAAACGAGTATTTCCAACGCCTTTAGCTTGGCGGAAAATCTACGGAAAAATATCAAAAAGCTGGTTCTTAAGCGCCCGAGCACTGGTGAGACGCTGGTGGATGTCTCTGCCTCATTGGGTGTTGCATCGTTCAGGTTGGGGGAATCCGCAAATGACTTCCTTAGCCGGTGTGATAAATCCATGTATCGGGCGAAGAAGCTTGGGAAGGGTAGGGTGGTTCTGGCCGATTAGAGATTATTCCCAAACCTGCAGAGAAATTCATATGGTTTTCATGTTACCTGAAGATTGATAACTTCGTGATTAATAAAATATTTTTTTGGTGCATGTGCCTGTAATTTTTATTTGTCCGGTCGGTAAAGTTGGCAGGCCAATTTTTTTGCTAATCCGTACGCAAAAAACTACAATCAGACCGTTAGTCTACTGTTTGAGTGGGCTGTTTTACTAACATTACAGAGGTTCTTCAAATGTCTGAACAGCAAACAGGCACCGTTAAATGGTTCAATGATGAGAAGGGTTACGGATTTATCCAAAGGGAAAATGGTGCCGATCTCTTCGTTCATTTCCGCTCAATCGTGGGAACTGGTCGCCGGACCTTGGCGGAAGGACAGTCAGTTCAGTTCACCGTAGGTGAAGGGAAAAAAGGTCCCCAGGCTGAAGACGTAACGCCGCTGTAATTTTTTATACCACAGCCTTTTGGAAGACCGGCCAAGGTTGACCCGGCCGGTCTTCTCTACAATCCAACACAACCCACCAGCGGGATATTGCCTCGCCGGAATCGCTCATTCGTCTCGAAACTTCCCAACCTCTTCGGGTCTGTTTCCCCGCAGTTTGCGGCGAGGCGCCGCTTCTACGACTTAATATCGTTCGCTTGCTCCGATAGATCGAACCCCTCTGGTCTTTTTGATGCCTCTCCGGCGGTTTCACGCACCAGTTTGGGGATCATATACCCCGGCAGCTGGGATAGCAGGCCACTGTATAATGTATGGATACGCGCCTGCTCGACCTCGAAATGAGCGGCTCCCTCCACACGATCCAACAGATGCAGATAATAGGGCATGACCCCCGCCTCGAACAGGCGTTCACTGAGTTTCGCCAATACCGCAGTCTGATCATTGACGCCACGCAGCAACACGCTTTGGTTCAGTAGAAGTAAGCCGGTCTTCTGCAACGCCTTCAACTTCCCGGTCACTTTGCAGGAGAGTTCGCGAGGGTGGTTGGCGTGTATCACCAGAACAGATTTGAGACGATTTTCCCGCAGATGGGTGAGTAGTTCAGGGGTGATGCGTTCAGGCAGGACGACCGGCAGACGGCTGTGCAGACGCAGACGCTGCAGATGGGGGATTTCGCTGAGTTGCTGCATCCACCGGCCAAGCTTTTCATCGCCCAGCATCAGCGGGTCGCCACCGCTGAGAATGACCTCGTTGATTGTTGGATGTTCGCGTAGGTAGGCGAGCAACGCTTCCCACTGGCGAGGCGTGGCACTACCGTTTTCGTAGGGATAGTGGCGCCGAAAACAGTAACGACAGTGTATGGCGCAGGCGCCGGTGGTGATGAGTAGGGCACGTCCATGGTATTTGTGCAGCAGTCCGGTAACCGCATGGGCCTCCAGGTCGCCGACGGGATTGCGGGAGAAACCCTGGACATGTACCGACTCATTCTGAAGTGGCAGGACTTGGCGCAGGAGCGGATCCCCTGGGTCGCCTCGTTTCATCAGGTCCGCAAAACCTCTGGGCACGCGCATGCTGAACTCGGAGCTGAATTCCACTGGAATGCTGTCTTGTTCGATTCCGAGGTAGTCCAGCAGCGCCTTCGGCCGGGTAAATGCCTCGCTGAGCGCCTGCTGCCAAAGAGGAGTCTGCAAAGTTAACCCACTCTCAGGTATGATATGCGCCGCAATCGATATGTTTCGTGAGGAAGTCATGGCAAGTTACAGCACCAGCGAGTTTAAAGGCGGTCTGAAGATCATGATGGACGGTGATCCCTGCTCCATTATTGAGAACGAATTTGTTAAACCAGGCAAAGGCCAGGCCTTCAGCCGGGTAAAGATCCGCAATCTGAAGACTGGCAGGGTGCTGGAGAAGACCTTCAAATCCGGCGAGTCGGTGGAAGCGGCTGATGTCATGGAGGTTGACCTGCAGTATCTCTATGCTGATGGTGAATTCTGGCACTTTATGGATCCGGAGACCTTCGAGCAAGTCAGTGCTGACGAAAAAGCCGTCGGCGATACCATAAAGTGGATGAAGGAGCAGGATCTCTGCACCATTACCCTTTGGAACGGTTCCCCCATCATCGTTGCGCCACCGAACTTCGTGGTGCTGACTGTTACAGATACCGACCCGGGCCTCAAGGGGGATACCTCCGGCAGCGGCGGTAAACCGGCGACCCTTGAGAGCGGCGCCGTGGTTCGGGTGCCGCTTTTTGTACAGATCGGTGAGATGATCAAAGTCGATACTCGCACCGGCGAGTATGTTTCCCGCGTCAAGGAAGGTTGACCTCCGGCAATCCGGCAAATTCGGATTGGCGTCCTGTCGCCACGCAGGAGATGCTGCGGGCACGGGCGGGGCTGCTGGCGGATATCCGGACATTTTTCAGACAGGCCGGGGTCTTGGAGGTCGAAACCCCCGTCTGCTCCCGCTTTGGGGTGACCGACCCCTCCATAGAGAGTTTCACCACCCGTTACACCGGTCCCGGTGCGGCACGCGGGGAGACCCTCTATCTCCACACTTCTCCGGAATTCCCCATGAAACGCCTGCTGGCGGCTGGCAGCGGGCCTATCTACCAGATCTGCAAGGTATTCCGGGGGGGGGAACTCGGCACCCGCCACAATCCGGAGTTTACCCTGCTTGAGTGGTATCGGCCGGGTTTTGACCATTTTGCTCTGATGGATGAGGTGGCGTCCCTGGTAAATGCCGTACTTCCATCCACCCTGCCGGTGGAACGGATGAGCTACGGGGAGGCTTTTCAGGGTTATCTTGGGATCGATCCGCACGCTGCTTCGGCTGAAAGCTTGCGCCAATGCGCCATCGAAGCGGGCATCTCCGATGCGGAAACCCTGTCTCTGGATAGTGCGGATGCCTGGCTCGACCTGCTGCTGACCCAGCGCATCGAGCCCCACCTTGGCAGGGAGCGGTTGAGCTTTCTATTCGACTATCCAGCCAGCCAGGCGGCCTTGGCAAAGGTGCGTCAGGGTACGCCAGCCGTGGCTGAGCGTTTCGAACTCTATCTGGAGGGGATTGAGATTGCCAACGGCTTCCATGAACTGACCGATGCCCAAGAGCAGCAGCGTCGATTCGAGCAGGAGAATGCGACCCGTGAAGAGAGGGGTTTGCCGACAGTGCCGATGGACAGAAATTTACTATCCGGTCTGGCGTCCGGGATGCCCGAATGTGCCGGTGTTGCCCTGGGTATAGACCGGCTCTTGATGTGTGTAATGGATGTGGCGTCTATCGAAGAGGTGTTGGCGTTTCCCTATCTGCGTGCCTGAGGCCAATGCTGGATGCCTGATCCGCTAGGCTTGATCAGGCCTACGTTGTGTTGCGTAGCTTAGTACTCCTTCAATGTGATAATTGCGGATTCAGCCAGGATGTAGGGTGCGCATGGCGCACCCTACACATCCTGCACGGTGTAACCCGGCAATCAATAATAGACCGAGAGATAGAGCCGCATCACATTGGCGGAGAGTTCGTAGAGCGGTTCCTCTCCTACTGCTTCCGACTGGCTGATATCACGGAAATCCCGGTAGTTGAAATAGAGATAGTTATAGGCGAGATTGAGGCTGGCACTGTCCAGCAGTTTCCAGCTCTCCCGTTGCAGTTTGTAACTCATTCCGAAGCCGACCGAGTGGCTGGAGTAACTGCTCAGCTCCTTGTCACGCGCCAGGTAGTTCTGTGACTGAACCCGCGGGAATAGGTCGCTGTAGAAATCTGCAGCGTTCTGGGTGTAATAGCGGTAGCTGAGATCGAAGGTCCATTTGTCTCCCAGTGGGTGAGTGTAGCCGAGTTCGGTATTGTGGGCTGTGATGCCCCAAGTGTCGGAGAAATAACGATACTCCCCAGAGATCGCCGCGCGGTATGGCAGATGGTAGCGCAGGCGGGCCGATAGCGCGTTGCTGGTGCGGGTCCGGGGGTAGACTTCGGATTCGAAGCTGTAACCCGTCGGACTGGATGCATCCAGATAACGCACCGAGCGGTAGGGGTTATTGAGAAAACCCTCGTCAGCGATGGTCTCCCAGGAGAGGGCGAACAGGGTGTTGGCGGTGACCACCTGATTCAGGGCGAGACTGAAGCTGTTGCGCGTCACCTCGTCGCTGAAGTCAGCGTCACCGTTGCGTCGTACTTCATCACTGCCCCGGCTGTAACCCAGGGTGACGTTGGTGAGGTCTCCAAGCAGATCCTGGCCGATACTGAAATGGACTGTATCGGCGCTGTAGTCGCTCTCCTCGCTGCTGGTATAGCCGAGGTTCATCTGCGAGTCGCCATACAGGTAGTCCACCGATGCGCTGGTTTCAGTGCGATTTTCGGTGTAGGGGCTGGCGGTGGTCACCACGTCAATGGAGGCGCTGGAGATGGCATCGACATAGTAGTTGGCGGAGGCAGATATGCTCTCGCCGAACTGTTTGCGTACCAGGATGGAGGGGCCGCTGACTGTCACCCCGCCACCGTCGTAGAGATGGTACATGGCATCCGCCCGTTCCTCTGGCAGTTGTGCCGCCAGTACCGGCAAGGCAGCGGTCAAGCTGCCGATCAGCAGCAGTCGGTTTGTTTGATCTCAGTTACAGCCACAGCCGCCTCCCTGACTACTTTCGGCACCGCGTGCTGCCTCTCGTGCCTGATAGACATGGTGCAGGTAGCTGTCTGCCACCGGATTGCGACTGAAGCTCATGATCGGATCGGCCAGCTTTGCCCGTTCGTAGGGTTTGACCCAAGGTTCCACGGCGCAACCAGCCAATGATGTCAGCACCAGGAGCACCGCAGAGAGGGTGATCGCTTGCATGGTCTACTCCTTCACCAGCTGCCGAATCTGCTCTTGATAGGCTTGCTCGTAACCGGGCCGAAAACCTTGATGCAGGAATCGTTGATTGCCATCCCGGTCGATCAGCAGGGTGGTCGGCATGGCGGATACGGCATAGCTTTTGCTGACCTGGTTGTCGTTGTCGAACAGGATTGGAAAGCTCACCCCCAGCTCCTTAGCCAGCTTGCGTGCCTTGGTATCATCCTGCTCCACATTGATCCCCAGCAGGGTAAACCCGAGCGGCTGGTAGCGTTGATAGAGCTCTTCAAGCAGCGGCATCTCCTGTCTGCAGGGGCCGCACCAGCTTGCCCAGAAATTGATCATCACCACCTCTCCGCGCAGTTCGCTGAGACGCAGATTCTCGCCGTTCAGACTCTTCAGGGTGAAGTCGGGTGCCAGCTGAGTGGCCGCCCACAGTGGTGTGAAATGCAGTGATAGCATTAGCGCCAGGGTGGTCAATATTGGGTGTCGTTTGGCAGTGGTCAGCATGCTTGATCCCTTTATGTTTGATTCGTCGCAGTTGGTAGGAGCGGCGCCCTCGCCGCGATGTATCTGTCTACGGAGAAATCGCGGCGGGGCGCCGCTCCTGATATGGATTGACCTGTCAACTATTAGCAATAATTTTCATTTTCTCTCTCTCTGTCAATGGCCTCAGTTCAGGATATGAAAGGCGATTCAACGACGGTGGATCACTCTGATATA
>JAMJIN010000107.1:0-14281 GCA_036784775.1 Chromatiales bacterium | reverse complement strand
CAGGTTGTTCGCACCAGGCTATTGTCACAGGTGGTGGCCCTGACAGCGTCAAGATTGAAGCCTTTAATTGGGTAAACACTATGATTGGGAATGTAAAGAACTCCATGCATGGCTGAGGCTCGGGGGTAATCAGGTAAATTTTTGACCAAGACCTTTTCCTTGGTAGTTTGTATGTATAGCTACTGGAGATAAAAGAAAAGCATTAACCTCACACTCAAACGTCAACCTAGTAAAAAATATACTACCGATGATTCCCTCATTTTCAATGGCAACAAATCCATAAAGATCATGAGCATCAGTGCTAGTCATTAAGTCATAAGCCAAGTTTCCTATTAACAAGCCTTCTGACTGCCCTTCTGAGTCTGAAAATACTTTAGTAAATAGTTGCTTTATTTCTTCAATATTGCTTGGGCTATATGGTAAAAGATTCATTAAGTTTTTAAGCTAACGCTTGCATCACGGGAAGGAAAAGCTTGGCTGAGGTTTTTTCAGCCAAGCTTTTTTTGTCCAGTGGATACTCTCGTTATGCATAAACTCTCTACAATTGTTGTGTTTATTTTACATTCGAGCAAGTAAGCTCATGGACATAATCCCCTTTGGAGTTAATATTCATCGAGGTTTTCATCATGCCAATAGAGCGATTGTCGAATGTTGTTTTGTAATCATCGCCAGACCAAGACATATCAGTATTTGGTATTTCTGCGTAATAATATAAATTACTGTCCGAAACTGATATATTTTTATTATTACTAGCCAAGTAATTACTTGTGTTTCCCTTGAACTCCCACCATCCATTTGTTTCCCACTTAGAGGTTGAGTCCTTATAAGCCAAAGCCATCTTGATGGGCTTGTGGCACTTATTGCTAAAATACAAATTTCGTCTCTGAGCAACCTTCGATGAAGACTGTTGTTTTTTATTATCATTTAAGAATTTCGGGCATGACAGTTTATTGAGTGCTGCGATGCATAATAACGTATTACTGTTATTCACAATTGCTACCACCTGCCATAAAAACTTGTCCACGATAATTATATTCATTGTTGATTTAATTATTTTCACACATTCGTTTTGGTTACTACTACAGGTGTATTTCACCACGCCACTGAATAAATCACTTGTCTTAGTATTATTGATATTGACAACAATTAATTCATTGATACGGTTATGGATGTCTGTTTCACTAGGCTTTGTTGCGAATAACCCAGCAGCCCCTGCAATCACAGGAATTAATAAAATGGTAACACTAGAACTCATTAGTTTTCTCCAAATTTGAATATCCTTCCCGCATAACGCCCCTCATCAGCCGACCGCAAAAGCGGAGTTATTTTTGTGCAAAACTGAGCGTAGCGATTGCACAAAAATGACGTAGCTTTTGTGGGTCGGCTGGATGGACTTGTATGGTGATTAATTTCTGCTTTTGTAAAATGACCGACTTCCATTGTTCTTAAAATCAACTAGATCTTTATCCTGGAAATGACGCGCTATTGTTGAAAATAGCCACCCCGTTTTATTGTCAATTTTGTTGCCTTGAGGATATGCTGACATTTTAAGTTCTAGCTGGTCGTTTATATATGTTGCTGGAACCCACCCCTCACTAAACCCAGATTCAGATTCTTTAATGAATGCAAGAGCCTCATTAGACATTAAGCTGAACAATTCATGAACTTTTGC
This sequence comes from Chromatiales bacterium, assembly GCA_036784775.1. Taxonomy (GTDB): domain Bacteria; phylum Pseudomonadota; class Gammaproteobacteria; order Chromatiales; family Chromatiaceae; genus QGON01. The sequence continues at coordinate 12,609 of JAMJIN010000107.1, read as the reverse complement.
TTTATGGTTCATTTTGATTCCATAATATGTGGATGTTGTCAGAGTGCTGTGACTTGCGGCCCCTCATCATCCCTTTCCTCGCTAGACCTGCGATAAATGCTCCACATGTCTTCCTTGCTTCCAGTTGATAGGTAAATATTTTCGTGATGGCTGCATAAATATCTAACTCTGTCTTGAGTAAGGCTACACCAACTCGCAATTGCTCGGGTTGATCTGTATCGCTTGCCTCTTTCATCAGATGTATTGTTTTGAATCCACTTATGAATTCTTCTTGGTTCTATCGCTGCCAGCCATGGAGAGCGAAGCGAAGGCTGGTAGTCCCCGGTAGCCGCGAGGCCGCACTGCTTACCCGGCGTGCCTTGCGCCAGAGGGGAAGCAAAGTAGGCATCCGAGCGCGGCGTCCAGTCATCGGGAGCTGGCAACGGAGCGGGAACGAGCTTGCGAGGTTGTCGCGTAGTGCCAGTGACCGGGACGGCCGGGGCACAAACAGGCTGTCGAAGGCCGAGTCGATTTTGGGGACTGGGATGTCCCAAAATCTTTCACGAGGTCGAAGACTCACTTGTGCATCTTTAGCTTTGCCATGGAGATACTGGACAATATAAACAGTAAGACCTGCAATAGCTCCTCCTGTACCACCCTCGGGCAAAAAAACCTCAAAGACTCCTGGCACTCCTTGGCACGATGAGATCCAATCGCTACTCTTACACCTTTAGGAAACTCATCTACTGATGGCGCAAGAAAGGGGTTCATTTTCACAGAAACGCAAACAATAAACACCTTTTCTCCATCTAGAAGCGCTGGAGTTTTTCAGCAAAGTTGCCAATCTCCACCGTGGACTTATTACCTGGCAGGTTCAAAGCAAGATACGCGTTGAAATTATCATCCGCTGTGACGGGGAGCTGCCAGGTACCGGAGATCTTGATAGCGGCCTCGATTGCATCTGCACTGAAATCATTGCCCGCCAGTCGTGCAAAAACCCTGACCGGGAAGAACCAAGTCTCGCCGCCTCCCGGTGCTCCATCACTGAATACACCGACGACCGCGTTGTTATCGAGGACCTCAGTGAGCCGGTCGACAGCCTGCGCGAGCAATCGCCAGCCGGGGCGATAGTGTCCGCTCATGTTGTCGATGGCGATGATCTTTCCGTTGTTGGCCGCGATCCCACCCGCCGCCTGGATGGACTTCTCATCCACCAAGTAGGAGTGGAAGGCTTTGTTCACCTTCGGATTGGGATCAAACAGTATCTCGTCGTGGCGCATTACGTATTTCAACGAATTCGGCATCTCGACCAGTTTTTGTTGACGGTTTTTGGTGAGTACCCGTTCGCGACGACTGATATATCTCACCTGTCGATTATCGATCTCCAGGTTGATCTCCAGGGTATGAAAAGGGGTCAGGGTCGGCACGATGCCCGAAAGCCCTGCTCCCGGGTAGGCGAGGCTGGGTTTGTCGGGGCGGTCCTTGATCTGAAAGAAGGCCTTTGCGATTCCCTGCTCGTAATGGAGCGTTATGTTGTCGACGTCTAACACGTCGGTCTTGTTGAAACGGTTGTATCCAAGCTTCTCAATATAGGATTTGGTGGAAGGGGCTGCCTGCGGAGAGCGTGCCAGCGAGTGCCTGAGCAGGAACACGGTGGCGAGCCAGGCCGTCGATTTTTCTTCCCTGAACTGCCGGTCCTGGTTCAGGAGCCATCGGGAATATTTCGTGTAGGCCGTACCCAACTCTTTCTCCATCAAGTTGCGGTTGCGTCTGGTGAGGTCGTCGGAGCGCAATGGTTTCGACCACTGATAGGTATCCCCCCGCTTTATGAAGGCGGGTATCTTTCCCGAGGTCAATGCGACCTTGTCGCAACGCGAAGAGTTCTTCATGTAAAACTGGTTGATTTCATTGAGGTCTTTGATGAACGGCGTCAGTACACCCCAGGCGAATTGGGCCCACCCGGCCTGAGTGACATGTCGCTGCGTGAACTGGTTGCCGGGATTGGGATCAGGCGGATCCGCCAAGGCGTTGCTGTGGATAGCCTGGGAGAGGGGCACCAGGGCATTAGCCAGGGCACCGATGCGCAGACTCAACAGATCGGGTCGGAACTCGTCATGCTCCAGGAATCGGGTCAGATGACCGGAGACCGCCTGCAGGTGTTGTTTCGCTGCATTCAAGCCCGGGAGTTGCCCGGCCACACGATCCAGAACGAACCTTACGCCTTTAACATCATCATTCATGCTCATGGCGTTTCCTCACTTCATGGAAGATCCCTGGGAACAGCGGAAACAGGGGGCAGAGAAAAAGATAATAATCCCTCCGAACCCTTAATCTTCTGCTTACCGAACACAAGCCCGCCCCAATAAGCTAATTATCATTAACTTAATAATAGCTTATTAGCTGATAGCTGCCTCCTGCTGCAGACCGGTCGAGGCAATTGTGTTGAGAGGCAATCTCCCACCAATTTTATTCACTTAATAGGCTGCAACGAGATAGAGTGTTACGCCATCAATTTAGAGAGAAATGGATCTTTCTCGAAATGTCCTGGAAAAAAGGCCTGGAGTTATTGCTCCAGGCTTTTTCCGTTTCGAGTGCCAGATCGTAATTATATTTATGCTGTCTATCAGGGAAATCGGTAGACCAGGCTCGCTGATCCAGTGTTGAGCTGGTATTGAGAATCATCCACCGCATGTCGTTCGAATTCGAACCGGTAGACAAAACGTTGTGGAAGTCCCACATCGTACTCCAAACCCGCACCGTAGCTGAGATCGCTGCCGGAGCTTTCCTCCACCGAGATAAATCCGCTTTCATTCCACGTATTCTTCGACTTCCACCAGAGCAGGCCCAACTTGCCGAAGACGGTAATCCGGTCGGTCATCGGCCAGCTACCAACGGCGGACAGGCCAAATCCAGAGGATTCGTTGACTCCGCTGACCTGTCCAGGAGCCCAGGAGTCGCCACTCCCGTAGGAGGTGGCGGAGAATTCCGATTTGCCATAATCGCTGTAGGAGGCCTTTACCGCCACATTCGGAGTAACCTCGTACCCCACAAAAACATTCGCACTCGCATCCGCTTTATCTGTTGAGATAGACGAAACCGACCCATCGTCCCAGTCGTCCGGCGCATCGTTGTTCGTCGCTCCCACACCGACACCCGCATAGACATCCTGAGCCGCAGTTCCCTCAGGAAACAGCTCCCGCGCGTGAGCACTCTGGGTGATGACGGCGGCTACAAGAAAAACAACCCAAACAGAAACCCCGCCAGCCTGACGCAGGCGGCCTTGGACACTCTCTTTCATTAAGATCCCCCAACAAAAATTTGTCACATGCCGACAACAGGCAGCCCGGATAAACGGAAGACAATCAGAGCCCATGGCCGACTAATAATAATTATCTGATGTCACGTCGATTCAGTATAGACCACATTTTTGTATGGCAATCTGAATGTGGTGATTATTGATCCTCACGCAGTTTCCGGGAAATCGTTCTAAAGCCTGCCGGCAGTTTTCCAAACATAAAGCCGCATATATGAACTCAGCATGCAGACTTGCGCTTCTTCCATGTCACCTTATCTCCTCTATCGCAAACTTCTTCTCCATCACTCGAGGATAGATAAGGGCATGGCCCAACATCTGCCAGTGGGCAATCTCAGTCATGGCAGAAGGCACTACCTGCACAAAATCCTGGAAGTCCTGCGCCTGATAACCGTAATCATGAGCGGCAAGGCCACAGATTTTGAACTCAACTCCCAGCTCTGAGTAGTAGCGCATGCGCTCCACCAAGTCCTTGTATTTTTCATAATTCCACTTCGCCAGCGTGACGATCTCCGCCCCATGGATGACTACCTTGAAAGAGAGTTCTTCCGGTGAGTAGTCATAGGGTGCGGCCATCAGGGGATTCATTGTGGCACGTACCCAGTACAAAGCTGAGGCGAGATGTGCAGGATCGTTGTAATAGAATTCGAACAGAACCTTCTGGGCTGCGTAGGGTGTATTGACGACCTCCGCGCCATCCTCCTCATCTGCCATAAGCGGCAGAACAAACAGACATAAACACAACATCAGGATTTTCTTCATGGCCGCCTCCAGAGTGGAAATAGTTAACCACTCGATACTTTCATATTTAGCACCCTTTGCCCGAAAAACGACCCTTTTCATTGTCCGGTTTGTGCGAATGCTATGCGGGAGTCTGGATAGCACGGAGGTTTGAGATCTCTCACTACGGTCGAGATACCAGAGACGCTTTTACCCAGGCCTTGTTTAGCGCAGCAGTTCATTGATGACTCCCAGCAGCACCGCATAACGCGCCGCCTTGCCAATCGATATGTAGACCAGCGCCGGCAATATCCGCACACCACTCCAGCCCGCCGCCAGACAGAGTGGATCGCCCACCACAGGCAACCAGGAGAAGAGCAGAACGGGACCGCCGTACTTTGCTATCCGTGCCAGTGCCTTCTGTTGTTCGGCCTTCTTCAGTCCCCGGCCTGGGAAGCGTTTCATCAGCCACCAGCCGATGAGCCAACTGCTGAGTCCTCCCAATGTATTGCCCAGGGTTGCCACTGTCCAAAATAGAAATGCCGAATCGGGAGTTTCGTGTAGCGCAAATAGCAGCATCGCCTCCGAACCACCGGGCAGTAGTGTGGAGGCGAGAAAACTACCGATAAAAAGGGTGAGTGGCCCGGTTGGGTCCATCAGGCCTTGAACAGCCAGCAACGATGTGAGGTATGACGCTTGAAATCCTCCGGAACGGTTTGGCGGGTGATATCTTCGGCATGCTCCGCAATCGCCGGATCAAGTTTGAACTTGCGCAGATTGTTGGAGAAGATGATCTCGCCGCCGGGATTAAGCAGTTGTACGCACCCCTCCAATAACTTGGGATGATCACGCTGCACATCCAGGACATCGCGCATCTTTTTTGAATTGGAGAAACTCGGCGGGTCGAGCATGATCATATCGAAACGTTCACGCTTTCTGGACAGATGCAGGTACTTGAAGACATCTTCGCGCACCAATTGATGCGCTTTACCCCTGAAGCCGTTCAGTTGCAGATTGCGCTGACTCCATGCCTGATAGGTATTGGAGAGATCGACAGTGACCGAGCCCTCAGCACCACCCGCCGCTGCATAGACGGTAAAACTGCCGGTGTATGCAAACAGGTTGAGAAAGCGCCGCCCTGATGTACGCTCCCGCACCATGGCCCGTGTATTTCGGTGGTCAAGAAAGAGGCCGGTATCAAGATAGCTGTGCAGGTCGACCTCGAAGGCCAGTCCGCCCTCGTGCACAATTTTTGGCCTGCCCCAGACCCGGCTCTTCTCATACTGCGCCGACCCTTTCTGCCGACGCCGGGTCTTGAACGCAAGCACCTCAACCGGCAGTTCCAGCACCTCACAGATAACCTCCGCGATAGCCTTCTCCTGTTCCTCGTCCAGATCATCTATTCCTTTGCGGGCAAACACCTGGGCATGCACCTGACCCTCATACCAGTCGATGGCCAGGGGAAATTCTGGAATATCCCGATCGTAGAAACGGTAACAGCTGACCTCCCGACGTTTGGCCCACTTGCTCCAGTGGCGAAAGTTTTTGCGCAGTCGGTTGGCAAAGGGGGTCAGATCTGACATTAGCCGATACGTCGCGCCGCCAGGGCGAGCGAAATCCAACCAACGATAAATGCAGTGCCGCCAATGGGGGTGACCATGCCCCACGGATTCACGCCTGTGAGGGCGAGCAGATAGAGGCTGCCGGAGAAGAGCAGTATGCCGGTGATAAAAGACCAGCCGGAAATTGTTAGAGCCGTCGAACGTGTGTGAAGCGCCAGCAAGCCCACTGCCAACAGCGCCAGGCTGTGTACTCCCTGATAGTGGACACCCTTCTGGAAGACCAGCAGCATCTCTGGGGTGACCAGCTCTTTCAGGCTGTGGGCGCCGAAGGCACCAATGACGACTGTCAGACAACCACTCACCGCGCCGATAAAAAGAAAATTGCGCGCCATCAATGCTGCTCCAACGACTTCAATTCCTCAAGGATGCCCAGCACCATCTTCTCAGTGGATTCGTCCAGCTTCCCGCAGAGCTTACCCGGATTCCTCTCGCCATTGATCAGAGGACGAATCACCGAAGCCAGTTGAGCCATGGGACCACCTGCCCTGCTCATCTGGTCCGCCATCTCTGCGATCAGCTGCAGCGCCTGCGCATTGCCGGTGGCAGCGGCATGGATCATGGAAGCCAGTCCCGGCGCCGCCTGGGCCGGATCGGGTTTGGCGTTGGGATCGGGCAGGGTGGAGGGATCCTGCAACCCCCTCAGGATCGCTTCAGCGATGACCTGATCCTCCTCATCGAGGCCATTCAATATCTCTATATCCCGGCGACCGCCCATGATGCGCCGGATGACCGCGACCAAGTCGGTCCACTCGTTATTTTCAGCCGCCTTCAGCAGCTGCTCAAATTCGACTTTGCGGTCCGGGTCAGTGCCGCTCTTTACCACTTCGTTGATAAAAAGGGCGTGCACACTGAGTATCTGTTCGCGGCGATCCATAAAAATTCCTGATTCGTTTTCATCGTAAAGGCAGACGCAGGCCCGATCAAGCGTAGCGGATCGGGCATTCCTATGGAGAAAGCTCATTCAGAGAATCTGTTGCAATCTCTCTCACATCCGGGTGTTCATCCTGCTGCAATTTCCGCAGCACCGGAATAACCTCCGGGGTAGCGACCAGCCCAAGATAGTGGGCAATATCGGCGCGAATATTGGCCTCCGGGGAATCGGCCATTCGTGTCAGCGTCGGCGCCGCAGACGACAGCAACTCATTGCCCTGCAGATCCTCCATCACCACACCGATGCCGATGCGTGCCGCCATCGGTGTACCGCTATCTTCGAGCAGTGCCAACAGGCGGGTCAGGGATGCCGGATCACGCTCAATGAGCTCCGCCACCTTGTGCGGGCGCTGGGTCTCAAGCAGATGACTGAAATATTCACCAAAACCCTTGCCGGTGGCGGCCAGCTCGCACCAATGCGCCAGTTCTGACTGGCTGTGCATCCCTTCCAACTCAAACGGCCCAATACGGGTCCAGGGAACACTGCGCGTCCCCACCGCTTTAGCCGCTTCAGGGTGTTCCACGATATTGATCGCTTCCAGACGCCCCAGATGCCCCTCTTTGAGCAGACGACTCAGCGCTTCAAGGACCGCAGGGCAGTGTGCGCAGCCGGTGGCAAGCAGCAGCAGTGCATCAGGAGGTGTTTTGGACATGAGAATCCGGTTTATGGAGCGAGTGAGCGCTGGCTCAGTAGTGTGGGGGCGGGGGCTCGTCGGTATGCCCTTCCAGTGGCGAAGGGCTCAACGCCTGGAGACGCTGCCGCATATCCTCAATCTCCTGCTGCAGGCTGTCTATAATCTGTTGTTGATGCCCCACCGACTGATTGAGCGACTGGATATTCTCCTCCTGAAACGCCAGCCGGGTCTCCAGTTCAATCAGCCGCGCATCCATCTTAGGACCTGGGGTAACGGTCATCGAGGTTGGCGGGGCAGAGCACATTGCGCATGATACCGATGAGATCCAGCAACTGAGGATTGCGAATACGGTAGTAGATTCTATTCGCCTCCTTGCGGGAGACCACAATATTCTTGTTGCGCAGCTGCTCCAGATGCTGGGAGATATTGCTTTGGGAAGTGCCTGTCCTTTCAACGATCTCGCCGACGGAGAGTTCACTCTCGCCCAGAGAGCAGAGTATCTTCCATCTCAGCGGATGGGCCATCGCTTTCAAAGCGTTGGCGGTCAGGGCAGTATCTTCCTCGGTCGTTTGCGGTTCGTTCGGCTCGCTCATAACTAACTCCTAAGCTGCATCCTCATCGCGGACATATCCTGTCATATCTTTCGCGATGCAGATAATATGGCTAATCTTATCATCTTGATCTTTGACTGCGGTACGGGCAAAAAGTATCGGTACACGGCGCCCGTCCTTGGCGATGAAGCGTGCTTCGATGCGGCTTATCGCCCCGGTACGAATCAGCGCCTCGAGCCAGGTACCGAAAAACGCCCCGGCCTGCTCCTCTTCCGCCTCTTCGAACACGTCGCTGATCCACAGGCTCCGCAGATCACTCTCTGTATAGTCGAGCATCCGGCAGGCGGCGGGATTGGCGGATTCGATCCCACCCTCGGGATTCAGCACCAGCAGGGCTTCGCCCATGTAGGTGATGATATTTTCCAGATGCAGTTTGGCGGCAGCCAGTTCTGCGGTGCGCTCCGTCACTTTCTGCTCCAGCACCCGGTTTAGCTGGCGCTCTTTCTCGATGAGGCGGAAGTAGGTGCTGATCTTGTTGATCAGCTGGTTATCGTCGATGGGCTTCAGTAAATAGTCCACGGCGCCCACCTCATAGCCTTTCTGCTGGAACTCTTCCGTCTTGAAGGCCGCAGTGAGAAAGATAATGGGAATGTCTTTGGTCTTTTTGCGAATCTTCAGCATCGACGCGGTCTGAAATCCGTCCATCTCCGGCATCTGCACATCCAGAATGATCAGATCGATACCCGGCACCTTGACCGCAATATCCAGGGTCTGCTGGCCGGAGGTTGCCTCAAAGATCTCCACATCCATATGCCGCTCGACAAGGGTTCTGAGCGTAAACAGATTATGCTCATGATCATCGACGATCAGCAACTTGAACCCGGAGTAACGTTTCATCTCTCTTTATTATGGTCTGTCTAATGGTGTGAAACTGGTCCGTTACAACGGCAGGTGCCGGGCAATCAACGCCTTCAACTCATCGGCATCGATCGGTTTTGGGATAAAGTCATCCGCACCTGCCTCTATACACCGCTCCCGGTCTAACGTCGTATTTTTTGCGGTGAGCGCGATTACGGCAAGATCTCTGATCCGGCCATCTTCGCGGATATGCCTGATCGTATCATAGCCATCCATCTCCGGCATCATGATGTCCATCAACACAATGGCAAATTCCGGATCCTCTTCAAGGGTCTCCAGCGCCTCCCTGCCATCCCCCGCTGCAGTGATCTCCAACCCCCAGCTTTCGAGCAGGGGCGTCAACGCCAGCAGATTGCGCAGGTCATCATCAACCAACAATACGCGCTTGCCATTGAAATCCGCCTCCCCGGCTGTTGCAGATTGCGGCATCGCCTCATCCTCCGGCTCTGCCGAGGGTTCCGGCTGATGTTCCTGCAATCCAAACGCCTCGGGCTCGACATGCTCCAGACGCGCCTCGTCAATTTCGGAGTGGTCGAACTCCAGCGGCAAGCAGAGGGTGAATACTGAACCCTCCCCCTCCTCACTCTCCAGCCTGATATTGCCGTCCATCAGATGGGCAAGTTCCCGGCTGATACTCAGACCCAGGCCGGTACCACCAAAACGACGGCTGGTGGAGCCATCAGCCTGCTTGAACGCCTCAAAGATCTCCCCGAGCTTGTCGCCAGGGATTCCGATGCCGCTATCCTCCACCCCAATACAGACTGAACAGGCGCTATCTTCGCCCTCATAGGCATGTATCGTCACTCCACCACTTTTGGTGAATTTGACCGCATTGGAGAGAAAATTCTTCAGTATCTGCCGCACCTTTTCATGATCTGAGATAAAGAATTCCGGGGCATCCGGGGCGATATCTGACGTAAAAGAGAGGGATTTTGCATCGAACTGGGGCTGCACCAGCTCCATCAACTCCTCGATCAAACGCCGCAGGTCTATCCGCTCCAGACTAATGCTGGCCTGTCCTGCCTCTATGCGGGAGAGATCGAGAATATTGTCGATCAGCGCTTTCAGATCCGCTCCTGCCTCATGGATCACCGAAACCTGTTTGCGTTGCGCTCCATGCAACGCCTCCGGCCCCTCTGTAAGCATTTTGGAGAGCAGCAAAATGGAGTTCAGCGGGGTGCGCAGCTCATGGCTGACATTAGCCAGAAACTCCGACTTGTAGCGGTTCGACTCCTCCAGTTGGCGGGCATGCTGCCGCTGCTCTTCCGAATGGTGAGTATGCGCCTCGGCCAGTACCGTCAACTGCTCACCCAGTTCGCTTACCTCCCTGGGTCCCCGCCAATGGAAACGAACGGGCTCATCCTCGCGCAATACTCGCCCGACGCCCTCCGTCAGGGTCTGGCCAAAACGGGAAACGGTCAAGGCAATCCACCTGGCTGACAACAGCACCAGCAGCGAGACGACAAAGACAATGGTAAGCACACGCATGACCAGCGTATTACGAAACTCGGAGAGCGGAGATGGATCCACCGCCCGCCCAACCCAGAGCGGCCCCGAATCCTCTGTCATGAACAGCGGCACCCAGATAACCTGCTGACCGGCATCTCCCTTCCAGAGGGCCAGCTTGCCCGCCGTAAAAATCTCTTTCAGACCGGCAAAATCGGTGAAGGCGCGGGGCGTCTGCCCACTGGAGATCTGCTCCTCCAGATAGACACCGTCATTGTTGACCCAAAGTGTATTCAGGTAAGCCCTGGCCATGCCGCCAACATCGATAGTTGCCACCACAGCCCCAACAGTTTTGCCGAAACCTTGGGGGCCACTGCCTTCAATCGGACTGATCATCCGCAGTGTCATGAAGTGTCTGGGGTCAGTGTGTGCCGCTGCGGGATCCAGGCTGATCAGGCTTACCGCAACCGTTCCAAGCTCTTGCCGCATACCCGCCTGTCTCATCTCCAGATTCGGCAGATCGGGCTGAGTGGCAGTGGGTTCCCACCGCTGAGTTCGCGAATTCCGCTCCAGCCAGAAATAGGGTCTTGCCTGGTCGTCCAAAAAGAGGATCTGTATGATATCGAACTGATCCCGCAGAACCTTATTGATCCATCCAGTATAATTCACCCGCGCCTTGTCGATGCGCGCCTCGCCTTCCACCCCGGATTCTCCCAACACGCCGCCCGGTTCCGGCAGTTTGGCCAGCAATCGCAACATTTCATGGCGACTGGCCAGGTGCTCATCAAGATCCCTGAAATCAGCCCGCAGATTCTGCAGATGCGCCTTATGGTAGAAGAGTTCCAGCCGGTCCAGGACAAATGGCAGATTGGAGACAACCATCACGGTCAGTGGAACCAGACCAAACAGGAAGAGAAACAGCAGAATCTGAGTGCGCAGTTTCATTCACACATCCTGCGCCAATCCAATGATGCCGGCGGCCAGGGGGGTAGCGCTACCTGACCTACACTGCATCAAGATCACGTTCAGAGTGACTCGACCAACTGTAAAACCTGCCCGGCATGCCCCTTGGGTTTCACGTCGTAGAGCGCTTCACGCACCACGCCCGATTTGTCAATGATGAACGTGGAACGCAGGATTCCCATGCGTTTCTGGCCATGTGCCTCCTTCTCCTGCCAGACACCAAAGGCCTCACAAGCCTCCCCCTCGGGGTCCGCCAGCAAGCGCACCGTCAGCCCGTGCTTGTCGCGAAAAGAGGCAATTGTCACGACTGATGCCGAAAACCAGAGTATCCAGCTTTTCAAAATCATCCATTAAATCGGACAGCTCCACTGCCTCGATCGTACAACCTGTCGTGTCATCCTTGGGATAGAAATAGAGTACAAGGTTTTTCTTATCCAGATAATCACTGGAATCGACCATGTACATATCCGCGTCAGGCAACTGGAAAGGGGGTGCCTTCTGACCGACTTGCAGCATAAATACTCCTTATTCTTCTCATTATGAAGCTGAAACTTAAGGAAGCCCTGTTTAATTGGGTCACTATCATCTCGACCATGGGGAGAGATCTCAAACTACAAGGCGCATAGCCAGGCTTCGGGGTATGAGATTTCTCACTGCGTTCGAAATGACGTTTATCAGAGCTTCCTTTTAAGGTATAAAAAATCAACGCGGATTGTTTAGATGCCACTCAATATCCGCACTTTGCCAAACAGCAGCAGCGATTGATGCACTCGTTGTCTACCCATGAAGATAGTGAGCCAGCCATGGAACGTCAACTCCCCCACTTCTCCCAACCTTTCCGCATTTTGCTCATCTGTAACAGAAGATCACTCCCCTCCCCCATCAAACAAGGTATGCAAACTGTCGATTTCATTGCATAATCAGCCCTCTGAAAGGTCGCATTAACCTTTGCACTTGTATTCGACCAACTGAAAATTCATGGTTATTTCCACTTGTCCGGCAATTCTGGCCAGGGAATCACAGGCAACCGAACATGTATGACGATTTTTACAAACTGAAAGGCAAACCCTTTCAGCTAACACCCGACCACAAGTTCTTCTTCAACAGTAAGGGACACAATCGGGCAATGGCCTACCTGCGTTACGGACTTGAGCAGGGTGAGGGGTTTATCGTGATCACCGGTGGCATAGGTACCGGTAAAACCACGCTGGTCAGAAACCTGTTTCAGGAGCTCTCCAACAAAAACGTCATGGCGGCCCAGCTGGTTACCACCCAGGTCGATCCAGACGACATGCTGCGCATGGTTTGTGCCTCTTTTGGTCTCGCCCATGAAGGCCTGTAGATGGCGGTAAAAACCCGAACATAATTGGCGAACAGCGGTAACCGGATGAAATAGCTGCAAATAGCGAGTCAGAAGAAACAGCCAGCGACAAAGAGTGACATCGAGAAAGAAATCGGGAAGATGTAGGGAGCCGTTGAGAAGGTGTGGTACCGGGTGTATCGACCTCGACAGTCCCCCGATACCGCACCTC
>JAMJIN010000475.1:0-1383 GCA_036784775.1 Chromatiales bacterium | reverse complement strand
GTCACTGAGGCGTGTCACTAACGAGGTCAAGTCCCTAGCGGCTAAAACGTGTACAATAAACTGGGTAAACTGCCGAAACACTCCCGCCTAGCTAATTGGAAAAAAAAAAAGGAAAAATATAAAACATTAGCGGTAAACAGAGCAGTTTGCAATATGATAACGTTCATTTTCTTCGTAAGCCGTTGCTCAATTCGTCGTCGGTGGCGATCAGGCACATCTTGTGAATAGGCCGATCATAGAGCCTTGCGTTGGCTGTTCGCACGGTAGCCTTCCGTACTAGGCCATCATCACCGGGCTGGACAGCTGTGACGACGGCACGTTCCCACAGAGTGCGTGGGGCGGCCGCGCCCTTCATCCCGGGCTCCAGTAGAAGCACCAAGTCGCCGACTTGCAGGTTCTGCCGCGAGTGAAACCACTTCGAGCGAGCGATGAGATGCGGCGGCATGAATCTCAGCCACGTCTCCCAGAACAACTGGACACGCTGATGCAGAGCTTTCACAACTTCTCGCGGATGTGGACGGTCCTCGACAACGGGCTGCGGCACCGTTGGCTGGTCGAAGGGGTGAAGAATGTCGTTGCCGGTGACCGCAGGTGACCCGACAGGATCAGGTCCGTCGGGAAACAGCGGTCTCGAGTTGATGACGTACATCACCTCCGAGAGGAAGGTCTGCCATTCCTCGAAGGTGAATCGGCGCTTGAGGTAGTTGACGGCAGCATCGAGTCCTCGGCGGCAGCTACGTATGAGGGACTCGACGACACCGTTCATGTGGCTCGCCTTCGGCACGTTGAACTGCCACTCGAAGTGTGTTCGTTCGGCAGCGAGTTCTCGCTTGAGACGCGAAACGTCCCACGAGTCGATCGCATCACGGAGCGGTCGCTGCGCCCCCTGGAAGTTCTTGCCTCGATCACTGAAGACTGTCGTCGGGTGTACACCTCGGCGTGAGACAAATCGACGCCACGCGAGTAGGAATGATTCAGTGGATGCGCTGCTGGTTAGCTCCAGGTGGACGACTCGTGTGGTAGTACACGTCACGATCATCACAGATGATTCTGTCGTAACGTTTCTGCTGACTTTTGTCTGTAGCGGTCCGAAAAAGTCAACGGCCACAGCGGCGAACGGTGGCGTACAGGGGTTTCCTCGGAAGGCAGGTAAGATGCCCATCTGTTGTTGTAGCATGGACTCCCGCCTGGTGCGACAGTACAGACATTTACTCGCCACAGACTTCAGCAGTTCTTTCCCATTGCCGATGTGGATTCCTTCCTTGGCGATGTTTGCGAGCACCACTCGGTACCCCTGGTGTAGATATCGTATGTGTTTTCGGCGAGCGTAGAGTTCGACGAGTGGACTGTTTCCTGGTAGGATGATCGGGTGGCACACATCAG
>JAMJIN010000106.1:0-14371 GCA_036784775.1 Chromatiales bacterium | reverse complement strand
ACTGTCGAGGTCGATACACCCGGTACCACACCTTCTCAACGGCTCCCTACATCTTCCCGATTTCTTTCTCGATGTCACTCTTTGTCGCTGGCTGTTTCTTCTGACTCGCTATTTGCAGCTATTTCATCCGGTTACCGCTGTTCGCCAATTATGTTCGGGTTTTTACCGCCATCTACACCCTCACTGGTGGAGGCGCTGGGGGCCAAATCCCCGGTGCTGGCCCATGACAACCAGTTCAATCGTTGGGTAGCAGGGGATGGAGCAGTCTATTTCCGTAACGAGGCGGAATGCCGCGAACATATTACGGATCTGGTCGGTGACCAGGCGAAACTGAAAGAGATGGCAACATCGAGCCATCTGCGCCATCAGGAGGCATTCACCTGGCCTTCGGTCCTCGGCGCCTACGAGAGTCTACTTCGATCCTGGGCATACGGTCCGGCATCCCAATCGTCTTCAGTCCCATCCAGAGTTCAGTGGGCGAAACCTTTACAGGAGAATGAAGAGTAATAGACTGTAATTGGAGTCAAATTTGTCTATCCTGCTGGATATCAAATGAAGATAAAAAGGCAGATTTGACTCCCTGAATGCCTGCCTCAATACCTGCGCGAAAAACACGGGAACGTAGGATGTGCTGAGCGTAGTTATGCGCATCTGTTGCGATTGATGCGGTTCGTTATACTCACCACATCCTACACGTTACCTCAGTGTCGACCATACGCTGAAATAGATACAAACGAGTTTGAAAATTCCAAGACCTAAAATCCTGATCGATAATAGTAGTTGTAATATAGATTTGTTACGCTGACCGTAACCCCGACCAAATGTGATAGAGACGACTGGCCGGTTTCCAGCAGGACATCAATAATAATTCGTGGGCATTTGGATCACTGAAATGCGAAACATTCAGACATTCGGGTTACTGGCAGTCATTCTACACCTTGGCGGATGCGCAATAGCGCCAGGCATGCATATGCAGGATTCGGCGGGGGGGAGCACTGTCAGTGTGCCCGTTCGTTCCTCCGATGGAGAATACACCCAGGAAAAGCTGAACATACATGAAATCACCGGCGAACTGATAGTCGAACAGGAAGCGCTTCTCTATCCGCAGCTGACTGGTTCAGCACCACCCGAACAAGCGGAATATCAGTACCACATCGGTCCTGGCGACGTTCTCAGTATCATTGTGTGGGACCACCCGGAACTAACCATTCCCGCCGGACAGTTTCGCGATGCGAAGACAGCCGGCACATTAGTCGGACCGGACGGGATGATCTTTTATCCCTACGCAGGAAAAATCGACGTCAACGGTCTGACCGTCGAAGAGATCCGGGATGCGCTGACCAGGAAGCTATCCCACTTCATAGAGAATATTCAACTCGACGTGAGAGTTGCGGACTACCGGAGCCAGCGCGTCTACGTGGTCGGCGAGGTCAACAACCCAGGTATCTACCCGGTGACCGATGTGCCGATGACCGCACTGGAAGCGATCAACCGTGCAGGTGGTTTTACGTTGGATTCCGACCGTCGCCAACTAACGTTGACGCGCCAGGGCGAGACCTACCGTGTCGACATGCTGGCCCTGTACGAGAATGGAGATGCTTCGCGCAATCTCCTTCTGCAACACGGTAATGTGCTCTACGTTCCCGATCGGATCAACAACAAGATCTTTGTTCTCGGTGAAGTACGCAACCCATCCTCCTATCTGATGAACAAGGGCCGCAAGACACTGGCCGAGGCACTTGCCGATGCCGGTGGCATCGACCAGAACTCTTCAAATCCCGCGCGGGTCTATGTCATTCGCGGCAGTGACACTCCGAAGGTTTTTCATCTCAACGCGAGTTCACCTGACGCGCTCATCCTGGCGGACAGGTTTCCATTGTTTCCACACGATGTTGTCTATGTGGACACTGCCGAGGTGGTGCGCTGGAATCGCGTAATGTCCCAGATCCTACCGACGATAAAGATTCTGGAGATGGCCAGCCGGACAGCTTTCCCTCTGTTCCAGGGCAATGGCAATTGAACGAATCATGGAGCGGTAGACCTTGAGCAGAGATCCGTGGCCACCACAGCCGGGGACGCGTCACGCCCTGCCCTACCCCCCCACAGAACAGGAATTAAGCCTACACGATTACCTCGGCATCCTGATCGGTGCGCGCTTGATGATAACTGCAATTGTTGCGATCTCGCTTCTAATTGGGGCTGCCGTGGCTTTTTTGCCATCTCCGGTGTTCGAGGCCGACGCATTGGTCAAGGCAGAAGAGGAGACGAACACCCTATCCGCCCTGGATCAAGTCAACTCCCTGTTTGCAGACCAGTCCCCGGTCAACGCAGAGATCGAATTTCTCAACTCCCGGCGAGTCCTCGGCAGAACGGTTGACAATCTACGCCTCGACGTAAAAGCGACTCCCCTCTATTTCCCATTGGTCGGTGAGTTTCTGGCCCGCCGTTTCCAGGGGGGCGAAGGGGATCTGGCCAAACCGCTGTTCGGCCTTGAGGGCTACTCCTGGGGTGGTGAATGGATCGAAGTCGCGGAACTGAATGTGCCGGCGAACCTGCTCGATGTCACCCTGACACTGATGATACTGGATTCCCAGCGTTATCGACTGTTCGATCCGGACGGTGAACTGCTGCTTGAGGGACAGGTGGGCGAGAGCCCGCAGCCGCTTCCGGGGACGGCCGATCTACGGCTCAGGGTAAGCGGACTGCAGGCGCGTCCGGGAAGCCGGTTCAACCTGGTTCGACAGGCACGGCTGACGACAATCAAGACGCTGAAGGATCGTTTCTCCGCGAAGGAAACAAGCCGTCAATCGGAGTTGATTCGGTTGACGCTGTTGGGGTCGAATCGTCAGGAAACCGCAGTGATCCTGAATGAGATCATCCGTATATTCGTGGAACAGAAGTCAAGATTCCTTTCTGTTGAAGCGGAAAGGACCCTCGATTTCCTCAAGGACCAGCTTCCCGAGCTACGCGCCGCTATGGAAAGGGCTGAGTCCGCTCTCAATGACTTTCGCCTGAAACAGGGGTCTGTTGATCTGCCGCTGGAGACACAAGCCGTCCTGAAAAGCACCGTGGCAGTTGACGCACAGACCAAGGAACTGCGTCAGAACCGGGACGAGCTGCGACAAAAATTCACTGAGGCTCATCCCAGTATAGTGGCGCTGGACGCCCAACTGACACGCCTGCGCAAGGAGAAACGCAGCCTGATTTCAAAAATCAAGGATCTGCCAGAGACACAGCAGCAGATGTTGCGACTGTCCCGCGACGTGGAGGTTACGACCAAACTCTACACGGAGCTGCTCAAAAGTGCCCAGGAACTGCGCGTTGCGAAGGCAAGCAGTGTCAGCAACGTACAGATCATCGATCCGGCATTGACGTCGAGTGAAGCGATCAAACCCCGCAAAGCCCAGATTCTTTTCATCGCCCTGCTGGCAGGGTTATTCATCGCCATACTGAGCGCCTTCATACGCCGTGCACTGGAACTGAGCGTATATGATCCGAACCAGATCGAGGCTAGGCTCGGCATTCCGGTATTAGTGACACTGCCCAACAGCAAAGCACAAAAATGCCTGAAGAGACTGCAAAAGAGAAGCAGTAATGATGTATCACTCCTTGCGGCAATACAGCCTGACGATCCGGCAGTGGAGGGATTGCGAAGCCTGCGTTCGACCCTGAACCATGTGCTCGCACAGGTACCGAACCGGCTGCTCCTGGTAACGGGACCCAAGAGCGGCGTCGGCACAAGTTTTGTGGCAGCGAACCTGGGCGTAGTGCTGGCCAGCGGGGGGGATCGCGTCTGCATCATCGATGCGGATTTGCGTAAGGGAAGGCTCAACCACCACTTCGGAAAAAAGAACGACCCGGGCTTAACAGAAATCCTGCTCGGGAATCTGACACTGAACGATGCGTTGCAGAAAACCAGTCTCGATCACCTGCATCTCCTTCCTGCTGGCGGATCAGCTGAAAACCCGGCGGAGCTTCTGATGAAGAAGCGCTTTGCGAAAGTGTTGGATACCATGCAGACCCATTACGATCGCGTGATCCTGGATTCCCCACCTTTGCTTGAAGTTGCCGACGCGGTGATATTAGGCCAGCACGCCGGCGCTGCCCTGCTGGTGGTGAAGGCCGGTGAGCATAACCTGTCGGAACTGGAGCACTCGGCCAAACGCCTGTGGCAAGGCGGGGTTGAGCTGTGCGGAATTGTCGTCAACGGGACTAACAACGATCAGCGTGACAAACACCATCCCCGGGGATGATGGGTGATTTGCACATGAATTTCCATCATCTCAATGAACACCTGATGGAGATCATCCGAGGCGCGACGACCGCCTTCGTATTAAAGGTCATAGCCGCAGGGCTGGCCTTCGTACTGAATATTCTGCTTGCACGTCAACTCGGTAGCGAGGGCGTGGGTATCTATTTTCTCGCCCTGGCTATCATCACCTTCGGCAGTACCCTGGGTAAGTTCGGCACCTACATTCTGGCCATGCGGGAGGTCGCCCGACAGGCTGCAAGGGGCGACTGGTCGATGATATCGGTGCTGCACCGCCACTGTCTGCGCATCCTCCTGACGGCGGCACTGCCGGTAGCCCTGCTGACAGCCCTCCTGTCCGACACCATTGCGTCGGATCTTTTCGGCAAGCCACAACTGGCAGAGCCTCTGTTATGGATGTCTATCGGCATCATCCCCTTGGCTGTGTTCAACCTCTATGCCCACTCACTGAAGGGACTCAAACGAATCAAAGCGGCAGTGTCTGTGCAGAGCGTCTGGCTACCCGCGCTCGCCATCCCCGGAGTCCTGATCCTGACCCCGGCTTTCGGCGTTGTGGGAGCCGCCTGGGCCCATGTGGGAGCTGCACTCCTCACCACAGCCATCGCCATATTATTCTGGAAGGTTGCTCTACAGGCATCCCCTGTCTCAGGTGGACAATCGCTGCCCCCTGCCCTGCTCAACAGCGCCCGGCCGTTACTGGTGATTGCCCTTCTGACCCTCGCGATCAAATGGTCATCGACTTTTTTTCTCGGATTGTGGGGGACAGCGAGCGATGTCGGCATTTTCAACATCGCCCAGCGCACGGCCCTGCTTACAAGCTTCATCCTGATTGCGGTAAACAGCATCTCCGCACCAAAATTCGCGGAGCTGCATCAACGTGGCGACATGCAGGCACTGGAGGCCACTGCAGTGGGTGCGGCGCGACTCATGACCCTGCTCGCACTGCCGGTTCTGGCTGTGTTTCTGCTTTTTCCTGACTGGGTACTGCGGTTGTTCGGCGCCGAGTTCGCAGAAGGCGGCACTATTCTCTCCATCCTTGCCCTGGGCCAGTTCGTCAACGTGGCCACAGGTTCCGTCGCCTATCTTCTGATGATGACGGGCCACGAGAAGCTGATGAGAAATAATATTATTTTCTGCGTAGCAATCAATCTGGTATTGAACCTGATACTGGTGCCGCGATACGGGATTATGGGGGCGGCGGTGGCAACATCCGTCACCATGGCAAGCCAGAATCTCGTTGCCGCAATCCTGGTATGGCGAACTCTGGGCATTGTCACCCTGCCCTTTACAGCACGAATGGGTAAACGGGAGTCACAAGTGTAATGGATCACAGCAAGTGAACTCACGCCCTGTGAAACCGATCGATGTAATGATAATCGGCGCCGAAAAATCGGGCACCACCTCGCTTGTTCGATATGTCGGAAGTCATCCCCAGGTCTGCACCCATGACAAACGGGAGATGAACTACTTCGTCAATAACGAGGAGTTCGAAGAGGGATATCCGGCTGCCCATGCCCGCTATTTTTCCCCCTGTACAGATACCGGGATCAGGATTATCGCCAAGAGCGTCGCAGTCAGCGGAAACCCAACCGCCGTGCAGCGCCTTCAGGCACACAATCCCGACATACATTTGGTAATGGTGTTGCGCAACTCAATCGACAGGGCCTATTCCGCCTACTGGCATGCCAAACGTCGAGGCTGGGAGGATGCGGCAGATTTTGAGACCGCCATCGCTCGGGAACTGTCGGCGGATTGTGATGAATCCAAAGATGGCGATGACGGCACAACCTACCTTAGAAAAGGGATCTACGCTGATCAGATAGCCGCATTACAGACGATTTTCAGCCCCCGGCAGGTACATGTATTTACGTTTGACGAATTAAAGGAGGACCCGCTGAGCATCTGTCGTGTACTGTTTTCAGTGATCGGCGTGGATGAAGCGTTTGAACCTGATGTCTCAGTACGCTTCAACAAGGCAGCCCAAGCCAGGTCACCGCAACTGGCCAAAGTGCTCTCATATCGCGGCAAGATCAAGAAAATCATCCGTCGTCTGCTGCCTCGCAGGGTATCCGACAGACTGAAACAGCGTCTTGTGGCCTGGAACGAGAAACCGCTGCAGACCCCGGCCATGAAAGCGGCAACAAGACGCAGACTCGAAGCCTATTTCAACCCGCACAACAGACGGTTGGAATCGTTAACCGGTCGCCCGTTTGACTGGTGATTCCAAACCGATGATCAACAAGAAACAGGGCTTGTATTGCCCATTGCCAATCGGACGGGAGGATAGTCGCACACTCATCGAACATTGGCATTTTTCCAACAATAAAGGTTTGTAACATGTATCTGAATGAAATCATTCCAATAGCGATCGAAGCGGGCCGGGCAATCATGGATGTCTACGCCAAAGAGATCGACGTACAGACGAAGTCGGACAACTCCCCGCTCACCGAAGCAGATCTTGCATCGCATAACATCATCGTAGAATCGCTGCACAAGCTTGACCCGGATATTCCGGTGCTGTCAGAGGAGTCAGATAGCATCCCCTTCGAGGTGCGCCGTTCCTGGACGCGCTTCTGGCTGATAGACCCATTGGACGGCACGAAGGAGTTTATCAAGCGAAATGGTGAGTTCACGGTAAACATCGCACTCATCGAGAACAACCAACCGGTGTTGGGTGTGGTCTATGCACCGGCACTGGATCTGCTGTTTTACGGCAGCCTGGAAACAGGCGCATTCCGGCGCAACGGTTCGGGGGAAGCTCATGCGATTTCCGCCACCCGAACCAGACAGGATCCCGTGCGGGTAGTGGGCAGCCGTTCCCACGCTGGAGAGAGCTTAAAGCACTTTCTCAACGAACTCGGCCCCCACGAACTGATCAGCATGGGCAGTTCCCTGAAGCTCTGCCTGGTCGCTTCCGGTGAGGCGGACATCTATCCAAGATTGGGGCTCACCTCTGAATGGGATACAGCTGCTTCCCAAGCGGTAGTCGAAGCAGCTGGAGGAAGGGTGACTGACACCGCAGGCAACATGTTGCGCTACGGTAAAAAGGAATCGATGTTAAATCCCTATTTTCTGGTGTTCGGCGATAGTGGATACCCCTGGCATGAACACTGCGAACAACCATGAACAAGCAAGACTCAAGATTCAGGACAAGGGTAAAGTCAGTGGGATCTGCTGTATTGGCTTGTGCATTGTTCATGGGATCACCCGCCAAGGTACAGGCAGGAGTCACCATTGAAGTAGACAACCGTACACAAGCGTCATTAGATCGCGATGTCTACGGATTCAACACCAACCTTGCGCCAGGTCATTTCGGGTTTCTCGATGACGAATTCATCAAGCATATCGGGCCTCTACAACCGGTAATGTTGAGATTTCCTGGAGGCACCGTAGGTAATTTCTATCACTGGGCAGAAGAGGGATTCCGCCTTGAAGAGATGGATATTACTCACGCAGTAAGTGTCAATCAGGAGAATCTCGACAGATACTGGTCACTGCAGAATCTGAGAAAGGGGCGTTTCTCGTTCGACGACTTCATGCTGCTTTGTGAACACTTTGGCATCGAGCCGCTGGTAGTTGTGAACCTGTCTACCGGCACACCGGAAGAGAGCGCGGCTTGGGTGCGCTACGCCAAACAGAAGGGATACAAAATAAAACGCTGGGAGCTGGGTAACGAGTTCTATATCCGTATATACCGTGACCTGATCGGCGGTCCCGAGGACTACCTGGAAATAGCACGCAGACATGCGGATGCCATGCGCTGGGAGGATCCCGAGATCCAACTGGCCGTCCCGGTATCAGGGACCGGCTTCTTTGCCGATTCGGGATCCAAAGGAGATTATCGACAAGAATGGGACCAGACCATGACGAAGGCTGACTTTGCCGATGCCATAGCCGTGCACGCCTATTGGCGAATCCCGGATTCGGACAACCTTGACACCCTCTACCGTGACCTCTTTTCCCGGCTTGAACAGCAATGGGATCCGGCGATGAAATACTATCGGGATCTATACGGCGACCTGCCACTGTGGCTGACGGAATGGAACATCCGCGGATTCGGTAATCGTGCCATGAACAATACGCAGTTGCATGCCATGTTCATAGGCGACCATTTTATCCGCATCCTCAACAGCGACACCATTACACTCGCCAACTATCATCAGGTAGCAGCCAGGGGAAAATGGCCTTCACTCTTTTCCAAAGCGAAGAAAGAAGACATGGCGCCAAAAGGTGAAACGGTAAAGCGGGCTGCGTACTTTCCTTTTCAGCTAATCGGTGAAGTACTCGCCAAAACAGACAGCCGTTACGATTTTACTATCGGCAACAACCCGATGATCAAGGGAAACCAGGAATACCCGGCAGGATTTTCTGCAGTCAATGCTTCGGTCCTGAGTGGTGCGGGGTCGCAATGGTATTTCCTGCTTCTCAACCGGAGCAGCACCGAACAGATGCTGAAGGTGCAGATCAACGGCACAAGACTCGCGGGACAGTGGCAGCTGGATTGTGTTGCCAACAGAGATCTCGCCGCCACCAACGGTGGGAGCAAAACGGCCCCCTCGACTGCTCCGCCTGAAGTGGCGATTTCGCACCAGGCAGGAGAATGGGACAAACTCCTGTTACCGGGCAATTCATTCTGTTCAGCCATCTTTGATGATGCACTGATCAACTGACTGGGAATTGGATCGTCGTGTGGACCGCCTGATATTTAACGTTGTACTGATTCTCGGCGCCTATCTGCCCTTCGAATCGTTGATGATGCGTTACCTGCCGGGCGCTGAGTCCCTGCAGTCCATTCTGTTCGTAGCGGTGGAGGCGTCGATCTATCTGCTGTTCGTTCTGCTGCTGACCACTCGCCTTGGAGACGGACGGCCTTTCAGGCGCACCCTGGTCGATCTCCCGCTGTTGTTGTTCGTAATGATTGCATTTGTATCGTTGGTAAAAAACGGCTCCGACCCCGTACCGGCTGTTACCAATCTTCGCTCACTACTTCGCTATGTGGTGCTCTTTTATATCCTGGCCAACCTGAGGTATAAACCAGAGCAGATCAGAATCGTCTTTCGGCTGATCATCATTCTGGGTCTTATTCAGGCCACCATCGCAATCGTACAGTTCCTCGGCGGAGAGGGTATCAAGCAGTTCTTCTATCTACGCCTGATGGATACCGAAATCGCCGGCAAGACCCTGCTTAGCAGAGATCCAACAACGGATCGAATCGGCGCCGGCATCGGCACCCTCGGGCAACCGGGTATCCTGGCGATGTTTCTACTTGTTTCCCTGTCGGTTGCTGCAAGCGATTTTTTCATGGAGAGATCACGCCCGCTGCGGGAGACGATTTTTCTCGTCGTGGCGATAGCTTTGCTGATTCTGGGCATACTCACCACCTACAAACGGGCAGCGATAATGCTGGGGGCCATCATCCCCATATTGGCACTGCTGCTCTCCGGCGACAGGCGCCGAATAGTACCGGGTATGTTATTGCTGATGATTGGGGGTGCCCTGATGATCGCTGTAGACAGTGCGA
Source organism: Chromatiales bacterium (assembly GCA_036784775.1). Taxonomy (GTDB): domain Bacteria; phylum Pseudomonadota; class Gammaproteobacteria; order Chromatiales; family Chromatiaceae; genus QGON01. The sequence goes on along the minus strand of JAMJIN010000106.1, from coordinate 4,580 downwards.
TGGAGAGTGGAAACATCGTCTCCGGGCGTGAAGCACGGGAGCACCAGGTTGCGGTGTTTGAACTGATGCGCCACCTCATGTCAGAAGAGTATTGGGCCAGGTCCGCATCCGCTTCCCGACTCTGGTTCTTCAGAGAAGCGCTCGTTAGTGTATTCGGATCATTCAACCTGCTGGGATTCGGGCCTGACCCCGGTCACGCCATCCAGTTGTTCGTTGCAGACCGTTCCGGACTCAGCCAACTGCTCACCTACAACTCCTACAGAGATGTCTACTGGATGGCGCTGCTTGTTTATTTCGGAATCCTGGGATTCAGCATCTGGATGTTCCTGCTCTGGCGACTGGGACGCAATGCAAACCGTATTCGCAGATCGCAGCTGCCCGTAACACCGACCATGCGAAAACTCGCCGTCACCGTGCTGATTCTTATTGTTGTCACTTTCATCTACACATTTGTCGAGCGGACACTCGTCATCCGTGCGTACGCGTTTTATTTCTGGTTTCTCGTCGGATTGCTGTCAGCTTCCGGATATGGGTGGAACAAAGATAACGCCAAACCCCCCATCGAAACATCATGAGCACTATTCTGAGCATCTCGCAAATCAATTTTATCCGTGGCGGATCGGATAAATACCGGTTTGAACTAAACAAGCTACTCTCTGAAAACGGTTATGAGATTATCCCGTTTTCGGCACAGCATCCGAACAACCAGGCAAGCACCTGGAGCCGATATTTTCCGCAGGGCGTCAACTTTGACGACCCTTCAGCGGCGGATCTTCTGCGATACATCTACTCAAGACCTGCGGCCATGGCCATCGCCAGACTGTTGCAGGAAAACCGAATCGACCTTGCCCATCTTCATATCTATTACGGACAGCTTACCGCCTCCATTCTTGCACCGCTGAAGAGACGGGGTATCCCAATCGTACAGACACTGCACGAGTTCAAGCTGGTGTGTCCGACTTACGGACTGGTGACGGCTGACGGCCCCTGCGAAGCCTGTGCCGGCCGGCAATTCTGGCGAGCGGTGCAAAACCGCTGCAATCGGGGTTCGCTGGCCCGCTCCTGTCTGAGCGCCGCGGAGTCGTACGTCTCCCGTTGGTTTGGCGCCAGAGATAAGATAGACCACTTCATCACTGTCAGTGATTTTCAGCGCAGAAAGTTGATTGATCTCGGCGCACCGGCCGACAGAATATCCACCGTACACAATTTCATCGATGCAACGTTAGTTAAGCCCAGCTTTGAAAAAGGCAGTTATTTTCTCTACTTTGGGCGCCTGGAGAAAAGCAAAGGTCCCTGGACACTGCTCCGTGCGGCGGAACAGTTACCAGAAGTACCGTTGTACATTGCAGGTGACGGCAGCGAGCATGAGGCACTCAAGCAGCACCTGTCCAAGCCGGGAATGGAACATGTACATTATGTCGGCTTCAAGCAGGGAGACGAACTCAGCAAACTGATTCGCGGCAGCATCTGTACCATTACCGTGTCAGAATGCTACGAAACCTTCGGCCTGGCATTGATCGAGTCCTTCGCTCACGGACGGCCCGTGGTGGCCAGTCGCATGGGCGGTATGCCTGAAGTCGTAACAGAAGGTGAAGATGGTTTCCTCATCGAAGCGGGCGATCACCAGGCACTGGCAGAGTGGATGAAGTGGATGTCAGAGCATCCGTCCGAGGCGATCGAAATGGGTCGCAAAGGCAGGAAAAAAGTTATTGAACAGTTCTCACCACAGCGTCATCTGGCACAGATCAAGGCGGTCTACGGAAAGGTCCTGTAGAGACACTGCTCCTTCAGGATATCGGGGATAAAAAACATGGCATTGCCCAATCTGATCATTGCAGGCGTAAACAAGGCGGGGACCACCTCGCTCTTCTCCTATCTTGCTCTCCACCCGGAGATAGGTGCGTCGAGGATCAAAGAGACTTGTTACTTCCTGCCACTACGCTATGGTGAACCGATGGCACCGCTCAAGGAGTACGCAGCACAATTCGAGGACACCTCAGGCGAACGCTACATCATGGAATCGACACCGGGTTATTTCTACGGCGGCAAACCCGTGGCGCAGGCGATCAAAAAGAACCTTGACGATGCGCATATAATCCTGATGCTGCGCGAACCAGTCGGGCGCTTGCTCTCCTTCTACCGCTTCAAGAAGACAATGCTCGAACTGGCTGCTGATCTTTCGCTGGAGTCCTACCTGGAGCACTGCCGTAAAATGACGGAAGAAGAACTCTCCCAGCGAGAAAACAACATATGGTTCGGCATCGAGGGAGGACGTTATGCCAACTACATCGAACCCTGGTTTGAAGTGTTCGGAGAACGTCTGAAGGTGGTTTTTTTCGATGATCTCCGCACAGATGCACCAAAACTCATGCAAGAGATCTGCAGGTGGCTGAAGATCGACGAATCGCCCTACGATGAAATCAGTCTCGGCGTGGAGAACAAGACGGTGCAGTTTCGCAACCGGACGCTACAGCGAATCGCACTCTGGGTAAACGACAAGGGCGAGCAATTCTTCCGCGGCAGTCCTGGGGTAAAGCGGGTGCTGCGACGATGGTATCAGTCGATGAATACCGCGCAGCGGCGCGAGATCATAAGCGATGAACAGAAAGCCCGCGCGAAGGACCTCTTCCTGGAGTCCAATCGTCAGCTCAACAACATTCTCACCGAACGGGGATACATAAATCTCCCCGCCTGGCTTGAACAGAACCCAGACAAGCATGGATAGGCAATGAGAGACGAGGCGTGCCAATTGCTATTTGTTGCCGGTGCCTCACGCAGCGGAACCACTATGCTCAACCGCATTCTTGGACAACACCCTGCGATTCTTGCACTGAACGAACTGCACTTTTTCGGTGAGCTCTGGGATCCCCGTCAACCGGATCCAAACTGGAATCGCGTTAACGCTGAAGATGCCGCTGCCGTTCTGCTGCAGCGTGTCAGGCATGGTATCTTCTCAGGAGTGCCGGATGCTGACGCACGGGAACAAGCCGGGAGACTGATCGCGGACTTATACCAGCAGCAGCCCACTGATAACTTTCCAGCGGCAGCCCTGTTCCGCCATGTGTTGAGCCATCTCCCGGAGCGGGATGGCGAAATGCTGATTACTGATCAAACACCACGCAACATCTTCTATGCGGCAGAGCTGCTTGAGCAGTTCCCGGAATCACGCGTGGTACAGATCGTGCGCGATCCCCGTGCGGTGCTCTTTTCACAGAGAAAACGCTGGACGAAAAAGTGGCGAGGCGCCGCAAGCATGCCGTGGAAAAACGTCCTGCGTGTGCTGGCGAACTATCACCCCCTCACCATGATCAAACTGTGGAGTAAGGCAGTACGTCGGGGACACAATCTGAAGGATCACCCGAGATATCACGAACTGAAATTCGAGTCTCTCACCCAGGAACCGGAGGAGCAACTCACGTCACTCTGTTCCTTCCTGGGTATCCCCTTTGACGAGCGTATGCTCGACGTACCCCAAGTCGGTTCCTCCCACTCAGAACATAATATCGAGAAACGGGGCATCTCAGCATCGTATTCAGCAGACTGGCGCGGCCATCTTCCAAAAGGCGACATCCTGATCGCAGAAAAAGCCGCCGCCGGACTGATGCAGGAGCTTGGTTACGAACCCGTTGCCCGCTCCGGATGGTATCCCTGGCTGGTGCTGCCGTTACTGCGCTTGCCACTCCATATTCTCGGGGCAGTTATCGCCAACCCGAAACGTACATTGATCCAGTTGAGGGCGCTGCTAGGCGGAGGCAAAGAGACGCAATGATCGCACAGATTGACAAACACTATGTAAAGACAAGGCCGGGCCGATTGCTGCCGCGTCTGATCAGCTATCTGCTGTTCGAGGGGCGGCCACTGACGACAAGGGGACGCTGGATCAATCCACTGGTCTTTGGCGTCTATGGTGCAGCGAAAAGGCTTCCGCAATTGAAGCCGGTTGAAAAACCCATCTATATCATCGGCACAGGGCGCAGCGGCACAACTATCCTTGGAGTGCTGTTGTCGATGCACAGGGAGGTGGGCTTTCTGAACGAGCCCAAGGCCCTCTGGCACTCGGCCTGTCCGAATGAGGACCTGATAGGAAACTACTGCAGCCTGCCGGCAGACTATCGCATGGGCGAGACACACGCGAGTGATGAGCTCAGGATCACCCTGCAAAGACTCTACGGTGCCTACCTGCGTATGACAGGATCACGCAGGGTGGTCGACAAGTATCCGGAAATGATCTTCCGCACCCCGTTTATCAAGGCACTGTTCCCAGACGCCCGTTTTTTATTCCTTGCACGCAATGGGTGGGATACCTGCACCTCCATAAACCGCTGGTCGCAACGACTGGGGGTTCACAAGGGAGATGAGACCCATGACTGGTGGGGAAGAGACGACCGTAAATGGCGACTGTTGGTGGAACAGCTGCTACCGGAGCATCGGGATCTTGCCAGCCATCAGGAGGAGATAATGGCCTTTGACAAGCATACCGACAGGGCCGCTGTGGAGTGTTAGCGGCTGAGTAAAACCGCGCATAGATGGCGAAGGCCGCCTCGCTGCGTCGATACATCCTCCGTCAGAACGTCACATCC
>JAMJIN010000474.1:0-1388 GCA_036784775.1 Chromatiales bacterium | reverse complement strand
TATTGAATACGTAATTCAAAGAAATTATGCTTAATGGTAAATCATCCTACCACATCTCAATGCCACCTTTTGAGAATGGTGGCTCACACACACGCCCGCTGACAAGCACTCACACACGCACGCATGCACGCACTTACGCAAGCAACCACGTGGTCTTAGGATAATTAAGGCCGACCGACTGTGGTGTCTATGATAGTTGGTTGATGATGATGGAATTTAACCGACATTGGTTTTCATTCCAGACCGAGTCGTACGGGTTGACATAGATTGTTGTAGATGAGAGGTTTGCAAACCTCAAAGATGGGATGAAGATTGGATTGTTTCCGGTCAATGTGTTCATCGAGGTAGTCATTGGCTCTTTCCCGTCACGAGAGAGTTGACATGGGTCTTCTCGGCATTTTTATGGGCATTTCCTGTTGACCTGGGGTCAAGCTGGGGATATGGCCTGATCAATGAGGAGGTCAAGAGCCATATGTGTTCAGAAGGGTCATCGAGGATCATTTACGAGAGGGATCGTCTCCAAAATAGTGGCCCCCGAGGTTAGGGTTGAACCAACACCGCGCCAGAGGCTCCAAGGATGAGATGAGACGAAGAGTCTTACAAGGATCTTTCCTACGCCAGAGGCCGCCTGCTTGCGGGGATGTCTCCCACGCCGGAGACCTCGAGCTTGCGGGGATGTATCCCACGCCGGAGACCTCCAGCTTGCGGGGATGTCTCCCGCGCCAGAAACTTCAAGGTTGATTGAACTGAACAAAGCAAGCAAGAAACACGTGACAGTCATGCAACAATACTACATTTTTACAGTTGGTGCAAACAGTTTGTGTAAATGTGTTCATCGACACACCGTTACGTCTAAGCAATAAATAAGCGACGCAGTATTGTCCGCCCACGTTAGATAGATGACTATGAAGTCTCTTGGCGTTGTGAGTCCACTCCGAACAATGTTTATTCAAGAACGCGCGGAATGCGGCATGTTGCGGCGGCAGTTCGTACGAAGAGCAGTATTCGCCGCGTCAATCATCGCCCCCGAAGAGAACTATCCAGTGTTCACCGGGTCAATCGTAGTCGTGAGTGTTGCACACGCAAGCCATTGGGTAAGCTTATATCGTCGTCGGCAGCCAGTCTTTGTGTATCACATCGTGGACGATGACCCTAGTTTACACATTCCTCAGCAGGAGTCGCGCGTCCTGTTCGGTGTCCATCAGTTTAAAGCTCTCAGAGACGGTAAAATGTAGTATTGTTGCACAACTGTCACGTGTTCCTTGCTTGCTTTGTTCATTTCATTCAACCTTGGAATTGCCGGCGCGGGATACATCCCAGCAAGCTGGAGGCCTCCGGCGTGGGATACATCCCTGCAAGCTGGAGGCCTCCGGCGTGGGATACATCCC
>JAMJIN010000473.1:0-1388 GCA_036784775.1 Chromatiales bacterium | reverse complement strand
ACTGTCGAGGTCGATACACCCGGTACCACACCTTCTCAACGGCTCCCTACATCTTCCCGATTTCTTTCTCGATGTCACTCTTTGTCGCTGGCTGTTTCTTCTGACTCGCTATTTGCAGCTATTTCATCCGGTTACCGCTGTTCGCCAATTATGTTCGGGTTTTTACCGCCATCTACACACCTGCTCACTCAGGTCGAGATTGGTGGCGGTGATGACCCTTGCATCGGTGGTTTGCGGCATCTTGGCGCCGAGCGGGGTGAACTCCTTGTATTGCAATACCCGAAGCAGTTTGGCCTGCATGGAAGGGGAGAGTTCACCTACCTCATCGAGAAAGATTGTGCCTCCCCTGGCCAGGGCAAACTTACCCTCCTGGCGATTGACCGCACCGGTAAAGGCGCCTTTCTCATGTCCGAACATATCGGATTCGAGCAGGGTTTCCACCAGTGCGGCACAGTTGATTGCCACAAACGGACCCTCGGGGTTTTCGCTGGAACGGTGGACGGCGCGCGCCACCAACTCCTTGCCGGTGCCGGATTCACCAGTGATCAATACCGTGGCCGGACTTTTGGCCACCAGTCCGATGGTCTTGAAAACCTCTTTCATAGCTCGGCTTCTGCCCACCATAGTGAGTGGGTTACTGCCTTTTGGTGGTGCTTCAGCTGGTACCAGATCCTCTGTGCCGTCACGGAAGGCAAGCAGTTTTTCGATGGCCGCTTCCAGTTCGTCGATATCGAGGGGTTTGTGGATATAGTCATCCGCACCCTTCTGCATCGCCTCAATGGTACTCTCCATGTCATGGAAAGCGGTGATCATGATGACATGGGTCACTGGGAAACGCTTTTTGAACTCAGGCAGTCCTTCGAGGCCTGAGATCCCCGGCATGCGGATGTCGAGAATCACCAGTTCCGGCGTGTCGGCATCAGCCTGCGCCAGTCCACTCTCCACGCTGTGAGCAACCTTGACATCGTATCCCTGGGTTTGCAGATGCAGTTGCAGCGTGCGACAGCTTGCAACGTCGTCATCCACGATGAGTATTTTGCTCATGATGTTGTTACCTCCACCGGCCGATTGCCGACCATCTCAGGTGATTGTGGTGTTGTCGGTATGATAATGGAAAGGCAGGTGCCATTGGGCTCGTTGGGATGTAGCTCGATGGTTCCGTGGTGCTGGTCGACGATGCGTTTGACGATGGCCAGTCCCAGTCCTGTTCCTTGTGCGCGAGTGGTGTAGAAAGCCTCGAAGACCTTGGTCCGATCAATGCTGTCGATACCGCAGCCGTTGTCGCATATCTCTACTTGATTAGCACGAAAGTTCAGCAAGCCGCAGCCATGTCTCGGGACGTGGTGAAGTCGTTGCAGCAGCCCGAAGCAAACGAGGTAGCATGGCTC
>JAMJIN010000105.1:0-14472 GCA_036784775.1 Chromatiales bacterium | reverse complement strand
GCCATGGCGGTCTCCTCATTTGGCTTCAGGTTCAGTATGCGCCACCCACTGACTCAATAGCTGAGCCTCAGGGGTAATCAGGAATCCCGATGCCGACACGCCATACAACATTTGAGGATTCAATCATGAAGAGATCAATCATCGCAATCAGTGCACTCCTTTTTGCCGGGACTGCGGGCGCAGCTTCCGATTGGGAGATCTATCGTGGGTTTGCCCCCGGCAACCCTGACCTGTCCACCGGCAGCACCTATAAATCGGTGGCAACCGCCGTTCAACCCGGAATAGGCAGTTCAGCGGGAACAAGAAGCCACTCACCTGTGACCGATTACGATATCTACCGCGGGTTCGTTAGTGGCAATCCTGATCTGTCCAGCGACATGGCACCCTCACTGAGGACAGCGAATGTGCCAGGCATCGGTCTTGGAACGGGCCTGCGTGGCAGCGCTTCCAATCATTTCATCTACCATGGTTTTGAAAAGGACAACCCGGATCTATGAGTGTTCCGGTGCGCACGGCACACCCTACAGATGCTATGGTTTGAACTTCTCACAAATTTAAAACGTAGGGTGCGCCATGCGCACCATGATTGCAGGAAGATGACTTTTTCCTGAGACAGATCAGTTCAGGTAACACGATCACACGGTAAGTTATTGTGAGACGATCCGGTGACGTTTACTTGCATGAAGGCATCCATACAAAATCCCCACTTTCTGCTGCGCCGCCTGCACTCCCTGTTCGGGCTGCTGCCGGTGGGTGCTTTTCTGATCTTCCATCTCTGGGAGAACTCACAGTCACGTTTCGGCATGGCACACTATAACGAACAGGTGGTTGCCGCCTTGCAGCGCATGAACTACCTGCCGCTGCTGGAGATCTTCGCCATCGCCCTGCCGATCCTGTTTCATGCCGGATACGGCTTGGTGATCTTGCGTTCCGGCAGGGCAGAACTGCACCGCTACCCCTGGCTGCATAATCGCTTCTACTGGCTACAACGGCTCTCCGGGATCGCCATTCTGCTTTTTCTGCTCGCCCATGTCGGCATGACCCGCTTCTGGGGAATCTGGGAACCCGCCGTAAAGGCCGATCTGTTTGGTCATATGCAGCAACTGCTCTCACATCCGCTGATCTTCCTGCTCTACCTGCTTGGACTGCTGCTTTCGCTGCTCCACCTGGGCAACGGCCTCTGGACCATGGGGATCAGCTGGGGCGTCACGGTCACGCCCCGCGCGCAACAGCTCAGCTTCCTGGTCTGCATGGGATTTACCCTCCTGCTCTTCGCAGTGGGTCTGCAGGGTCTTTTAGGGTTTATCTCATGAAAAAGAGACCGCGGGTTATTGTCATCGGTGGTGGACTGGGGGGACTCTGGACCACCCTGCGCATCGTCGAGGCCGGTTTCAGTGTCGAGCTGTTCTCACTGTTTGAGGTGAAACGTTCCCACTCTGTCTGTGCCCAGGGAGGAATCAATGCGGTGCTCGACACCAAAGGTCAGCGGGATTCAGTCAGACAGCATCTCATCGACACCGTCAAGGGCGGCTCCTATCTCGCCAACCAGCCGCCGATCCAGTCGATGTGCGAAGAGGCGCCAGGACTTATCCGCACCTTCGAGCGCATGGGCGTCACCTTCTCCCGCACCCCGGAGGGATTGATGGATCTGCGCCTGTTCGGCGGCGTGAAGAACAAGCGCACCTGTTTTGCCGGCGCCAGCACCGGCCAGCAGTTGATGTATGGGGTGGATGAGCAGGTACGGCGCCACGAAGCCCAGGGCAGTGTCCACAAGCGGGAGTGGTGGGAATTTCTCTCCCTGGTGCTCGACAACAACGGCCACTGCAAGGGTATCATCGCCTTCAACCTGCACACGCTGGAGGTGCACGCCTTTCGTGCCGATGCGGTGGTGATGGCCACCGGCGGCATGGGAAAGGTCTATGGGCACCGCACCACCAATTCGACCAACTCCACCGGAGCGGCGGCCTTTCGTTGTTACCTGCAGGGCGCCCGATTCGCCAATGCGGAGTTCTTCCAGTTCCACCCCACCGCCATGCTGGGGGACGACAAGACCCGTCTCATGAGCGAGGCCGCACGGGGCGAGGGAGGCCGCCTCTGGGTACCAAAACTGCCGGGAGACAACCGTGATCCCCGCTCCATCCCGGAGAACGAACGTTTCTATTTTCTCGAAGAGTGGTACCCGAGCTACGGCAATACTGTGCCACGGGATGTGGCTTCACGGGCCATCTGGAAGATCGTGCGGGAACAGGGACAGGGAGTCGGCGGCGCGGACAAAGTCTATCTCGACCTCACCCATCTGGACAAAAAGTTCGTCACCGCCCGGCTGGGCGCAATCCTCGATATCTACCGCAAGTTTCACGGCAGCGATCCACTGGAGGCTCCCATGGAGATCTTCCCCTCCGCCCACTACGCCATGGGGGGACTCTGGATCGACTACGAAAAGGATGAACAGAGCGGCGGCCTCAAGTACGGCAGCCCGCGCAACCACGCCACCAATATTCCCGGTCTCTACGCCTGTGGCGAGTGCGGCAGCGGCTACCACGGGGCCAACCGGCTGGGGGCCAACTCGCTGCTCTCCGCCTCCTTCAGCGGCCGGGTGACGGGTGAGTCGGTAGCCACCTACCTGCGGGGGCTGGAACAGAGCAGCGATGCGACCCCTCCTCATTTTTTCGCAGAGGGAGTCGCCCGGGAGCAGGCAATCAACGAGGCTCTGCTCAAATCCAACGGGCCAGAAAACCCCTACCGGCTGCACGAGGAGTTGGGGGCGCTGATGACGGGAAAGGTGGGAGTGGTGAGAGACAACCCAACCCTCGATCTCGCCTATGACGAGTTACTCGCATTGGAGCAGCGTTCCCGCAACGTCGGTCTCGGAGACCGCAGTGGCTGGAGTAACCAGAGCCTCGCCGAAACCCGTCAGGTGCAGGAGATGATTCGCCTCAGCGCAGTCATCACCCGCTGTGCCCGTGCCAGGGATGAGTGCCGGGGCGCCCACTACAAACCCGAATTCAAGCTGACGATTCCAGAGGGCAAGTTTCCCGGCGACCCGGAGTTTGAGAGCTATCGAGAAGCCTGGAAACGTAAAAACGACAAGTGGCTGAAGACCACACTGGCTGAACATAGCGGGGATGGAGCACGGATATCCTACGAAGCGGTGGACACCTCGATCATACCGCCGGAGCAGCCGAGGGACTATCGCTGATGAACGATTCGATAGAGCTACGCATACGCCGACAGGACCGGCCGGAAACCCAGCCCTATTGGCAGACGTTCCGCATCCCACATAAACCGGGGCACAACATTGTCTCGGCACTGATGATGATTCGCAACGAGCCGGTGACCTCGGACGGAGAACAGGTCGAACCGGTCGTCTGGGAGTTCAACTGCATGGAGGAGGTCTGCGGCGCCTGCTCCATGATCATCAACGGCAGGCCACGGCAGGCCTGCTCTGCGCTGGTGGATGAGCTGGCACAGCCCATCGTGCTGGAACCCCTCGGCAAATTCCCGGTGGTGCGGGATCTGCTTGTGAACCGCTCACGGATATTCGAGGGACTCAAACAGGTCAAGGCTTGGGTCGAAATCGACGGCGCTTGGGATGTACACCAAGGCGCCCCTCGCATATCGCCCCAGGTGTGGAGCGAAAACCATCTCTTCAGCCGCTGCATGAGCTGTGGCTGCTGCATGGAGGCCTGTCCCCAGTTCGGGCCGGACAGCGACTTCCTGGGGCCTGCAGTCTTGGGTCAGGTGCGGCTCATGAACGGCCACCCGACAGGTACCTACGATCGGGAGGCAAGGCTGCACGCCATCATGGGTGACGGTGGCCTGAGCGACTGCGGCAATGCGCAAAACTGTGTGCAAGTCTGTCCCAAGGAGATCCCCCTCACCACCGCCATCGGCGAACTGGGACGTCAGGTGACCCGACAGCTGGTAAAGGACATATCGGGTTGAGTACACTCTAATGGCGTCTATCCGGAACGCACCTATAATCTGGAACCTGGAACCCAAAGAGACCAAAACGGAAAACCAATGAGTCAGACAGCCATGAAAAAAACAGCCCTGTTATTTTTTCTATTGATCCTGTCGCTGCCGGCACTCGCCTTTCAGCCATTTTTTGACAATGACCCCAGAACCCGCCACGCCCCCGAAGACCCCGACCTGACCGACTTTGATCTTGAGGTGCTGGCCTTGTGCGGCAACTGGGGCGATGAGGTCGAGGCGGTCGATTTCGAACAGATGATGCTGGACAGATCCAATACAGCGGTTTTGCAGCGCATTCGCAAGGCCGTCGGGGGGCGCATCTTCAGCAAGGCCAGGGACAACAAACAGTTTGCCCATGAGCTTCGCCGTGTCTGGTTTGAACAGAAGGGTTTTAAGCATGTCTTCTGCGGTGAACCTGGATCCGGCCGCGACCTGGGCGGCCTGCACTACGCTGCCCGCTACTGGCAGGCACAGGACAACAACTGGGCCGGATACAGAAAACTGAAATCAAACTATAGAAAACGCCCGGTCGAAAAGTGTCGGGCGTTCTATCTGAAGGAGTCGATCAAACCCCCGGTCTACACCATCAGCCTTCAGTTCAAAAACCCGTATGAACCGAGGAACAATATTAAGTGTCTCAGCGGTTACAACCGCGAGATGAACGCCGAAGACATTCTGATCGCCGGTACAAGGGCCTTTAAGCAAGCCAATAAACGGGTAGGCAAAAACACCAAGGATGCCTGTCTGTTCGATACCCGTCCAGCCGGTAAAAAACGCCATTTCAGCACCATGGTGATCAAACAGCGCGCCCTGCGCACCTTCTACCCTATGACAGACAAAAAACCCTACTGCAAAAAGAACAGAAAAAACTATAAGGTCTGTCTCTGTTCCAATCTTTGACCCTGTCTGAAGCAGGAAAACACCACAGCAGGATCATCCAATCAAAGCCGTATTCACTGCACTTTTCGGGTCGCACAAAGGCAATCTGATCCTCACGGCCATCGAGATCCGGCCGAAATGAAAATCTGCCTCTGTTCGAGGCGTAGGCACAATCAAGCGTAGCGGATCGGGCAATCCAGGCTTGATGGAACACAAGGAATGCTGCCGGTTCCGCTACGCTTGAACCGGCCTACTTCACTACAGATGACGGCACCGGCGGTGAACTCAGCCTTCGCGATAGTGCGAGTCGACCCAACATCTGGGCATGCCTTCACCCGAAGGGAACAGCAGATCAGCTTTGGTGAACTTTTCCGGATCCTGCATCTCTTCGCCAGCGTGAAACCGCCCGACCACTTCGCCATGCATAGGATCAAAGAGATCGGCCAGACTTAGGACTTCAACCATCTTTTTCGTGTTTTTCTGCATCACGAACATGGGGTACCTCCATTTAATATCCACCACTTTCTATCTTAATTATGGGACGCCGGGGGAGAATTACAAATGGAGAAACTACAGTTTTTCAATAGCGATCAGCCCTGCTTTTCCGCCCGATCTTCAGGAGAAAAAGCCTTGATGGAGAGCGCATGCAGTTCGTCGCTGGTTATCTGCTCCGTAACGGTCGCCATCACCATCCGGTGCTTCTGGATCAGCGACTTGCCGACAAAGTCCTCGCTGATGACCAGCGCCTCAAAATGGCGGCCGTCGCCAGTCACTGTCACTTTCGCGCCGGGCATACCGGCACAAATCAGTGCTTCTACTTCTTCATTTTCCATCGAAACCTCTGCTCTTTAATACCAGCCGTAGGCCCGATCAAGCGCAGCGGACCGGGCATTCTTGAAACATGAAATCGTCGGTTCCGCTGCGCTTGAACCGGCCTACTACAGTTCGCGCGTCGCCAGGAAGCGCACATCAGGCCAGCGCTCCTCGGCCAGACTCAGATTGACCCGGGTCGGAGCAAGATAGACCAACTGGTCATCCCCATCCAACGCCAGATTAACGTGGTTTTTATCCTTGAAACGCTGCAGCATCTTTTCATCGTCGCACTCGACCCAGCGGGCGGTGGCGACACTGGCCGCCTCTATGATGGCCTCCACCTTGTATTCGCTCTTCAGACGTTCGACCGCGACATCGAACTGAAGCACACCCACCGCCCCGAGGATCAGGTCATTGTTTTTCTCCGGTCGGAAGACCTGAGTCGCCCCCTCTTCACTGAGTTGCAGAATCCCCTTCAACAGTGCTTTCTGCTTGAGCGGATCCTTCAGCACCACCCGCCGGAAGAGTTCCGGGGCAAAATAGGGGATGCCCTCATATTTCAGCGCCTCCCCCTCGGTGAAGGTATCGCCGATCTGGATGGTGCCGTGATTGTGCAGGCCGATGATATCACCGGGCCAAGCCTCCTCCACATGCCTGCGCTCATCCGCCTGGAAGGTGATGGCATTGCTTATCTGCACCGTCTTTCCGATGCGGACATGCTTCATCTTCATCCCTTTGCGATAGCTGCCGGAGCAGACCCTGAGAAAGGCGATGCGGTCCCGATGCTGCCGGTCCATATTCGCCTGGATCTTGAAGACGAAACCGGAAAACTTCTTCTCAGATGGCTCCACCAGTCGCTGCTGGGTCAGCCGGGAAAGCGGCGCAGGACTGTACTCGACGAAGGCGTCCAGCAACTCCCTGACGCCGAAATTGTTGATCGCCGAGCCGAAGAAGACCGGCGTCTGCTCGCCGCGCGCATAGGCCTCCAGATCGAGTTCGTTGCTGGCGCCACGCACCAGTTCGATCTCGTCACGCAACTCCTGGGCCATGTCCCCCAACACCTCGTCGAGGTGGGGGTTGTCCAGCCCCTCGATCATCTCCCCCATCTGGATCTTGCCACCGTGGGTGGCGCTGAAGAGATGGGTGGTATCGGTGCGCAGATCAAAGACCCCCTTCAGACGCTTGCCCATGCCGATAGGCCAGGTGACTGGCGCACACTCGATCTTGAGCACGCTCTCGACCTCATCCATGATCTCAATGGGATCACGCCCTTCACGATCGAGTTTGTTGACGAAGGTGAGGATCGGCGTATCGCGCAGACGGCAGACCTCCATCAACTTGATGGTCCGCGCCTCGACACCCTTGGCCACGTCGATCACCATCAGGGCAGAGTCCACCGCCGTGAGGGTGCGGTAGGTATCCTCTGAAAAATCCTCATGGCCGGGGGTATCGAGCAGGTTGACGATCTCATCCCGATAGGGAAACTGCATCACCGACGAAGTCACCGAGATGCCGCGCTGCTTCTCCATATCCATCCAGTCGGAAGTAGCATGACGTGCCGCCTTGCGCCCTTTGACCGTGCCCGCCATCTGGATAGCACCGCCATAGAGCAGCAGTTTTTCGGTCAATGTGGTCTTACCCGCATCCGGATGCGAGATAATAGCGAAGGTGCGCCGCCGGTTGAGTTGTTCGAGCAGTTCGTCTGACATGAGGGGATCGGCAATCGGAAAAATGGGAAGGATTATACCCCATCGGCATAGGAAGGGGTCGAAGTCGATCCCAACTCATTCTATACCAACCGTCAAACATTTTTGGACCGTTACAATCTTTTCTAAAGTCCACTATGTCAACTGCCGATAAGGTTACAGGGCACCCGGGGAAAAATGGAGGAAGTGGCCATGGGAGAATCAATACCAACAATATTGGTGGTGGACGATGAGGTCTTTAATCTGGAGATCCTCAGCGAACACCTGGAAGATGCGGGCTATGCGCCGATAGGTACGGAGAACGGCCGGCAGGCCTGGAATCTGCTGAAAGAAACGCCTGAACGTTTTGATGCCGTACTCCTGGATCGCATGATGCCGGAAATGGATGGCATGGAGGTGCTTGCCCGGATCAAGGCCCATCCCACCCTGAGTGCACTCCCCGTAATCCTGCAGACCGCCAAGGCTGCCAAGGAAGACGTGCTGGAAGGTCTTCAGGCCGGAGCCTACTATTACCTCACCAAACCGTTCAATAATGATCAGCTGCTCGCCATCCTGAAAACGGCTGTTGGCGACTACCGGCATTACCGTGTTTTGCAACAGGAAACACGCCATACATCGCACGCTCTCACTTTGATGGACAAGGGGCAGTTCACTTTCCGCACACTGAAGGAGGGGCGTGACCTGGTCACCCTATTGTCCAATGCCCATCCGGAAGCCGCCAAGGTGGTGATGGGGCTATCGGAACTGATGATCAATGCAGTAGAGCACGGCAACCTGGGCATTACCTACAACGAAAAGTCCAGGTTGAATGAAGAGGGTACCTGGGAGAAAGAAGTGGAAAGGCGTCTGGCCCTGCCGGAAAACGCCACCAAGACAGTCAGCCTGTCATTCGAACGCGCCGGAAGTGAGGTACGTTTCCTGATCCAGGATCAGGGAGATGGCTTCGACTGGCAGGAGTACCTGGAGATGAGTCCGGATCGGGTCTTCGATACCCATGGCCGTGGCATCGCCATGGCCAAGATGGTGAGCTTCGACCATCTGGAGTACCTGGGCAACGGCAATCAGGTGGTTGCGACGATTTCCATGAATCCTACCGATGCTTGATATTCCACTGGAAGTTGTACGCGCCCTGATTCTGCTAAGCCTTGTGTGGTGGCTGTGGTTACAGGGGACAAAGAAAAATCTCTATACCCGCAAAGGCTGGAACTTCATCCTTACAGGATTCTGCCTACTGCTGCTTGGCAGTCTCCTCGACATTTCCGACAATTTCGAAAGCCTTAACTGGCTGTTGATCGTCGGTGATACTGAGATGGAAGCGTTTCTGGAAAAGTTTGTCGGATTCCTCGGTGGCTTTTTGTTATTGGCATTTGGTCTGATTAAGTGGATACCTGAGGTACATGCTCTTTCCGAAGAAATCAATGAGCGCAGGCGCACTGAAGAAGAACTGCTCCAGCACCGGGATCACCTACAGGAACTCGTAGCAGAGCAAACCGCTGAACTGATGTCAGCCAAGGAAACTGCAGAGAAGGCCAACCAGGCCAAGAGCGAGTTCCTGTCCAACATGTCCCATGAGCTGCGTACCCCCATGCATGCCATTCTGAGTTTTTCCAGGTTTGGAATGAATAAGATCGACACGGTGCCCAAAGAGAAGCTCTTTCATTACTACTCCAACATTCACCTGAGCGGTGAGCGGCTGCTATGTCTGCTCAATGACCTGCTTGATCTCTCTAAGCTGGAGTCGGGGCGCATGCACTTTGAGATGAAGGAACAGGATCTGAAAATTCTTGTTGAGAGTGCGGCCGCAGAATACGAATCCCTTTTCAGGAACAAGAGACTGACCCTGGAGATGGTGAGGTACGAACGCGAGACCATGGCCTGGTGTGATCAAGTGAGTCTTCGACCTCGTGAAAGATTTTGGGACATCCCAGTCCCCAAAATCGACTCGGCCTTCGACAGCCTGTTTGTGCCCCGGCCGTCCCGGTCACTGGCACTACGCGACAACCTCGCAAGCTCGTTCCCGCTCCGTTGCCAGCTCCCGATGACTGGACGCCGCGCTCGGATGCCTACTTTGCTTCCCCTCTGGCGCAAGGCACGCCGGGTAAGCAGTGCGGCCTCGCGGCTACCGGGGACTACCAGCCTTCGCTTCGCTCTCCATGGCTGGCAGCGGAGGAAAAGATCGGGCAGGTGGTGCGCAACCTGCTCTCCAACGCCATCAAGTTCACACCGGAGGGCAAGAGCATCAGAGTCTCTTTCGGTGAGTCCAGTCTACCGGCAGGGCAACGTCGCACCGATATCGGTACACTACCATCTATCTCCCTCAATGTTAGCGATCAAGGGATGGGAATTCCAGAGGATGAACTGGATGTGATATTTGATAAGTTCATTCAATCCAGCAAGACCCGGGCAGGTTCTGGTGGCACGGGATTGGGTCTGGCGATCTGTAAAGAGATCATCAAAGGTCATGATGGGCAGATTCAGGCAGCAAACAACCCGGAAGGCGGGGCGGTTTTTTCATTTACCATCCCGCACAAAACAGCGAGTGTGCATGAATGATCTCTGCTTCACTAAAGAGATCTATATTCTCATTCCGCAATGATGGTTTCGGGTCGGCTTCCGTTTATTAGGAAAAACAAGAAAAAATAAAGGTCAGGTCTTCAATCCAGCGCAATCCGCTTTTCACTTTACTGCCCACCTCGCGACTTACAGAGGGATAATGCCAGCCAAAATGGCTGGCTATCTCTCACATGATGCAGTCGCCAGATAAACAGGCCTTAGAGTCGCTTTATAGCGTCCTTGAAATACAAGTCCACACGCCAGTGATGGCGATTAACCGACTGAGTATAAACGTCGTTTATGAATGCCGCATTCCCTGCGACAAATTACCTCACCAGGGTAGACAGGGGGACACGAGAGCAGGTTTCAGCCCTACACCTTAAACCGCGCAACCATGCCATTCACCTCTGCCGTCTTATCCGACATGGAAGCAGAGGCGGCTGACGTCTGCTCGGCCAGAGCTGCATTCTGTTGGGTCATCTCATCCATCGACGTAACGGCTCTGTTGACCTGATCGATGCCGGCAGACTGTTGTGAGCTGGCAGCAGCAATCTCGGCGATGATGTCACTGACCTTTTTCACCGCATCGACAATCACTTCAAGCGTGCCTCCCGATTTGTCGACCAGTTCTGCGCCCAGTAGAACCTTTTCGCCGGAATCCTTGATCAGCTCTTTGATCTCTTTGGCAGCAGTGGCGCTGCGTCCTGCCAGGTTTCTGACTTCTGTGGCAACCACGGCAAAACCCCTGCCCTGCTCGCCGGCACGCGCCGCCTCGACAGAGGCATTCAGTGCCAGCAGGTTGGTCTGGAAGGCAATCTCGTCAATCACACCGATGATCTCGGCAATCTTGGCGCTGGAGGTATTGATGGCATCCATCGCCTGTACGGCCTGACCGACCACTGAGCCCCCTTCCTCCGCCTTGTTGCGGGCATTGGCAGCAAGCTGATTGGCCTGCTGGGCATTTTCGGCATTGTTACGCACAGTGCTGGTCAACTCCTCCATCGAGGAGGCAGTTTCTTCAAGGCTGGAGGCCTGTTGTTCGGTCCGGGCGCTGAGGCTGTTGTTGCCTGCAGAGATCTCGTCAGCGGTGGTACGCATCTCATCCATCGATTCCCGCAGTTCGCCGAGGGTGCCTCTCAGGTTGCCGAGAGTGCTATTGACGTTGCCTTTCATGACTTCAAAGGAGCCGTGATATTGACCACGAACAGGCTGGGTCAGGTTGCCTTGGGCCATCATGGACATGACCTCTGACAGGTCCTGGAAGATCAATTCGACCTGTTCGATGAGGGAGTTGATGCCTCCCCCCAGTTCTTTGAAGAAGCCTTGTTTGTTGTGGGTTTCGATGCGGCGTGAAAGATCACCTTCACGGGCCGCGACTACGATTGATTCGACTTCAGCCTCGACGGCAACTTCAGCAGTTCGTTCTGTCCACTCCACAGCGGTACCCAGTCGTTCCCCCTGTGGATTGATGACGGGATTGGCGACGGTGCGCATAGTTCTGCCGCCAATCAGGAACTCTGATTCATAAGGCTTTTCGAGGTTCTCAAGCTGACTGGCCTGATGATCAGCATGGCGGTGCAATGTGTCGATGCTGCTGCCCAACAGTTGGTCGGACTGGAAATCGGGCAGCTCCTTGCGGAAGTCGGCTTCAGCTTCGCCAAAGAGTTTGTCAGCAGCAAAATTCAGATAGATGATGTTGCGTTCATTGTCGGCCATCATGACGCTGCTCGATACATTGTCCAGCGCCATGCGGATACGGGATGCCTCATCGGCACGTTGCTGGGTCTCGTCGATATTTCGTTTGAGGTTTTTGATCATCACCTTCATGGAACTGCCCAACTGACCGATCTCATCCTTACTTGTGATATCGACTGTCTGGTTGAGGTCACCACTAGCGATGCCCTTGGCGATCTCGTTGGCGCGATTCAATGGTTGAGTGATGGCGCGGGTCAGCAGTACGGCCCCTACCAGAGAGATGATCGCAGCGATGAGTAGAACGCCAGCGATGACATTGCGAGAAACACTGATTTCACCACTGAACGCTTGCGAAAGAGTGCGGATATCCTGGTTGGCTGAAACCACGCCGCTGCTCAGCTCTTTGACCTTTTTCAGCTCGTCGGCCAGAGCTTTGATGCTGGCTACCTGGGTGTCGATGCTTTGCGTGAACTCGGCCATCTTGCCGACGGTGTGTGAGACGCTGATCAGGGCTTCACGGCGCATGGTCTCCTCAATATCGCCTACTGCATCGGTGACGTCCTCCAGGGCATAACGGGCATCGCCTTCAGGTAGTTCCTCCGCTGTTTCGCTTACCTCTTCTACCAGCCCTTTCATGGTGGACGAGATGCCTTTGAGTTTGCGCTCAAGCACTTTGACGTGCATGTTGGTGCGGCTGATATCGTCGACGACCGCAAGCATACCCTCTGATATCTGGGCGAGATTGTTGTCTGCCAAGGTGATGTTCTCTTCAGTGGTCCGTGAGTTATCAACACCGGTGGCTGATTTCGTCACCACGTCGCTGAAGCCGCCACTCAGGCTGCCAAAAGAGAAGAAGGTCAGTATCAGTACCGCAAGGAGCAGAAGGCTGATTGTGATGCCTCCTCCCAACAATTTTAATTTAATGGTCACCTTTTACCTCGTCCGGAATGATTGAAGATAATGAAACAAGCAGGCGATGGGGCCGCATCTGCTCCATCGCCTGGCGCCCATGTCACTTCGCAGCTTCTTTCTCGTACATGCCGACGGCCTTGTTCATCTGCTTGAGCAATGGCAGATTGGTTTCAGCCAAAACTTTGATTTTATCTTTAGGGATTTGGGTGGTTTTGTGGTCAGCACCATAATCAATGATGGGTTTGAACTTGGCCCACAAGCCATTCACCACACCCAGTTGGTCGCGAATATGCTGTGGCTTGGTGCCGGGCAGGCCCAGGGTCTCATCGCCATCGAGCAGGCCCTTTAGGGTGCGTTCGAACAGTGTACTGGTCTCAAGCAGAGCCAGCTTGCTGTCATCCTGTTGATAACCGTAGGCAACAAAAAGGAACTCTTTGCTCATCTTCTGGGTCAGCATGCGCTGCTTGCCCGACAGGTTGAGGGTGGCAGCCAGGCCGGGTGCACTTTTCAGGCCGCCTTTTTTTGCATCCTTTTCATAGAGTCCCACCGCTTTATTCATCTGTTTGAGCAGGGGTATGTTTTTACTCGCAACGAAATCAACCTGCGCCTTGGTGACCGCTTTACTGGCGATGATCTCCTTGACTGTCGGGTAGAACTCAGCCCAGATGGCATCGATTTTGTCGAGCTGACGCAGGATGCGACCACTGTTGGTTGGGGGCAGGCGTAATTCGTCACTGCCGTTGCGCAGTCCCTTGAGGGTTATATCGAAGAGTCCCGAGGTCTTTTTCAGGTTGGTGATATTTTGCTCTTTAGCTTCATTGAGGGCGACGAGCATGATCTCCTTGCTCATTTTCTGGGTCAGCATGCGCTGCTTGCCTGACAGATTGAGCACCACGCCATACTCGGCAGAGGTGGGGCCTGCCGCCTGCAGGTTGAGGGGAAAACTGGTGATAGTGGTGAGTAGAACTAAAAGAAAAACGATTCGGTTTGATCGTGTGAGGTGCTTGAGAGCTAACATCTGCAAATTCTCCAGAGTGGTGGATCGCAGAGGACGTTGCTCATTGTTGATTACGCCCCCTGCGGCAATCAGGTCTAACAGAACTGCTATCGGCTTATTTCCCCGGGACTTTAGGGTTTATTGCGTAGAAACTTCCTGTCCGAATCTGTCAGTAGAAAATCGTCTGGCGGGAAAATGCCTTTCGTCACCTCAGACAACGATATTGATCGGAAACAAGGGGGTCAGGTGGGGTGAATCAAGACGCTTTGCTCTGCAGGATAGAGCGAACAGTCTCTGTTGCATTTTCCAATTGTCGCACGCGTTTCCACAACCTATTTGGGGCATTTTCATAAATAGTGAGTAGCTTGCCTGCGGCCACCCAAACCAACTCACGCCGTTTCTTAAACCGACCTACCATGTCGGCCTCCCATTCCCGGTTAAGCGCTTCGATATCCCGGTACGGAAATTCGATAAAGAACGTTTTCCACCGTTTGGGATTGAGAGGGTTTCCAGGCGCCCGCCTACACCACCAGTCTGGATGAACCGATAGTGTCTCATCAAACAGGGCCTCAACTATTGGAGTCTGATTCATGACCCTTTCAACAGAGCGACTTGCCTGCTGTAGATCATCGGAGAAATACATCGTTTCGGTTTCTTCGATAAACTCCCGAATAGCGGTCTCCCGGTAGTCTTCATCCACACCCAGGCCACCCCCGAAATCAATAAGATAGCCTGTCTTTCTGCCGGTAAAGGTAGTTTGGAACAAAAAGTAGACTTTGCAGTCGCTTACAGCAAAGGGGATCTTGATTAGTACGAATGTTCAGCAGTGACTCACGGAATGAGCCACTGGTTGTTGCAAGATGATGCCACGATCCACAATAGGAGAGCGGACATGGCACAGAATCCAATCCAATTTCAGACAGGCATGAGCTTGAGCGATTT
>JAMJIN010000104.1:0-14577 GCA_036784775.1 Chromatiales bacterium | reverse complement strand
GGATGTGACGTTCTGACGGAGGATGTATCGACGCAGCGAGGCGGCCTTCGCCATCTATGCGCGGTTTTACTCAGCCGCTAACACCAGGTCACCGGTACCAAGACATTGATGGAAGCAACAGAGAATGTTGGATACCCATCAACCGTTTTGGAGGCTAATCCATCATGAGCCAAGACGTGATTCTTGAGTCAGAACTGACTTGCCCGGAATGTGGCCACAAGAAGGTGGAAACCATGCCGACTGATGCATGCCAGTGGTTCTATGAGTGCGAGCATTGTCATGCACTCCTGAAACCCAAGCAGGGGGACTGCTGCGTATTTTGCTCATACGGGTCTGTACCCTGCCCCCCAATCCAGCAGGATCGCTCTTGTTGCAGTAGTTAGTACAAACGCGCTCCATGCTCCATTACCCTGACACCAGTACCCTCCAGTAAGCGTCCGAGCCTTGCTCAAACAGGTCATACTCCGTTCGGGAGAACAGGTAGAGATAGGTGTTGGGCGCCTCGATGGAGGCAGCCGTCTTACCTTGAGTTACCAGTTGTATAAAGGTGTCCGGGAAGCCAAAAGGGATGTCAATAGCGAGATTTAATGGACCGGATTCTGGATTATCCCAAAGCACCCGCAACTCACGTTTCCTGATACCATGCCAGCATCCATTTTCCGCTCATGGTATCGATGTGCCCTGCCCTGCTACACGCAATAAATACCATGAAAAATACCATTGATGATGTAGTTTATATTATCAATTGGATTGATTTAATCATTATAAATCAATGTGTTAAAAATTCCAGTCACTCCCACTCAATCGTCGCCGGGGGCTTACTCGAAATATCATAAGCCACCCTCGCAACCCCCTGCACCTCGTTGATGATGCGGCGGGAAACCTCTTCCAGAAAATCGTAGGGCAGATGGGCAAACTTGGCTGTCATGAAATCCACGGTTTTCACAGCGCGCAGTGAAACCACATATTCATAACGCCGCGTATCACCCACGACGCCGACAGACTTTACCGGAATAAAGACGGTAAACGCCTGACTCACTTCATCGTAAAGATTGTGTTTGTAGAGTTCTTCAATGTAGATGTGATCCGCCTGACGCAACAGGTCCGCATACTCTTTCTTCACCTCACCGAGAATACGCACACCGAGTCCCGGTCCCGGGAAGGGATGGCGGTAGATCATCTCGTAGGGCAGGCCGAGTTCCACACCGATCTTTCGCACTTCGTCCTTGAAGAGTTCGCGCAGAGGCTCGATCAATTCCAGCTTCATGTAGTCAGGCAGTCCACCCACATTGTGATGAGACTTGATGACATGCGCCTTGCCCGATTTTGCCCCAGCGGATTCGATCACATCAGGATAGATGGTTCCCTGGGCGAGGAACTCGACATCATCCAGTTTGCTCGCCTCCTCTTCAAATATGTCGATAAAAAGATTGCCGATGATCTTGCGTTTCTGCTCGGGATCAGAGACCCCTTTCAACGCCTTGAGGAAGCGATCCTCCGCATTGACCCTGATCACCGTCACACCCATGTGTTCGGCGAAGGTCGCCATGACCTGATCCCCTTCATGCAGACGCAGCAGGCCATTGTCGACAAAAACACAAGTCAGCTGATCACCGATGGCTTTGTGTAGCAGCGCCGCCACTACAGAGGAGTCGACGCCGCCGGAGAGTCCCAATACCACCTGTTTGCCACCCACCCGTTCCCGGGCATGGTTGATGTTCTCCTCGATGATCTGCCCTGAGGTCCAGAGTGCCTCGCAACCGCAGATCTCAAACAGAAACTTGTCGATGATGCGCTTGCCCTGATGCGTATGGGTCACTTCCGGGTGAAACTGCAGGCCGTAGAAGCCACGCGCCTCGTCCGCCATACCGGCCAGCGGTGCGTTGCCGGTCTCACAAATAACATGGAAACCGTTCGGCAAAGTATCGACCCGGTCGCCGTGACTCATCCAGACGTCGAGCAGACCATAACCCTC
Source organism: Chromatiales bacterium (assembly GCA_036784775.1). Classification (GTDB taxonomy): domain Bacteria; phylum Pseudomonadota; class Gammaproteobacteria; order Chromatiales; family Chromatiaceae; genus QGON01. The sequence continues at coordinate 12,602 of JAMJIN010000104.1, read as the reverse complement.
TTCGCTGGTGTGATCCTCGATATCCCGCAAGAGTTTAGAGTGCCCCCGTGCACGCACCTGGGCATAACCATATTCATGTTTGTCGGAAGGGGTTACGCTGCCACCCAGCTGTGCCGCCATGGTCTGCATGCCGTAGCAGATGCCCAATACCGGCACGCCCAGTTCGAATATCTCCTGGGGTGCGCGGGGCGACTCATCCGCAGTGGTCGTTTCCGGCCCGCCTGAGAGGATTACTCCAGCGGGTTTCTTCCCGGCAAGACCCTCATCCGCATTATCATAGGGATAGATCTCACAGTAGACTCCCGCTTCACGCACGCGTCGGGCGATGAGTTGAGTGTACTGGGAGCCAAAGTCGAGGATAAGAATTCGATGGGCGTGGATGTCAGTGGTCATAATTAGTCAATCCGGAAAATGCCAAACCGCCCCGCTGCAAGGGGGCGGGAATATAAAGATGTAGGAGCGGCGCCCCGCCGCGATGACTCCGTAGACAGATAAATCGCGGCGGGGCGCCGCTCCTACAAACGTTTCCCAATAAGAAAACTTAATCGCGGCGGTAGTTCGGCGCTTCCTTGGTGATGGTAACGTCATGCACATGGGATTCCGTCATGCCTGCATTGGTCACCCGCACGAACTCCGGCTTGGTACGCATCTCATCGATGGTGGCGCAACCGGTATAACCCATGCTGGAGCGGATACCACCGATAATCTGGTAGATGATGCTCAGAGCGGTTCCCTTATAAGGCACCCTTCCCTCGATGCCCTCCGGCACCAGCTTCTCCTTGTCCTGGGTATCTTCCTGGAAATAGCGATCGCTGGAACCCTGCTTGCCCGACATGGCGCCCAGAGAGCCCATGCCGCGATAGGATTTGTAGGAACGCCCCTGGAAGATCTCAACGTCACCAGGAGATTCATCGGTACCGGCAAACATGCCGCCGATCATCACTGAATAGGCACCGGCAGCCAGCACCTTGGCAATATCACCGGAGTAACGCAAACCACCATCCGCAATCAGCGGCACACCAGTACCCTCCAGTGCTTTGGCAATGTTTGATACAGCCGTCACCTGGGGTACCCCCACACCGGCAACGATGCGGGTGGTGCAGATCGAACCGGGACCGATACCAACCTTCACCGCATCTGCACCGGCATCCACCAAGGCACGGGCCGCAGCTGCTGTGGCGATGTTGCCGCCGATCACCTGTACTTGTGGATAGTGCTTTTTCACCCAGGCCACCCGGTTAAGCACGCCCTGGGAGTGGCCGTGGGCCGTATCCACCACGATGACATCGACTCCTGCGGCAGCCAGCAGTTCGACACTTTCCTCGGTGCCGGCGCCCACACCAACGGCAGCGCCCACCCGCAGGCGCTCCTGATCGTCACGGCAGGCATTGGGATTGTCTTTCGCTTTCTGGATATCCTTCACGGTGATCATGCCGCGCAGCTTAAAATCGTCGTTCACCACCAGCACCTTCTCGATGCGGTATTTGTGCAGCAGACCGAACACCTCTTCCCGGTCGGCACCCTCTTTTACCGTAACGAGGTTCTCCTTACGGGTCATGATATTGCGCACCGGATCATCCATCCTGGTCTCGAAGCGCAAATCACGGCCAGTCACGATGCCGACCAAATCGTCACCATCCACCACCGGCACCCCGGAAATATTGTTGGCCCGTGTCAACTCCAGAACCTCGCCAATGCTGATATTCGGCGCAACGGTGATCGGTTCGCGGATAACCCCACTCTCATACTTCTTGACGCTGGCAACCTCCTGGGCCTGCTGCTCCGGCGTCATGTTTTTGTGCACGATACCGATGCCGCCCTCCAATGCCAGCGCAATCGCAAACTTGGCTTCGGTAACCGTATCCATCGCCGCAGAGACCAGTGGGATGCTGAGCTCGATCTCGCGGGTAAGCATGGTGCGCAGATCCACATCCTTGGGCAGGATGGTGGAGTGCGCCGGCACCAGCAAAACATCGTCAAAAGTAAGGGCTTCCTCGATAACACGCATAGTTTTCGTTTCCGGGTGGAGTGAACTTAGCAGGACATTATAGAATTTGACGCCAGACCGGTAAACTGGATAGCCTGACGAATGGTAAAAATAGCGGAAAAAAATCGGATATTGAACAATTATTCCTCTGAAATCCGGGGTTCGCAGCAGGAAAAACCGTCCGAAAGAGTGGAAAACACGGAATCGTAGGATGTGCTGAGCACAGCGATGCGCATCTGTCGCGATTGATGCGGTTCGTTCTACTCACCACATCCTACTCATCAAGTGACAGCAGGCAATGCAGCCAGAACTCAATAATCAACGCGACATCTATTCCATCTCCCGTCTTGTCCGGGAGACCCGTGCTGTGCTGGAAGGCAGCTTCCCGCTACTCTGGATCGAGGGTGAGATATCCAACCTCGCAAAACCGGCCTCCGGACATATCTACTTCTCCCTGAAAGACGAGGCAGCCCAGGTACGCTGCGCCATGTTCCGCATGAAGCGACAGCGTCTGCGTTTTCAACCGGAGAACGGGCAGCAGGTGTTGATCCGTGCCCGCATCAGTCTCTACGAGGCACGAGGTGAATTCCAGCTCATCGCGGAGCATATGGAACCCTCCGGCGAAGGGGCGCTGCGGCTCGCTTTCGACCTACTCAAACAGAAACTGGCGGATGAGGGACTCTTCGACAGCCGCCACAAACAGCCACTGCCCAGCCTGCCGGGACAGATCGGCCTCATCACCTCGCCATCCGGGGCCGCCGTGCGCGATTTGTTGACTGTACTGCAACGACGCTTTCCTGCGATACCCGTGGTCATCTACCCGGTAGCGGTTCAGGGCAGAGAGGCCCCGGCACAGATCATCCGCAAAATCGAACTCGCCAACCGCCGGGCCGAGTGCGATCTGCTGATCCTCAGCCGTGGGGGCGGTTCCCTTGAGGATCTGCAGGCTTTCAACGAGGAGCAGGTTGCCCGCGCGGTCTTTGCCTCCAGGATTCCACTGGTCACCGGCATCGGCCACGAGATCGACTTCACGATTGCCGACTTCGTCGCCGATCGGCGGGCCGCTACACCCTCGGCTGCCGCCGAACTGGTCAGCCCGGATCAAGCAGCCTGGCGGCTCCGACTGCAGCGTCTCCAGCAGCAGATGACCCTGCGCTGGCAGCAGCAGTTCTCAAACTACCGGGGGCGACTGGACAGTCTGTCGGGGCGGCTGGAACGCCAGCATATCGGGCAGCAGCTACAACAGCGCAGCCAGCGTTTGGATGAACTGACTCAACGGCTGCTGCAGAGCCAAAGACAACTGGCAGAGCGGCAACAGAGCCGTCTGCAGCGCCTGCAGACCCATCTTCTGGCCCAGTCACCGGAACGGCAGATCGAACGTCTGAAGTTCAGCCACAAGACACTGCAGTCGCGATTGCGCCGGCAAATCGAAGGGAGGATCGCCGGACAACACAACCGTTTGAACCAACTGGCAAGAGATCTGCACACCCTGAGTCCACTGAATACCCTGGAACGGGGTTATGCCATCGTCTCCCGCGAGAAGAACGGCCAGATCATCCATGCGGCCGACGAGGTGGCAGTGGGTGATACAGTCAAGGCAAGAGTCGCCAAGGGACAACTGATCTGTCAGGTAACGTCAGTCGCTTAACCCGGTATCGGCACAAAATCGCTCACCCCCCAACCGTGTGCCCGGACAAGGACAACCTCAAGGCAAACCACTCAGCCAACCGCGCCTGAACCTTGCCGTTGAGTGTCTCCTCTGAATAGACCCCCTGATCATCCGCCACTCCGGCGGGTAATCCCGTCAGCAACTCCAGCGCCTGCTCCACATGCTTTACGGCATACACATGGAATTGCCCCGCCTCTGCCGCCTCCACAACCGCACGCTTCAACATCAGATCACGCACATTCGTCTCAGGAATAATGACGCCCTGTGTACCATCCAGACCCCGTTTGTCACAGATATCGAAAAAACCCTCAATCTTCTCGCAAACGCCGCCAATCGGCTGCATCTCGCCATGCTGATTGACGGAACCTGTGATCGCCAAAGACTGGCGGATTGGAATATCCCCCAGTACGGATAAAAGCGCACAGAGTTCACCGGCGGAGGCACTGTCTCCCTCCACTTCTCCATAGGTCTGTTCGAAAACCAGGGTGGCGGCCACGGAGAGCGGCTGGTAACGCGCGTAGCGGCGATTGAGGTAGGCCGCCAGGATGAAGACGCCCTTGCTGTGAATGGGACCGCCCTGATCCACTTCCCGCTCGATGTCGATAACTTCACCGCTGCCGATTCGTGCAGTGGCGCTGATTCGGTTCGGCAGGCCAAAAGCGTGATCACCCACCTGAACCACAGCGAGGCCGTTCACCCGCCCCAATTGAATGCCGTCAGTATCGATCATGAGGGTGCCATTCAGGATCTCCTGCTGCATCAATTCACAATATTGGCTCACCCGGTGCAACTGCTGCTGTATGGCCCAGTGCACATGCTCGGCTCCGATCGATTCACTGTCGAGCGCTTTTGCCCTGTAATCCGATTCTTTAAGCAGATCCAGCAGACTGCCGATGTGTAACGACAACTTTTCACCGTTCCCGGCATTTCTGGCGGCCTCTTCGATGAGGCGCTGGACCGCGGCCTTGGTAACGGGATGCAACCCCTCCTGTCGCTGTAACGTCGCAATGAGCCGCGCAAACATCTCATCGTTACCGTTTTCCCGTGGCAGTGACTCGGAAAAATCAGCCACCACCTTGAAGAGCTTGCCGAAGTCAGAATCGTAGGCCTTCAACAGATGGTATATCTGACGATCACCGATCAGCACCACTTTAAGATCAATCGGGATAGGATCTGGTTCCAGGGTGATAGTGCTGAGCATGCTGAGTTGCCGCTCCAGCGGTTCAATACGAACCTCACGCGAGTTCAGTGTGCGCTTCAGGGCATCCCAGGCAAACCCGTTCGACAGCAACTTTTCGGCGTCCAGCACCAGAAACCCGTCGTTGGCCCGGTGCAGCGCACCAGGTTTGATGAGGGTGAAATCGGTGGCCAGCGTACCCATGCGGGCCAGGTGTTCCACCCTGCCCAATAGATTCTGATAGGTGGGGTTGGGTTCGTAGATGATCGGCACCGCCGGCCCATCCCTGTTGTCCACCAACAGATTGATCCTGTAACGCGTAAAACGGGGATCATCTGCCTCAATAAGGTTTCCCGCTTCATCTTCGTTATTGCGAAAGCGTTCGAGGTTGTCGAGTACGTCCGACCTGACCTGATCGAGATAGCTGACCAGTTCCGCCTGTTCCACATATTTGCGGGTCAGTTCACCCACCAGCCGATTGACGACCAGTTCGGCCACCTCCTGCTCCAGCGCCTTGTAACGCACGCGCATCTCGCGCTGCCATAGAGGAATCTGCCCCAGGGTATCCCTGAGCTCCCGGTGAAACGCCTCAATTTTGGACTCTATCTTCGAGCGTTCTTCCTCAGGCAGCTCCCGAAACGCCTCGGCACTGAGGATCTTGTCGTCCTTCAGCGGTACCAGCGAGTAGCCGTTGGGGGAGTGTAGTAAGGCAATGCCCTGCTGCCGGGTCCTTTCACCAAAATCCGCAGCTATCTTCTCTTCCTGCTCCTGCAACGAAGCGGTAATCTCCTCGGCTCGGTGACGAAACTCTTTGCTCTGCAGCGCAGCCGGGATTGCGCCCAACAGATCGCCCACCAGAATCTCCATATCCTGGCGCAGCATCCTACCCATACCGGGAGGTAGACACAGGGTCTGCGGTTGATTGGGATCATCAAAGTTGGCGACGTAACACCAATCGAGTGAACGTTTGCCGGCAGGCTGACTGAGCCTGTTCAGGGTGTCGGTAACGACCCGGTGACGCCCCACGCCGGTGGAACCCATGACGTAGAGATTGTAACCCTCATGAGGAATGCCCACACCAAAACGGAGCGACTCCAATACCCGCTCCTGTCCGATGATTTCAGGGAGGATCTCAAGGGTTTCTGTGGTGTTGAAATCAAGCCCGCCAAGATCACATGCATGATAGAGAAGGGAAACATCGAGGGACTTGATATCCATCGTCAGAGATATTCGGGCAGATGTTTCCTGATCTGTGCCGGATCCATTGCCGCGAGGTTTTTATCAACCTCGCCGAGAATCAGCTGTTTCAGGGAGTCGCTTTCATGCTTGCGCAGCATGCCGAGAAAAGCGGGGGCAGCCAGCAGATAGAGCTTGCGAAACTCGCCGGTTTTACGTCCTGTCTCAAGGGTGGCACAGACATGCGCGGCAAAACGATCGGCACCGTCCTGCTTGTGTTCATCCGGCTCCCCTTCAGGCTTGTCAGAAATGAGGTCACCTTCGTGCAGACGTGCCTCAGGGTGGCTTAGTGTCTGGATCTCCTGCAAAGACCCGGCGGACTTTTCTACTGAAAAAATTCTGGCGCGGCTCGCATCTGCTGCAACTACCCAAGTCATCGACATATTGAACTCCCCTGTTATTTTAATTGAGCGACTGCCTACTACCTTCAACCAGACCGTATCAATATGGCCCGATCAAGCTGCTTCTACTTAAAGATTAAACCCGTTTGCATCAACTGGCTATTGCGCGAAATCAGGAATCACTCAGATTTCCGTTGAACGAATCACCATCATCTTCTCCACCTGCATATCCCGCATGGTGTGAGGGATGCCGCCAACCCCCATCCCCGACTGCCGCAGACCCGCAAACGGCATCCAGTCAACGCGAAAGGCTGTGAACTGATTGATCATCACGGCAGAGGCGTTGAGGCGACGGTAGGCCCGCAGCGAGGTCTCAAGACTTTTGGTGAAGATTGCGGATTGAAAGGCATAGGGTAGCGAATTTGCCCGTTCGAGGGCCTCATCGAGGTCGTCGTAACTGTAGACGCAGATCACGGGAGCAAAGACCTCCAACGTGCTGACTTTCGCATCGGCTGGAGGATTGAGCAGCACAGTGGCGGGATAACAGGTCTCTGAGATCGGCTCGCCGCCGCAGAGCAGTTCCGCCCCTCCCTGCACGGCTTCAGTCACCCACTCATGGATGCGCTCCACTTCACGGGGGCGGATCAAAGGCCCGATGGCTGTTGCCTCCTGCACCGGATCACCCACAGTCATGGCAGAGCCCTCTTTCGCCAGTCCCTCGGCAAGTTGCCGCGCTATCGATTGCTGGGCGAACACGCGCTGGACAGAGACGCAGACCTGGCCGGCATGGTAGAACCCCCCCTTGGCCAGCAGCGGCATGGCGTCTTCAAGATCCGCATCCGCAGCGACGATTACAGGCGCCGCTCCTCCATGCTCCAGCGCACAGCGAGTGCCGGGATAGAGCTGTGAACGCAGCCACCAGCCCACCTTTGCACTGCCGATAAAGGAGAAGAAATCGACCCGGGGATCGGTCACCAACTTGGTAGCCACCTTATGGTCACTTGTCACCAGGCCCTGTACCCATCCCTCGGGCAGTCCCGCTTCCAGCAGGATCTCGATGAAGTGCATACAGGAGAGTGGCGTATCCGCCGCCGGCTTCACGATCACAGGACAGCCAGTGGCCACCGCCGGTCCCACCTGATGCACGATCAGGTTCAATGGGTGGTTGAACGCACTCAACGCCACCACCACACCGATCGGTTCACGGCGGGTAAATGCGAGATGTCCCAGGGAAGCAGCGTTCACCCCCATCGGTATCTCCTCGCCGCCCTCGGTGCGCAGGGTCTCGATACATATCTGCATGCCGTCGATGGCGCGGGCCACCTCGACCCTGGAATCCAGCAGTGGTTTGCCGCCTTCCCGAGCTGCCTCCAACGCCAGTTGCTCGGCCCGCTCCTGCATTATCTCACCGGCACGTCTCAGGATAATGATGCGCTCGGCAGCCGTCAGCCATCCATCCCGGTTCTGAAACAGGGCGTGGGCCTTGGCCAGCGCCTGCTCGACACCCTTTTCATCCAGCGTGTCGATGGTGGCAATAGGCGACTGATCGTAGGGGGCAGTGATCTCCAGGGAGCCTGCCGGCTCAATATCACCTGCGATCATGTGGGGAAAGTGAGGTAACTGATTCACGTGATCTCTCCGTATGTTCTACTATTGTTCAGGACGTTTGCGATTCATATATGCGGTCATTGCTATCGCACCGAAGAGCGCATAGAGCACTGCATCCTGCTCCTCCGCGCCAAACCAGATCGCGCCATAGCCGGCGATCGCCGCCCCCAACCCGCCAAAGGCAAAACCGCGCATGACGCGGCAGAGGGTGCAGTTCCTGTAGTTGGTTGTCGGCATTGAGCGCTATATTTTGATTTTCGGGATCGAAGTCGAATTTGCAATAAATAAAATTAGGATTTGTAGGGTGCGCCATGCGCACTAAAACAAGCTGGAATCACGGTATGTACGCTAATCATGGTGCGCACAGCGCACCCTACATCCTGACTGAATCCGCAATTGTTACATCGATAGCGCACTAGATAACAAGGCGCTTGACGCATTCGAGATAGGCCTGCTCATCCGGCATCCGCTTGTTGGCCTGCGCCTCCCAAAGCATACGCCCGAGACACTCCATCAATTGGTGTTCCGCTTCGTGGGCATCCCCAATACGCTGGGTCAGCCGCTGGTAGAGCCCGGCGATCCCATTCGGACGATCAGTGGAGAGCTGCTCTTGCAGACTAATGTGCATACCCATATGCAGAAACGGATTGCTCTCACCGTCTTCCGGCAGAAACTCCCGGCTCAATGCTGCTTCACGGTCGTCCAGCAGTTTATGGTATTCAGGATGTTCAGCCACTACGGCAGCGATCATCTGTTCAAGCGGCTCCAGCGGTTTACTCTGAATCCGCTTCTGCCAGGCAGCCACAAAGACCTGCCGGATCTGATTTCTATCGCCTCCAAACACAGAATAGGGATTCCGGATCAGGGTCTGGTCGCCACACGAGCGAACTTGGCCAATATACCGGTCATCTTCTCTTTGACCTTGGGTCGATTATTGATCCCAAAACGGTTGAGCATATAACCCGGACGGGTATAGCTGAACCAGACATGGCCCTCGGCATCCTTCCAGACCAGCACCTTGAGCGGCAGATCGAGGCCGACCCGCTGATCGCTTTTCATCAGGGGAGTTCCCGCCTTCGGGCTGCCGAAGATCAGGAGTTGGGTTGGACGCAATGTTTTGCCAATCTTTGTCGCCCCGTTGGCGTGATCGATACGTGCAAAAACATGCATGCCTGCTGTTTTGACCGTCTTCTCCAGACGATCCATTGTCTTCTGCACACCGAATTGGCTGCGCACGTTTACCAGGCCGTTACCGGCCTCGACATTAGCTACAAACAATAAGAATAAGGCAAAAAGAGAGACCGCAATTCGATGCATTGGTAAAACTCCTAAAAAGATTTCAACCCCGTAGGTTTACGAAGTCTTCTCCCTGAATTCACAAAGATCCTCAATCACACAGCTGCCGCAACGTGGTTTTCTGGCGACGCAGGTATAACGTCCATGCAGAATAAGCCAGTGGTGGGCATCCTGCAGGAAGGCTTTCGGCGTCCAGCTCAGCAGTTTTTTCTCCACCTCCAGCGGCGTCTTTCCAGGCGCCAGCCGGGTCCGGTTCCCAACCCTGAAGATATGAGTATCCACCGCCATTGTGGGCTGTCCGAAAGCAGTATTCAACACCACATTTGCAGTCTTGCGGCCCACACCGGGCAGCGCCTCCAGTGCTTGTCGCTCATTCGGCACTTCACTGTCGTGAATATCGATCAGCATACGGCAGGTCTGGATAATATTTTTCGCTTTGGAATTGAACAGTCCGATGGTCTTGATATACGCCTTCAAACCCACTTCACCAAGTTCGAAGATTGCTTCCGGCGTATTGGCAACCGGAAACAGGCGCGCTGTTGCCTTATTGACGCCCTTATCCGTCGCCTGAGCAGAGAGGATCACCGCCAGCAGCAGCTCAAAGGGGGTCCGATAGTTGAGTTCGGTAGTCGGATTTGGATTAGCCGCCTGCAGGCGCTCGAAGATGGCCTGCCGTTTTTCCTTATTCATGAAGGGATAATAAAGGTCCAAGGTTAAAGGACGAATTCACAGCCGTTTTCATATTATGGTTTGATGCGTTTCTGGGTCATAGTAAGATTTTTGGAACCTGGAACCTGAAAGGCGAAAAGAGCCAGGAATGACGAAGAATCTCGGTCTGCCTATTTGGTACGGCCACCTTTAACCTTTAACCTTTCGCCTATCCCTTAATTAATTCGCATCAGAAGATCCAGCACCCGGTGCTCGATCTCATCCCTGACCCGGTTGAATTCTTCCGGCGGCAGTGTTTTGGGATCCGGAAGATCCCAGTCTTCACGGATTAACGCCGGAATATGGGAACATCTATCACCGCACCCCATGGTGATAACAAAATCGAACTGCGCATCGGGCAGGTCACTGAACGATTTGGAGTGGTGTATCGTCAGGTCGTATCCCTTCTCCTGCATCGCGGCAATCGCTTTGGGATTGACCTGGCCACTGGGATTGGAACCGGCACTGAAGGCCTCCAGATGGTTACTGCCATGCAGCCGCGCAAAGGCCTCAGCCATCTGACTGCGATTGGAATTCTCCACGCATACAAATAGAACAGCTTTCATAACTCCCCCTGTTTTATTATTTCCGATCAGACTGCTGCCAGGCTGCACGAATGCCACGGAAAACTGGCCGGCATGCCTATTGCGTATATTGACAAGCCTGTGGCTCGATTGTTCCTACTACCTTAGATTCGGGTCATATCGCCTGACACGCTGCAGAAATTCATCCAGCGCATCCGCTGAATCCAGATCCACATCCTCAGCGACCGGTAACTCCGGGAACTCGTGCTTGAGCACACCGGCAAACACCCCGGCACCCAGCAGGCCGCTCTCCCTGAATGGGGCACTTTTCAAACCACAACTTGGGGACCTGCTCTGCAGAATAAAACCGTTGATCCGCCCTAGATTCTGTACCTTTTGTTGTGAAAAATCGAGCAGCGTGGTGGTTACATCCAGCTCTGGATTTTCGACGCCGACAACCCGGAAGCTACCGGGCGAACCGATCAGTTCCACCGGCGGACGAGGCACACCCAAGCCAGCTTCTGTCTCAGGGCAGAGCGGCACCCAACTCACGACATCCGACAGGGTTTCGACGATTTGTGCGGCATATTTGTGCCGACCATCATAACGCACGGGTTCACCCAGGAGACAGGCGCTGATACCAACCCTCGGCAGTCGTATTTTCACTTCACGGCCGGTAGATCTCGTCTGGTGCCTGTTTCTCGTAGCTCTTGAAATTCTGGCGGCCAGTTTGCGCTCCTGAGCATCGTAGACCGCTTTGTCCCGTCAAGTGTTGCAGGGCAGCAGTCACTCGTCCGGAATGCCCGGCACCGGCTGTCTCACGCACTTTTCAACCATCCCACAAGGCTTTTTCCAGATATCTGAATATAACAGGCTGTAGTGCACTTGTCCCAACGGACGATTCTTCACCAGACGCCCCTGGAAAATCTACCGTGTTGAACAACAAGCCTATGCAATCGATGCTCAGGCAACTATATTTCTTTATCGGGGATAACAAAAAAGGAGATCGACATCATGAGCAAAGTCATCATCGGTATTCATGGGCTAGCCAACAAACCACCGGAGAAGACGCTGGCCGAATGGTGGGAACAGGCCATGCTGGAAGGGCTGCAAAAAAATGCGGGCATCACCCTGGATTCTCTCAATTTTCACTCGGTCTATTGGGCCGATGCCATGTATGCCACACCTGACCAAGACCCCGATGCGTACCGCAAAGCCGAAGATGGCGCCCTGAAACGCTACGATGACGGTTGGCTGGACATTGTGAGAGCCAAGGCATCATCGATTAACGGTAAAATGTGGGACTCGGCAAAGGCGCTCTTCGGCCTTGATATGATCGCCGATAAGGTGCTGGAGAGAAAACTACAGGATCTGCATAGATACTATACAGAGCAAGAACTCCGTGAAGAACTCAGAAAACGCCTGAAAACCGTTATTCTCGACAACAGAGGGGATCGCATCATGCTGGTCGCCCACTCCATGGGCACCATCATCGCTTATGATGTCCTGCGGCAGCTCGGCAAAGAGGATCCCAATATCAAGATCGACCATTTCGTGACCATCGGTTCCCCCCTTGGCCTGCCCCACGTAAAATATAAAATCAGTGAAGAGAGTCCGCTGGTGCGTACCCCCAGTATCGTAAAAAAATGGACCAACCTTGCAGACCGGCGCGACCCGGTTGCCATCGACACCCACCTCGCGGACGACTACGATTCAAACGAGGATGGGATCAAGGTGAGGGACGATCTGGTAATCAATGACTGGGGAAAGATCTACCATAAATCATACGGTTATCTCAGAACGCCGTAACTTCTCAAAAACCCGTGGCAAGAGCAGCCCGCTCGGTGATGATATCGGGTAATGGAGCAATGGTCTGTTCACCAATACCCAAACGATCTGTTAACCCGGTAGTTGCATAAATTCCGGTGCTAACAACCATTCCACCGTATAAAAGACAGGGAGAAATAAAAAATATGCACTATCTCTGGAGTTCACTGCTGGTGAGATCCAGAAACCATGAAAAATCCTACATTTGAAACGATAAAAATGAGAAAGC
>JAMJIN010000472.1:0-1395 GCA_036784775.1 Chromatiales bacterium | reverse complement strand
TGTCGAAGGCCGAGTCGATTTTGATGAAATGGTCTCCTCCCTCCTACGAATCGGCGTCGTAATGCGCCATGATAGGAATATAGCTTTCCTATCAAGAGTATGGGAGAAGACCATGAACAAGATTACGACGATTGGACTCGATTTGGCAAAGAATATTTTTCATGCAGTATGCTGTGATCAACACGGGAAACAGGTCAGCAGAAAAATGTTGAGGCGCAAGCAGATATTAACCTATTTTGCCCAGATGGAAGCTTGCCTTGTGGGCATGGAGAGTTGCGCCAGTGCATACTACTGGGCACGAGAATTACAAAAGTTTGGCCACCAAGTAAAACTGATTCCACCGCAGTATGTTAAGCCCTTTGTGCGTGGTAACAAGAATGACTATAACGATGCGCTGGCGATAGCCGAAGCGGTTACTCGACCCGAGATGCGTTTTGCTGCCATCAAGACGCAGTCACAGCAGGATATACAAGCGCTGCATCGGCTGCGTGAGCGTCGTGTACAGGAACGCACTGCGCTGTGTAATCAGGTGCGGGGGTTGTTGGCAGAGTATGGCATCATTATCACGATGGGAGTCCGTTGCTTGCAACGCAAGCTTCCAGAATTATTGGAAGATGCGGAGAATGGTCTGAGTGATGTTTTTCGCCAGTATTTGGTCCAAATTCGGCAGCAGCTTCAGGAATTGGATGCGCATATTGGTTTCTATACAGGTCTTGTGATGGAGCAGAATCGGCAAAATGAAGTCTGCCAGCGTTTACAGACGATACCGGGCTTTGGCCCCATCGTTGCCAGTGTTTTTTATAGCCTTGTGGGCAATGGAGAAAGCTATCACCGTGGACGGGATGTATCTGCTGCACTTGGATTAGTACCAAAGCAGCACAGTAGTGGTGGGAAAGATCGACTACTGGGAATAAGCAAACGAGGCGACCGGTATTTGCGCAGCCTGCTGGTGCATGGAGCACGCTCAGTCATCATACATGCAGTGAACAAGGATGATAAGTTAAGTCGATGGGTCAACAGGATCAAGGCAGAGCGAGGATACAACAAGGCAGCCGTGGCACTGGCCAACAAAATGGCTCGCATAGGCTGGGCAGTAATTGCCCATAAGACAATCTATCAAGCAGCGTGAGAGTTGAAAATAATACAGGTTTAGCAGAACAGGGAGGTAACCTTCCAACGATTGCGAAGACTCAGTAACGAGAGATGATACAACAGGTCAGACCGGCACATTGAAAACCTGACAGTCCCCAGAGTCTATCAAGACTGAGATTTTGATAAGGACAATGTGCGCGAACTTCATCGAGGCCAGAAGAACTAATATTCTTCATCAACAGGCCGGATATATGGAAGCAATCCTGTCCCCTATCATTCTAGTTGAAAAGTCTTGCAAAACGG
>JAMJIN010000103.1:0-14826 GCA_036784775.1 Chromatiales bacterium | reverse complement strand
GGATGTGACGTTCTGACGGAGGATGTATCGACGCAGCGAGGCGGCCTTCGCCATCTATGCGCGGTTTTACTCAGCCGCTAACATCCCAGGGGGCGTAAGCATGCGCCTGCGGGCAATCGCCGCAGATAGAGGGAACAAAATCGTGCGTGTTTTGTTGGTAGAAGATGAAGCGGAGTTGAGAGAGCCGCTGACCGAACGGTTGAGCCGCGAAGGTTTTACCGTGGATGCCGGTGCGGATGGCCGCGAAGGGCTCTTCCTGGGACGGGAATATGCCATTGACGTGGGGATCGTGGATATCGGTCTGCCGGAGATGTCAGGTATCGAGGTGATCCGCGAACTACGGAAATTGGGTAAACATTTTCCGATCCTGATCCTTACCGCACGGGGCAACTGGCAGGACAAGGTTGAAGGTCTTGAAGCGGGTGCAGACGACTATCTGGTCAAACCCTTTCATGTCGAAGAGTTGCTGGCGCGGTTGAATGCTCTCCTGCGGCGGGCGGCAGGCTGGTCCCAGCCGGTATTGGCGTGCGGTCCGGTGGAGTTGGATACCCGCAGCCAAGCGGTCAGACTCGACGGCGCTCCCATCGATCTCACCGCATACGAATACAAAGTGCTTGAATATATGATGATGCACGCCGGCGAGGTGGTCTCGAAGAGCGAATTGACCGAACATCTCTACGATCAGGATTGGGATCGTGACAGCAATGTAATCGAGGTCTTTGTCCGTCGGTTGCGTAAAAAACTCGACCCCGAAGAGCATTACAAACCGATCGAGACCCTGCGGGGCAGGGGATACCGTTTTGTACTTGCCAGATCGGGATGAATCTATCGATTCACATCCGACTGCTGCTGGCTGCAAGCCTGGTGCTGACTGCCTTCCTGGGTTTGACCGGGGTGGCCTTGGACAAGGCCTTTCGATCCAGTGCAGAGAAGGCGCTGAGAGAGAGCTTGCAGGCCAGCGTCTATGCACTGCTGGCAGCGGCGGGTGAGGATGATCAGGGCCGACTGACGATGCCGGAAATAGTCTCTGACCCCCGTTTCAACCTGCCGGATTCCGGATTCTATGCAGAGGTCCATAGTCCCGATATTTCGTTCGACTGGCGTTCTGCATCAGCAGTGGGGCGTCATCTGAATATTGGGGAACCGTCGGTGGAGCCTGGTGAGCGGCGTTTCAGTCGGGTCCGCTCCGCTAATGGCGGCGAAGTGGTTGCCCTGAGCTTCGGTGTCTCCTGGGAGGATTTTGACGGTGTCGAAACCCAATATGTGCTTTCGGTCGTGGAAGACATACAGCCGCATCAGGTTCAGATTACCACCTTCCGCAATACGCTTTTCTACTGGCTGGGTGGTGCGGCACTGGTGTTGTTACTGGCGCAGGGGGGAGTGCTGCGTTGGGGATTGTTCCCTCTGCGCAAGGTATCCGACGAGCTGAGTGATATTGAATCCGGGGGATCGGATCAACTCAAAGGGGTCTATCCGCAGGAGTTGACCGGGCTGACAGATAACATCAATTCTCTGATTCGCCAGGCTCAGTCCAGACAGCAGCGATACCGGGACAGTCTGGGTGATCTGGCTCATAGTCTCAAAACTCCCCTGGCAATCCTGCAAGGCATGGCCGAGCTGCCGGAAACAGGTGATCGGAATGAAAGTCGTCAACTCGCAGAGCAGGTCTACCGCATGAACCAGATCGTCAGTCACCAGTTGCAGCGTGCTGCGGCATCCGGACGTTCCACATTAGCCCTCAGTACTCCGGTGGGGGTAGCAGTGGAAAGGATTGCCATAACGCTCAGTAAGGTCTACCTGGAAAAGGGGATCCGCTGGGAGCTGGATCTACCGGACGATCTCGGGTTTCCAGGTGATGAGGGCGATCTGATGGAATTTATGGGTAATCTGATGGACAACGCCTGGAAATATGGCAGTCAGCGAGTGCGGATATCCGGCCTTGCTACCGGCGATGGTATTGAATTGCACGTTGAGGATGACGGAGCCGGTATCCCACAAGCTCAGGCTGAAAGTGTCTTGCAGCGAGGCAGGCGCATGGATGAGCAGCAGCCGGGACAGGGCATAGGGCTGGCGGTGGTGAGTGATATCATCAGTGCCTATGGAGGCGAGTTGATTGTCGGGAAGTCGGTGCTTGGTGGGGCTGATCTGGTTGCTCTGATACCAAATCATTAGTGAAAACCAAGCCGTTTTTTTACCATTGGCTACAAGCCGAAAATGTGAACTTTGGGACGCAAATATGGTAATCGGCTCAAGAATTCAGTATGTTTGCCGAGCAGAAATAGAGTCCTGCTGTGCTTAAAGCAGTCGGAAGATGAATACGGCTTTTGAACAAAATCGGGAGTGGGACAAGTGAAGCGATTGACCAGGATAATGATCGGACTGCTGGTTTTTTTCATCCCCAGCGCTTTTGCCGGTCAGGCCGGAGACCCGACTGCGTCTCCCGACTATTTTGGCCAGGGTGATTATTCGGATGAAGGCGGAGACGGAATATACGGTGATGACAGCCGGGCTTTCACCGAGATGTTGATCTCCCCCGACAACATCGGTAAAGGCAAGGGCGGCGGCACCGGATTTGGTGACGACCCGTCAACCATCCAGGTTATGGATACCCCAAGTAAGCCCTCTGCCGGTCAGAAGTAGCCTCCAGCGCTCAACTCTGTCCGGAAGTGGTGGATTGTGCCAGATGGAGGAAGTTATCCAATCTCTGGGGGGAGACTTCCCCCGCCTCAATTGCCTGCCTGATTGCACATCCGGGTTCATGCAGATGCGAGCAGTTATTGAAACGGCAGTGGCCGAGAAAAGGGCGGAACTCGGGAAATCCCTGTTCCAGCTGCCCTCTGCTTAACTTGGTCAGTCGAAAACTGCGCACACCGGGAGAATCGATCAACTCTCCCCCTTCCTGCAGGTTATAGCAGGTTGCGGCCGATGTAGTATGTCGTCCCAATCCTGATGCTTCCGAGAGTCTGCCGGTTTCGATCTCCAGATTTGGCAGCAGTGCGTTGATCAGAGAGGATTTTCCCACCCCCGATTGCCCCACCAGGATGCTGGTTTCTCCCGCAAGGTGTTGGATGAGTCTGTCCAGACCGTGGGCCAGTTTTGCACTCACCTCCACCAACTCATATCCAATCCTGCGATAGAGATCGTAAGCAGAGAGAAAACGCTGTTTGTCCTCGTTTTCAAGCAGATCGATCTTGTTGATAGCGATCAATGGCCGAATTCCAATGGTCTCGGCGGCGATCAGGTATTGGTCGAGCAGATAACCGCTGGGCTCCGGACGGGGGGCGAGTACCACCACGAGCTGGGTGATGTTGGCGGCCAGAGGTTTCTCGCGGCCGCCGTAGTCGGGGCGGCTGAGCACACTCGTTCTTGGTTGGAGGGCGGTGACCACGCCGCTATGATCGTCCACCGGCTGCCAGACTACCCGGTCGCCACAGACAGGGTGTCCGATGTTCTGGCGGATCAGGCATTGAAAGACCTGGCCCTTCTCATCCACGACGCCGAGGGTGGCGCCATGGCGGATAACCACCTTGCCTTCCTGTGATGGGGTTTCACTGGCATCAGAGAGGCTCTGCTCAGCACGTTCAGCGAGTTTTGTTCGTCGCCGCTCCTGGATACTCTCTATCCTGGCCCGTTGCTGCTGGGTGAGGCGTCGTCGAGACACTAGTGGTACTCCAATAAATAAAATTAGGATTTGTAGGGTGCGCCATGCGCACCAGAATAAGCTGTAATCACGGTATGTACGCTTATCATGGTGCGCGCAGCGCACCCTACATCTGGCTCCATCAATATAACCTTATTGGAGTGCTACTTCAGTTTGTAGAACTGTTCGTTGAGATGGGCGGCTGCATTGTCGACATCTTCGTCAAACCAGGTCAGTCCCAGCATCTGTTCGCAACGGCGTACCTGTTTGTGCAGACCCGGCAGCGTGTTGACCATTCTGTCTTTCCGTGTGTAGACCTCTGAGCCGTGGCAACGGGTGCAGTTATTGTCGACCAGCTTTTTGCCTGCATTGACGTCAGCTGCCTGAATGGTGGTGCTGAATGCAGCTGAGATCGAAGCGATCAATATCAGTGTTCTAAGCATCAAGTTATCCTTATGTCCTAAGATTGTTCTGTAATATGGGCAATGCGTACCGGCGCTGGTGGATGGCTGTCGTGAAACATGGAGTAGAGCGGGTCCGGCGTCAAGGTGCTCGCATTATCCTGATAGAGTTTGACAAGTGCCTGCACCAAATATTCCCCTTTGGTTTGTGCGATTGCATAGTCGTCGGCCTCAAACTCATGCCGGCGCGAGATATAGCTGCCGATAGGGGAGAAGAAGAGGGTGAAGACAGGCGCTGCCAGCATGAACAACAGCAGTGCTGCCGCGTTGGAGGGTTGAGTCATACCCAGATCCGTATAGAACCAGGTCTGTTGCGACAACCAACCCAGCAGCGCCAGACCGGCGAGAGAGATCAGCGCCATCATCACCATCTGCTTGAGAATGTGTTTGCGGCGGAAATGGCCCAGTTCGTGGGCCAGCACCGCTTCCATCTCGTCCGGTGTGAGGGCCTCGATCAGGGTATCGAAAAAGACGATCCGCTTGTGCTTGCCGAATCCGGTGAAGTAGGCGTTGCCGTGGCTGGAGCGTTTGGAGCCATCCATCACGAAGATGCCGTCACTGGTGAAGCCACAGCGCGCGAGTAGACTCTGAATTCGATCGCGCATCTCGCCTGCTTCCAAGGGGGTGAATTTGTTGAACAGGGGGGCGATGATGCGGGGATAGGCCCAGGTAAGAGTCAGGGTGAAACTGATCCATACAGCCCAGGCCGCCAGCCACCAGTAGATACCTGCCGAATCCATGAGCCAGAGGATGATCCACAATAAGGGTGCGCCTATCGCCAATCCTATAGCCGCACCCAGCAGGTGGTCTTTGAAAAAACCACCCAGGGTGGAACGGTTGAAGCCAAAAGCCGCCTCGATTTTGAAGGTGCGCCAGAGTGAAAAAGGCAGATCCAGTAAACTGGAGATAAAAAATACCGAAAAGATAAATGCGACGCCGGTCAGGAGAGCGTCGAAACCCAGGCCATTCCAGAAACGGCTGAACAGTTCGAGGCCACCACCCAGTGTCCAGACCAGCAGAAGCAGAGTGCTGAAGATAACCTCAAGCCGCGCAATACCTGCTTTGGCACCGGTGTAATCGGCAGCTTTCTGATGATCGTCGAGTTCTACCTTGCCGGAAAACTCCTCGGGCACTTTCTCCCGGTGGTCAACAACATGGCGCGTCTGACGGGCCAGCAGCCAGAGTTGCAGAATCGTGCCTGCGGCAAGGGCGAGCAGGAAGAGTTGAGTGAAAAACGGCATCAAGTAACGGGCTCCTTTAGCTTGGAATGGGTCGTTCGGGTCAGGTCAGTGGGGGAAGAATACAGTCTGCGCGCGCTTCCTGCTAGAATTCGCGTTTCGTATTAACCTGTATTTATTGAGGATTCGTGCATGACTCAAGACCCCAACAACCTGATTTGGCTCGACCTGGAGATGACGGGGCTGGATACAGTCAATGATGAGATCATCGAGATCGCAACCATTGTTACCGATGCCGACCTCAATATTCTGGCTGAAGGGCCTGTAATCGCGGTACGGCAATCAGAAGCCCTGCTCGATGGCATGGATGAGTGGAATCAGAAACAGCATGGTGGCTCCGGTCTTATCGCAAGGGTCCGTGAAAGCGAACATGATGAAGCGGCGGCGGAAGCGGAGACGCTGGCGTTTCTACAGCAATACGTGCCTGCCGGAACCTCCCCGATGTGTGGCAACAGTATCTGCCAGGACCGTCGATTCATGTCCCGTACCATGCCGAAACTGGAAGATTATTTCCATTACCGCAATCTTGATGTCAGTACGCTGAAGGAGCTTGCGAATCGCTGGGCGCCTGATATGGCTGATGGTTTTACCAAAGAGTCGAAGCATCTGGCGATCGATGATATTCGCGACTCTATCGCCGAGCTGAAATTTTACCGTGATAATTTCCTGCGTCTTTCCTGATAGTGATGTAGGCCGGTTCAAGCGCAGCGGAACCGGCAAACACCATCTGTTGATTCGACTCCATTGCCTGACCCACAGCGCTTGATCAGGCCCGTGAACTGGGTTGTGTTGCTGCTCGTTGCACTGACGCTGCTTTTTTTTACTTCGATTTCACCAGTCAAACCCGTCGGTCCAGAGCTGTTGAATAACCCCCTGTTCGAGCAGGGCCTGAAGGGTTGGAAACAAGGCCCGGGCAAGAGCGAGGTATCAAAGCCCGCCGCAGTGGCCGAACTGCGTGTCGACAATGCGCCGGGAAGTGAATCGAACAGCGTGATCCAGAAACTGGGTGCTCAAGACTTGCCCAAGCAACTTCTGTTGCAGGGAGAGGTCAGGACTTCAGGTGTCGAGAGCGGCAGGCGCAGTTGGCATGAGGCGAGGGTGGAGTTGATTGCTTATGACAGCTTCGGACAAGGGTTCTACCATATACCTTATATCCTCACCGGCCTGATTGGCGATAACGAGTGGCGAGGTTATTCGCTGCTTGTCACTGTGCCTGAAGAGGCCGTTGAATTGCGTCTTGAGATCGGTCTCTACCATGTGCCGGGCAGGATCTGGGTCAGGGGGCTTGCGTTGCATCAGGCGGAGTCTCAGGCGCTTTTCAGTGCCGGGAAATTACTGCTGGCACTCCTATGGTTGGCCACTGGCCTGTGGGCTCTGCGACTGCTGCTGCAGCGCTATTGGTCTACCCCCCAAGGCTGGATGATTGCGCTGCTGTTGCTGCTGATCGCGGTGGGTATTCTGCAGCCTCTGGAGGTTAAGCAGGCCGTTGAAGTGCAAATCCAGCAGTTAGGGCAGTGGCTGGGTATACCTCTTGAGATAGGCCGCTACCAACATGGTTTTGACCCGTTGGCATTCTGGCCTGTGAGTTGGGACATCTCCAAGCTGGGACATCTGCTCGGTTTTTTTCTGCTCTCCGCTGGACTGTTTCTTGACTCAAGGGTGCGTCTGCCCAGTGTGCTTATTGGATTGCTGTTGTTGGCAGTGTCGACAGAAGTCGTGCAGTTTTTTGTGCCCGGGCGAACGCCTCGGCTGAGTGATGTGGTGGTGGATATGCTGGGTGTCCTCGCCGGATTGTTGTCGGCACGGAGTATAATGGCGATGCAGACCCGCTTAACCCGGTGATTTGCTGCGCTGCCTGGCCAAAGCCCAGCGGACATGCTCTCTCACCAGTTCTGCCGGGTCATGTTCGCGCACCTTGAGTACGGCCTCGATATTCTCTGAATGCGGTGCATTGCCCAGTGCCACTGCAATATTGCGCAGCCAGGATTGGTGGCCGATGCGGCGTATTGCAGACCCTTCGGTACGTTTCAGAAAGGTCGTCTCATCCCATTCAAAGAGCTCTGTCAGCGTGGCGCTGTCGAGGCCGTTGCGCGGGGCGAAGTCCTGCTCAGGTCCGAGTTTTGCAAAGCGGTTCCAGGGACAGACCTGCTGACAATCATCGCAGCCGTAGATGCGGTTGCCGATGCTGTTTCTCAGCGATTCCGGGATTGAGCCATGTTGTTCGATAGTCAGATAGGAGATACAACGGCGGGCATCCACGACATAGGGTTCGACAATGGCCTGGGTCGGACAGATATCGAGACAGGCGCGACAACTGCCGCAGTGGTTGGATGCAGGCTGGTCGATAGGTAACGGCAAGTCGGTATAGATCTCGCCAAGAAAGAACCAGGAGCCGGCTTGGCGGTTGATCAGGTTGCTGTGCTTGCCGATCCAGCCAAGACCGGCTTTTTCCGCCAGCGGTTTCTCCAAAACCGGCGCTGAGTCGACATAGACCCGGTAGCCGAAGTCACCGATTTCCCCGCTGATCCTTTTGGCCAGTTGCTGCAGACGTTTGCGCATCAACTTGTGGTAGTCCCGGCCCAAGGCATATCGTGAGATGAATGCCTGCGTGGGAGATTCCAGTATCTCCCGGCTCTTCCGCATGGGTTCGGGCAGATAGTCCAAACGTACTGAGATTATCCGCCGGGTGCCGGGTTCCAGTTCTGCGGGACGACTGCGCTTGTTGCCGTGGCGGGCCATATAGGACATCTCTCCGTGAAAGCCTTTTTGCAGCCAATCGTTGAATCGTGCCTCCGCCAGTGAGAGTTCAGTGTCGGTGATGCCAACCTGCTGGAAACCCAGCTCTGCGCCCCAAATCTTGATGTTTGCGGCGAGTTGTTGGTGATTGGGAATCGGCGCTTGATCCATAAACCCGAACTATACCCCGGTCGGCGATTAAACTGGTATCCGGGAGCGGCTTCGCGGTATGGTTTTCGTTAATCTCAAAGGACGTTTTTTATGCGAGTCATGCCCTACACGGAATTGCTGCCCTATGCCCTCTATCGCGCCGATCAGGTGCGGGCGTTCGACCGGATCGCGATTGAAGAATATGAGATTCCCGGTGCCGATCTGATGGAACGGGCGGGTTCCCGCATCTTCCAGCTTCTGCAGGCAAGCTGGCCTGCGGCCCGCCACATCACTGTTATATGCGGTACGGGCAACAACGGTGGCGATGGATTTGTGGTGGCACGCCTGGCGAGGCAAGCCGGACTGGAGGTGTTGTTGCTGCAGCTTGGTGATTCAGCGCGTATCCGTGGTGATGCTCTGACAATGGCGCAGAAGTGGGAAGAGGTCGGTGGCGAGACAGCCCCGTTTCCTGGTCTGCCGCGTAAGACTGACCTCATTATCGATGCCTTGTTGGGCACTGGTCTGGAGAGAGATGTGACTGGTGCCTGGGCCGAAACGATCGAGTCGATCAACCGTCACCAGGCTCCGGTCCTCGCTGTGGATATCCCCTCCGGCCTCAATTCAGATACAGGCCAGGTCATGGGGATTGCCATTCGAGCGGATGCAACCCTTAGCTTTATTGGACTGAAACAGGGGATGTTTACCGGCGCAGGACCGGACTATTGTGGGCGTATCCATTTCGATGCCCTGGAGTTGCCCGCCCGGCTCTACGGCAGACAGATTCCGGCGGCCCGCCGTATCGATTGGAAAAAGCAGTCTCAACTGCTGGCGCCAAGAGGACGTACCACCCACAAAGGGGATTTTGGCCACTTGCTGCTCATTGGGGGCGACCGGGGTTTCTCCGGTGCGATCCGCCTGGCAGCAGAAGCCGCTGCACGCACTGGCGCTGGTTTGGTATCCGTGGCGACCCATCCCGACAATGCACCACTGCTCAATATCAGCCGTCCCGAGCTGATGTGTCACGCCGTGGCCAACGATGTGTCCCTTACGCCACTGATCGCAAAGACGGATGCCATTGCCTTGGGGCCGGGACTGGGGCGTGGAGAGTGGGGCCGATCGCTCTATCAACAGGCACTTGCCTCCGGTCTGCCTCTGGTGGTGGATGCAGATGCCCTCAATCTGTTGGCGCAGGAGCCGATAAAAAGATCAGATTGGATATTGACGCCTCATCCTGGTGAGGCGGGGCGACTGCTGGGAGAAAAAACCAGCCAAATTCAGGCAGACCGGTTTGAGGCATTGAGGTTGCTGCAGGAGAGATTTGGCGGTACCCAGGTACTCAAGGGTGCCGGGACATTGGTTGCTGACGGCAGCAGTCGCCCGCCGGCACTCTGCAGTGACGGGAATCCAGGCATGGCGACCGGTGGTAGCGGTGACATACTCACAGGTATTATCGCTGCATTGCTGGTGCAGGGTTTTGATCCCGGAATAGCTGCTGAACTGGGCGTTGCGCTACACGCTGCAGCTGGAGACAGGGCTGCCGTACAGGGCGAACGGGGTATGTTGGCTGGCGATCTTTTGCCGGAGCTGCGGCCGTTGCTCAATTTGGAGTGTGGTAGTTATGAGGCTTGAACTGCATGATGAGGCGGAGCAGGAATCCTTCGGCGGCCGTCTTGCCATGCGTTGTAAGCCGCCGCTTACCGTCTATCTGGAAGGGAACCTGGGCACGGGAAAAACAACCCTTGCACGAGGTTTTATCCGCGCATTGGGTTTTCAGGGCGCGGTAAAGAGCCCCACCTACACACTGCTTGAACCCTACGAACTGGAGGGGGCGGCGTGTTACCATTTCGATCTCTATCGGCTGGCAGACCCGGAGGAGCTGGAGTATCTCGGCATCCAGGATCTGATGGATGAGAAGGCTATACTGCTGGTGGAGTGGCCGGATCGGGGTAAAGGTGTATTGCCTCCGGCTGATCTGCGGATCAGACTTGAATATCAGGAAGCGGGCAGGGTACTCCAGCTCTCGTCCAGCTCTGAGAAAGGAATGCAACTTATCAAGGATTTACAAAGGGTTTAGTGGAAACATTGAACTTCTAGCGAGGAAGTCAGGCTATCTGGCCGAAAAGGTTGGAAAAAACAGAAGTTCGTGCTATTTTTAGTCTTAGGCCTAACAGGGTCATCGGGAACATGAAAAAAATTATCACAATTCTGCTTCTGGTCCTCTTCTGGAGCCTGCCACTTTATGCGGGACAGTCTGATGTTCGCAACCTGCGCATCTGGTCTGCACCCGATCATGTTCGACTGGTTTTCGATACCGATTCCCTTGTTGAACACAAGATTTTCACACTGGACAAACCGAACCGGTTGGTTCTGGACCTTAAAAATACCCGGCTCACCACGCAACTTCCTCAACCTGAATCCAACAACAAGTTCATCAAGCGGCTGCGCAGTGCGGAACGCAACAAGCGTGATGTGCGAGTGGTTTTCGACCTCAATATGGCGGTCAAGGAAAAAAGTTTTCTGCTTGAGCCCAATCGACAGTATGGTCACCGGCTGGTTGTCGACCTCTACGACAAAAAAGAGAGCAGCAAGCGCCGCACCAGCCCGGTGAAAACGGCAAAGAAGCCGGGGAAAAGAGACGTGGTGATTGCGGTCGACCCCGGTCACGGCGGAGAGGATCCCGGTGCCAGAGGGAAACGCGGTACCTATGAGAAAGACGTGGTGCTGGCGATTGGACGCAAACTGGTAAAAATGATTAATCAGAAACCGGGCATGCGCGGGGTGCTGATCAGGGACGGTGACTACTATCTCGGTTTGCGCAAGCGGATGTCGAAGGCGCGCAAGCACCATGCAGATCTGTTTATTTCAATCCATGCAGACGCCTTTAAGGATTCAAGAGTAAGAGGATCATCCGTCTACACTCTTTCCCGCAGAGGCGCGTCCAACGAGGCGGCTAAATGGCTGGCGGAGCGGGAAAACAGTGCGGATCTTGTTGGCGGCGTTTTATTTGAGGGCAAGGGCAAGGGCGAGGATTTGTTCACGGTCCTACTCGATCTCTCGCAAACTGGTACCCAGCAGGCGAGTTCCTCCGCAGCGAATAAAGTCTTTCGCCAGCTGAAAAAACTGGGCAAGACACATAAAAAGCGTGTGCAACAAGCTGGATTCATGGTGCTGAAGTCTCCGGATATTCCCTCACTGCTGGTGGAGACCGCATTTATCTCCAATCCTGATGAAGAGCGTCGACTGAAAGATCCGGCCCACCAGAAAAAGGTAGCCAAAGCCTTGCTGGCAGGTATTTCCGACTATTTTAACTATCAGCCGCCTCCCGGTACCTGGTTGGCAGCGAAACAGGAGAAAGAGGCTCCCCGCCGACATACAATTTCTCGTGGCGAGACATTGATCGCAATCGCAAGGCAATACGCCGTCAGCCTCAATCGCCTGCGTAGAACCAACGAACTCAAGAACGACACCATTCGCATCGGTCAGGTGCTGCAGATCCCCGGCGGTTGATTCTTCCCGATAGATAGCTGCTTACTCGAACGTGTGGTGGCACAATAGCCGTCACTATCCACGACGGCCACGTTCTCTCCATGCACATTCAACAACTCCCCCCACAACTGGTCAATCAGATCGCTGCCGGCGAGGTAGTGGAGCGCCCGGCTTCGGTGGTCAAGGAGTTGATTGAAAACAGCCTTGATGCCGGCGCCAATCGCATTGAGATCGATGTGGAGCAGGGCGGCGTCAAATTGATGCGGGTTCGCGATAACGGTGTTGGGGTCGTTGAGGATGAACTGGCTCTGGCGCTCTCCCGTCATGCCACCAGCAAAGTCAGCAGTCTCGAAGACCTGGAAGCAATCCAGAGCATGGGATTCCGTGGTGAAGCGCTGCCCAGCATCAGTTCCGTATCACGTTTGAAAATGACCTCACGAAATCAGGAGCGTGACTCCGCCTGGGAGGTCAGCGGGGACGGCAGTGAAACAGAGATGACGCCCCGGCCTGCGGCCCACCCTCAGGGCACGTCGGTTGAGGTGCGCGATCTTTTTTTCAATACACCTGCCCGGCGCAAGTTTCTGCGCACGGAAAAGACGGAGTTCGGCCATATCGAGACGCTGGTTCGAAGGTTGGCACTGGCCCGCTTTGATGTGGGTTTTTCACTGCAGCACAATCGTCGGCAGATCCTCTCCCTGCCTCCCTGCACCCAGCAGATTGACAGAGAACGCCGCATTGCCGATCTGCTGGGAGCGGTTTTTCTCGAGAACGCACTCTTTGTGGAGCATGAGGCGGTGGGTTTGAAACTTTTTGGTTGGGTGGCCCGTCCCACTTTCTCCCGTTCCCAGGCAGATATGCAGTTTTTCTATGTCAATCAGCGAATGGTGCGGGACAGACTGGTCACCCACGCAGTGCGGCAAGCGTATCAGGATGTGCTTTATCATGGACGTCATCCCGCATATCTTCTGTTTCTGGAGCTGGATCCCCGGAAGGTCGATGTGAACGTCCATCCCACCAAGCACGAAGTGCGTTTCAGGGATGGTCGCTTGGTACACGATTTTCTTTTTCGTGGCCTGCACAGCGCACTGGCGGAGACACGCCCGCAAACGGCGGATGAGTCCGATATAGCTGCACCTTCAGGGGGGGCATTCACAGGCAGTCTTGACGCTTCCGGCAGTGGCTCTCTCCAATCTAGTGAACCGATTGAGGGAGCGTCTCCCGGCGTGCAGCACACCATGGATTGGCGGGTTGCCGAACGTCCTTCATCCTATCGTGCGGCTTTTCATGCGCAGAAACCTTCTGCAGCACCACTACCGCAGAGTGAGGATGAAACCCTGCCACCACTGGGCTATGCACTTGGGCAGCTGCAAGGCGTCTATGTCCTGGCGCAAAATCAGGATGGGTTGGTACTGGTCGACATGCATGCCGCTCATGAACGTATCACCTACGAGCGTTTCAAACAGACTTACAACGATGTGGGCATTACCCGGCAGCCGCTGCTGGTGCCGGTGACGGTGCGGGTGAGTGGCCGTGAGGCAGATCTTGCGGAGAATCAGTCATCGATATTGGAGAGTGTTGGCCTTGAGGTCTCGCGGCTTGGTGCAGATGCCCTGGCAGTACGGGCCATTCCGGCGATCCTGCAGGGAGCGAATGCCGAGCGGTTGTTGCGTGATGTGCTTTCCGATCTGGCGGAGTTTGGTGAGAGCAGCCGAATCAAAGAGGAGATCGACAAGGTACTTGCCACCATGGCGTGTCACGGCTCAGTGAGGGCAAACCGTCGTCTCACCCTGGATGAGATGAACGCACTGCTGCGGGACATGGAACGTACCGAACGTGCAGACCAGTGTAACCATGGCCGTCCGACCTGGGTTCAACTCTCCATGACCGAATTGGATAAGCTGTTTCTACGGGGTCGTTGATGGTGGAACAGAAACTACCTCCCGCTGTTTTTCTGATGGGGCCCACCGCATCCGGCAAGACGGAGCTGGCAGTGGAACTTGTGCAGAGACTGCCGCTGGAAATCATCAGTGTCGATTCGGCGCTGGTTTACCGGGGGATGGATATCGGAAGTGCCAAGCCGGAACCCGAGGTGCTTGCAAAGGCGCCGCATCGTCTGATCGATATTAGGGATCCGGCTGATGCTTACTCTGCTGCTGCGTTTCGGGGGGATGCCCTGGACGCGATGGCTGAGATCACAGCTGCAGGAAAAGTGCCTCTGCTGGTAGGTGGCACCATGCTCTATTTTCGAGCGTTGGAGAAGGGGCTTTCGAATCTGCCGGAAGCCGATCCTGCCATTCGAAAGCGGCTTGAGATGGAGCAGGAGTATCTTGGATTGGCGTTGTTGCATCAACGACTGGCGGAACTCGATCCAGTTGCCGCTGAACGCATCCACCCCAATGACGCACAGCGTATTCTTCGTGCCCTCGAAGTGTTCGAGATTACCGGCCGCCCCATGACTCAGCTGCAACAAAGTGGTAGCGGAGCCTCTTTGCCCTATCGAATACTTAAACTCGTCCGTTCACCAAAAGATCGAAAAATCCTGCACGAACGCATCGAAAAACGTTTCCATCAAATGTTGGCGTCAGGTTTTGAAGAAGAGGTACAGGCGCTACAGGTTCGGGGAGATCTGAGTCCGGATCTGCCATCCATGCGGGCTGTCGGTTATCGGCAGATGTTGAAATACCTGTTAGGTGAATACAGCCGGGAAGAGATGATTGAAAGAGGCATTATCGCCACCCGGCAACTGGCCAAGAGACAGTTCACCTGGTTGAATGCCGATAAGGAAAATCATTGGTTGGATGAAGAGGGCGACGATGTATTTGAAGAAACGTATCAGCTGATTGTCCAACTGATGAATCAATGATTCCGTTAACAATTATCTTGATTAGCACGAATGTTCAGCAAGCCGCAGCCATGTCTCGGGACGTGGTGAAGTCGTTGCAGCAGCCCGAAGCAAACGAGGTAGCATGGCTCTGAGGTCGAAGCGGCGGTTGAATCGGTACTGATACTCGGCCAAGTATCTGTGGGCATATTTCTTAAATCGAAAGGCATGGTATGTACCGGCAAGCGATGTTTTCAGATTCCCAATAAGGATATTGACCCACGCAAAACAGGG
>JAMJIN010000313.1:0-2477 GCA_036784775.1 Chromatiales bacterium | reverse complement strand
GGATTCTGGCTCAACAGGCTTCGGGCCTTCGTTGCGGCTACACCGCTAGTTTTCGGTCTTAGTGCTTTGGTGGCTTATTGACTGGCTCACGATCACGCCTTCCGGGGTTTGGCATGGGAATATTTGGTTCATTCGGTGCCACTTATTTTGACGTTATCGGAAAATCGCAGGCTATACCTTAAAGGCGATCAGTTGATGATTACCTCCAAAACGAATCCCCTCAGTTCGTAAAGAACTCAAATCCAAAAGAAATATCAGATTCAGCCATCATTTTCATCAACGCTGGTCCAATCACTAACGCAACGTGCTGGTCAGTTGCGGTGAAAAACACATCCGTTTTACCGCCCTCTGATGCAATCTTTCTAAGAAACGCAGAATGACCACATAATAGCTTCACTAGGGAGAATAACTCTTTCTGCAAATCAGCCTCAGAATCTATCGGTATCGTGTATTGCCACCTACTGTCGTGATATTTAGAGCCCGTTACCACCTGACCGCGAGGTGTGATCACTTGGTCTCCCGCTAGATGTGTCAGAGAAGGCTCTAGGCATAATTGCTCAGAGATCAAGCTAGGATCAATATCAGGATGCAAAATCAATACTATCAAATCAGGGTGATCATACATTTAACTACGACTCCTATCTTAACCTTTACCTTTACGCCTTCGCGGTTTCCCAGATCCCGTGAAAGCCCCCGCAGGTCCAAAATCTTCCCAACAACCATCTGGCATTTCCAACCAAACATGGCCTGACGGATCGATTTTTACGTTATCAGGAGGTTCAGCCCCAATACCTCTTTTAATCGCCCCATGATCGCCAGACCACTCAGTGTCGTCGATCGGTTTAGACCCAGGTGGCGGGCTATCACATAATTCTTCATCCCCGAGACTCAGGTCACATACCTTAACGATCTGCTTCACACCGTCCTTGAGCGTCTTGTACGCGAAGTAACATGTCGCTGCGGTAGCTGAAGCACAAGCCGGTAGGTTAATCGCGCAGAAGGCCGGGATTGCCGGGATGGCAGATGCTCCCTGGGGAGTTGCTTCCTTATCTTCACATACAGGGCAGTCATCACCCCCATACACACCAAAAGCCGCGATGAGCAACACCAAAAACAACACCAACGCGTTCTTCTTCACCAACCGCCCCTGAATTACCTTTGAAATCGGCAGATAATATTACGCCTAAAATCCCCCGAAACAAGGACAACCCAACTTTTCGATAACAATCAGTTAGTTACACAACACCCCTACTTCGCTATCCCACTGCCCGATTTCCAGCCGTAGCGCACTATCTTGACCCCCGGCGGACCGGATCTATTCAGCTCCTCATTCGTAATCTTCAACGCACCGACCTCGAACAACTCTATTAGATCGATCCTGTCATACTTGCGAGCGGCTGCCAGCTTATGTGTCAGATCGCTGACCGGATCGAGCAACACGACCGTATACCGATCTTTATCGTAATCCGGCCAAGGATGTGGAATCAACCCCATGTCCGCCTGTTTGATGTCCTGCGTGATCAGCTCCGACTCCAGGGGGGCCGCCACGAGCGCCTGACCATAATCCCGGATTAAATCTATATTGGCCTGCGACAGAACCTCGCCAGCAGCCCGTTTTGCTCGTAGCCCGTCAATGACCGGAGTGAATGCAGCAACCGCAACGGGTAACTTCCGACGATACCGACGACCTTGGCCTGCTTTATCATAAAACTCCGCACTACACTGCGTGGGTCCGTTGTTGTGCCACGGCGCGTCCGGCCCTTCTGACAGAGCAACGGGTTGCCCGGTCGTTTTATCCATCAGGGCAAAAATATAATGCCCGATCTCACCATCGCCGTGATCGTAAGGGGGTGATGCCATCGGGTAAGCGTAATGGACTGTTACCTTTTTAGCATCATGGTTATGACTATTACGAAAGCGCACCGCAGCAGTAGTGATAGATACCGAATGAAGAGGCAACAAGCCGGTACGCTCGTTCGTATGAAATGGCGTCATCTCCACGTTATTGTTAAAATCGTCGGCTGTTCCAAAAAACACATTAAACACGTGAAGTCCACCCGATAAAATGAGCTGCTTTGACCCGCCCGGCGGCACGGGAACTTCGTCCATCGCTTCACCCATCTTGATATGCCCTCGATGTATCGCCTCGCTCGCGATCTCCGCTTGACTTACCGCACCTTGCGCTATCGCATCGGTATTCACCGATCCGGCCTCATACGCATCGGTTTTTATTCGAGGCGCCCCCTCGCCCCCTTCGGCAATCGCAATCGGATTGTCTCGAAGATGCGTCACCAACGACGTGGTAATCGGGCTGCCAGGATCGATATCAGAGTGGGGTATGGGGTTATAAGCTGTCATAATTTACACAATTTTATAGGCTGTGGTTCCGTCGGGGAACCGAGCGGAATCCAGTGAGGTAAAGGCGTAATACTGCTTGTTAACAGCACTTTCCTCGTCATGGTCATTGAGCGTATCAG
>JAMJIN010000471.1:0-1397 GCA_036784775.1 Chromatiales bacterium | reverse complement strand
CATTCCCCTGGGCCCCAGTATCGACTTTCACCTTTAGTGTCGCATGTTTCACGCCCAGTTGTATGTCAAGCGACGCGTAGACCTCGCTTCGTGTGTCATTCTCCGCATCAACATTGTCGAATACGAGCTTCTCAAAACCTTGTTCCAGGCATGCCTCCCTTTCGACGTTGTGCACTGTCGCTGAGCGATCAGTACCTCGGCTTGGCGACTTGTGTCGTGACTTTGACCTCTGTCGGGAGTGGTCCACGTGCCCACGTGGCGCTGGTCGTCCACGACCACGTGATTCAGCTCTTTCGCGTCCCCACTCTGCCGCTCTGCACATTACCTTCCAGTGGTTCAAGCGACCACAAGCGACACACTTGCTGCCGTATGCAGGACAGCTATTTATTCCAGCAGGGTGAGTCCCTCCGCAGTACTTACACGTACGACGACTGCCAGAGTACTCGCGTTGCTGACGTTTATTTGGATGCCTGTCGTGTTGAACCGGGTGGATGCTGGTTTCTCCGCTGAACAATTGCATGTCAGTGACTGTGGCCTCGAATGTACGTACGATGTCTAACGCGCCATCCAAGGTCAAGGTTGCATCCCGTCCCAAAAGCTTCTCCTGCATTTTGCTGTGTCGTATTCCAATGATCAATTGCTCGACGAGACGTTCATCTGTCTCAACAACATCTCTGAAGTTGCACTTCTTAGCCTGAAGCTTGCATCGCATCATATACTCGTCTACCGATTCACCAGCAGATTGTCGGTATTTCTGGAGATGGAATCGACTCAGTCTGTAGTTCGTCTTTGGCTCTAAGAATTTCTTAAAACAGTCCCACAGGACGCCCAGTTTCTTCCTGTCGGCTGGTGTCATGTCCCATGTGTTATATACTCTTAGGCCTTCCTGCCCAACCCATAGCAGAACATATGTGACTTTCTCTTCCTCACTTTTTCCTGCTAAGGGCCCGCTGAAGATCAACTCACAGTACTGTTTGAAACTGGTGAAAGCGGTTGGCAGATCTGAACTAGACCAGTCCATGCGTGGCGGGTCGATACCCGTTAAGTCACCCATTATCGCTCACGCGCTTGCATATATCGCGGTGACGAAATGTAGTGTTAGTCCAATGCAATAGCCTTATGCTTCGGCTTCATATGCATACAAAAGATCAGGGACATCAATTCTGTTCGTGGGCTTGGGAAGTGAAATCATTCATTCAGTTAGGGCAGTTTCACTTGACTTAACTGCACTGTTGACATCTTTCCGCGTGAAATCGATCGGTGACGTCAGCCCTCGGCGCCCGCGTCACTCGAAAATTCCGCGTAAAACAAAAACTCAAAGTCTCTTTTTCCGATCGAAGTTGATTCTCTAGCGTGTCCTATTAATGTCAGTTCTTTAGACGGGGTAATCGTTCACC
>JAMJIN010000102.1:0-14827 GCA_036784775.1 Chromatiales bacterium | reverse complement strand
AAATCGCTCAAGCTCATGCCTGTCTGAAATTGGATTGGATTCTGTGCCATGTCCGCTCTCCTATTGTGGATCGTGGCATCATCTTGCAACAACCAGTGGCTCATTCCGTGAGTCACTGCTGAACATTCGTACTAATCAAGAAAAACAATGAAGACCTGAAAGGGCGAACAGTGGCCGTTGAGGATGGTTTTTCAACCATGCGGCAGCTGCAGAAACAGCACCTTGGCATCATCCTGAAACCGTTCAAATCCTCGGCGGAAGCTCTCAAGGCAGTTTCCTGGGGAGATGCGGATGCCTATGTGGGCAACCGCTCCGTTGCGCAGTGGCTTATCCGGCAGGAGCAGCTGAGTAACCTGAAGTTTACCGGTGATCCGGGATTGGGCCCGGCGCCGCAGCGCTTTGCTGTCCATCGGGAATCAGAATGGGCGCCGTTGGTGATAATTCTCGACAAGGCGCTGGCTGCCATCAGCGTTGATGAACAGCAGCAGATCCTGCAAAAGTGGCTGGGGATGGCGGAGGCGGGTGAAAAGCCTGTCAGGAAGCTGAATCTGACCCAGGAGGAGAAACAGTGGCTGGCCGAACACCGCAATATTCGCATCGGCATTGATTCCGCCTGGCCGCCGATTGAAATGATGGATGACAAGGGTCAACATCAAGGCATCACTGCGGACTATATGAAAATATTGGGTGAGAGCCTCGGCCTGGATGTTTCGGTCTCCCCCGGATTGAACTGGTTTCAAGTACTGGAAAGAGCAAAACGCCTTGAAATCGATCTGCTTCCCGCTCTTGTGGAAACAGAGGATCGTCGGGAGTATCTGAATTTCACCGAATCCTATCTTGATTTTCCCTTTGTCATATTCGTCCGTGAGCGGGCGTCTTTCATCGGGGGGCTGGAAGACTTGGTGGGAAAACGCGTGGCAGTGGAACGGGGTTATGTGACCCAGGAGTATCTCGAGCAGGATTATCCGCAGCTACAACTGGTATTCGTGGAAAATACCCAGGCGGGCTTGGAAAGCCTCTCTCTGGGACAGGTCGATGCCTATGTCGGCAACCTGGCGGTGTGCAGCTTTATCATCGATCGTGAAGGGTTGAGCAACATCAAGGTAGCAGCTCCCACGCCCTACGATTACGCGCTCAGTATCGGCGTGCGCAAGGATTGGCCGGAACTGGTGCCGATTCTGCAGAAGGTGCTGGACAGTTTGACGCTGGAGGAGCGTACGGAAATTCGGCAGAAATGGCTTGCTATTCGCTATGAGATGCAGGTTGATTACACGCTGTTGTGGAAAGTGATTGCTGTTGCTGTCGTGATGCTTGCGTTTGTCCTGCTCTGGCTATTTCAAACGCGAAGACGGCAACGAATATTGCAGCGCAGCGAAGAGCAGTTAAAAACGATCCTCAATACCATTCCCCTTGCGATCGTGGTCAGTGATTTCAAGGGCAGGATCCTAGTCGCCAATCCCCACTCTTCCGCTGAGATTCAAACGGATGGCAGCAGTCTGGTGGGCCGTAACATGGCCGAATTCTATCTGCATGCTGAAGATCGGGATTCAGTGATCGCAGAGATCAGGGAGCAGGGCAGTATCCTGGGGCGGAATCTGCGTTTCCGTACAGATAAGGGTCACATCATAGAAGGGCTGCTCTCGGCCATACCTATCCGTTTTGGCGACGGGATTGCCAATCTCGGCATCCTGGTCAATCTCACTGAGCGGATGAAGATGGAGCGAGAGTTGGCTGAGGCAAAAAAACAGGCCGAATTGGCGAATCGATTCAAGAGTGATTTTCTCGCCAATATGAGCCACGAGATCCGCACCCCCATGAATGCCATCATCGGTATGAGCCACTTGACCCTGCAGACCGACCTTACCGCAAAACAGTTTGATTATGTGGAGAAGATAAGTTACTCCGCCCACAATCTGCTCGGCATCATCAACGACATCCTCGATTTCTCCAAGATCGAGGCAGGCAAACTGGATATCGAAGAGACCAACTTCAATCTGGATGATGTGCTGGAGAATCTTGCCGGCCTGGTCAATATGAAAGCCGAAGAGAAGGGGCTGGAGATACTCTTCAAAAGGGATGTCACAGCGCCCAGCGCCCTTATTGGAGATCCGCTGCGATTGGGACAGATTCTGGTGAATCTGGTGCAAAACGCAATCAAGTTCACCCGTCAGGGAGAGGTGATTGTCGGCGTGGAACTGGTAAAACAGCACCGCAAACATCTGCGGCTGAGATTCTCCGTTACCGATACGGGTATAGGTATCGAAGAGGAGCGCATCCCGCATCTGTTTGATGCCTTTGTTCAGGCGGACAGTTCAACCACACGGGAGCATGGAGGCACTGGACTGGGGTTGAGCATCTGCCGACAGCTTGTCGGTCTGATGGGGGGCGAAATCTCTGTCGAGAGCAAGATGGGTACTGGTAGTCGATTCCAGTTTGTACTCGATTTTGGTCGCCAGGAGGGGATATCGAGCAGGCTGTTCGAACCCGATCCGGATCTGCATGATATGCGGATTCTGCTGGTGGATGACAATTCTGCGGCACAGAACATTCTGCGGGAGATGATGGCATCGTTTTCATTTAACGTGGATGTAGTCGGATCGGCAGAGGCGGCCTATGAGGCACTGTTGGAAGTCGGTGCACGGGAGTTGCCGGAGCCGCACCCATACGATCTCGTGGTGATGGATTGGCGAATGCCGGAAATCAATGGCATTGATGCGACACGCCATATAAAAAATCATCTGGAGTTGATAGAGCAGCCGCGTTTTATCCTGATTACCGCCTTTGGACGGGAAGAGGTGTTGCAGCAGGCAGAAATGATCGGCTTCGATGGCGTGCTGATCAAACCCATCAATCCTTCCATATTTTTCGACACCATTGTGTCGGTATTTCGCAATGAGCGGGGGGGGCAGCGCCTCAGATCCTCCATTGCATCTGAGGTCAAACGACTCAAAGGCAAGGTGCTGCTGGTAGAGGACAACAGCATCAATCAGCAGGTGGCGAGGGACTTGCTGGAGAGTTTTGGACTGCTGGTGGTGATTGCCGAGGATGGCGCGGTTGCTGTTCAGCAGGTGCAGGAGACGGATTTTGATTTGGTTTTTATGGATGTGCAGATGCCTGTGATGGATGGATATGAGGCGACCAGCGCCATCCGTGCCAAGCCGGAGTTCGAGAAATTACCGATCATTGCCATGACCGCTCATGCAATGGTTGGAGATCGCGAACGTTGTATGGCGGCTGGCATGGATGACTATCTGTCGAAGCCGATCGACCCGGAAGCGCTGTTTGCGATGCTGAAGCGATGGATCGATGGTGAGGTTCAACGGCAACAGGAAATGTTCCCTGACGGTGCCGACGAGGGTATCACCCTGCCTGAGCAGTTGCCGGGTATCGAACTGGCGTGGGGGCTGCAACGGGTAGGTGGAAATCGTGTTTTATACATCAAACTCCTGGGGGATTTTCAGCGTAAGTACCAGGGATGCTGCAGCGTATTGACTGATTATCTGGAGGCTGGTGATACAGTCTCATTCCGACGCTACGCCCATACCCTTCAGGGGGTTGCAGGCAATATCGGCGCCAAAGCGTTGCAGGAGGCGGCAAGGAAGCTGGAAGAGACGATCCGACAGGATGGCATTCAGGATCGATCACCACTCATTGAACAGTTGTGCGAGTCCGCCAATACGGTTTTTGAGGGGCTGGCTTCTTGCGTGAGTCAGTGGGAGAAGGCGGGACAGGAGATTGAGGCCGGGCAGGAAAAGGAATCTATTTCCATTTCAGAGATAGGGGGTATACTGCGAAAAATGTTACGTCTGCTGCAAGAGGGGGATTCGGAAGCGGGTCTGTTGTTGCAGCCAATGACAGCCTTTGCCCGCACAGAGCCGGAGATAGCGAGGCAGATCGATTCACTGCGCGGGCAGATCGATGACTATGAGTTCGATGAGGCACTGGTTACCTTAAACCAGATCGCTGGATGGTTAGAGATCCCCTTACATAGAGAGCGAGTAGAGTGAGTGAGTCAAAGCCCAGAATTCTGATCGTTGACGACGAGAGTTTCTACCTTGATGTGCTGGTAAACCTGTTGAATGGAGAGTATCGGCTCTCGATTGCCAAAGATGGTGAGCAGGCGCTGAAACGGGCTGGCAGCGCCACCCCCCCCGATCTTATTTTGCTCGATGTGCTCATGCCGCAGATGGACGGTTACGAGGTATGCCATCACCTCAAGGCTGACGAGCGAACGGCCAACATCCCAGTGGTCTTTCTTACCGTAAAAGGTGAGGTGGATGACGAGATCCGGGGGTTTGAGCTGGGCGCTGTGGATTACATCACCAAGCCTATGAGTCCGCCGATCGTGCGTTCAAGGGTCAAGACCCATCTGGCACTCGCCCAAGCGCGTCATGTGCTGGAGAATCAAAACCAGGTGCTGGAACAGCGGATCCGCGAACGCACCATGGAGATCTCCCGAACCCAGGACGTGGCCATCTTCTGCATGGCCTCCCTGGCGGAGACAAGGGACAACGAAACAGGCAACCATATTCGTCGCACCCAGCACTACATACGACTGCTTTCAGAATATCTTAAGGACCATCCCAGGTTTCGGGCGCATCTCAATGATGCGACCATCGATCTGCTGTTCAAGTCGGCGCCGTTGCACGATATCGGTAAGGTCGGTGTGCCGGACCGGATTTTGCTCAAGCCCACCTCGCTCGATCCCGACGAGTGGGATGAGATGAAACGTCATTCTCAGTATGGCTATGATGCCCTGTTACGGGCCGAAGAGGAGTTGGGCAGTTCCAGCTTTCTGCGGGTGGCCAGAGAGATTGCGCTGACACATCATGAACATTGGGACGGCAGTGGTTATCCTGCAGGGTTGCGAGGGGATAATATTCCGGTGGCTGGGCGCCTTATGGCGCTGGCTGATGTCTACGATGCATTGATCAGCCGCCGGATATATAAAGAGCCATATTCCCATGAGTCTGCGGTGGAAATCATTCTGCAGGAGCGTGGTGCCCATTTCGATCCGGCGGCGGTGGATGCGTTTGAACATCTGCAGGATGAGTTTCGGCGGATTGCGGAGGAGTTTTCCGACCGGGAGGTATGAGTGTTTCCTGGTGTTTTGGGTGGTGTTTGTGTCGCTATGCGACGTTTTTTTGATCGGAGCTTCCTTACTCTGTCGTTTTTCTTTTATTGCGGAAAGCGCAGGGCCACCAGATAGGGTGGCGTGACGGGCGTGACGGAGTAATGGTTTTGATGAGCGGCGTCCATGCCGCCCACCCTGCGGGCGCACTAACGTGCGTCCAAAATGGCTTTCCTGCCATTTCGTGGTTACTTTTGCCAAAACACCAGTAAACACTCCCCCAACCAGACTCCACAGGAACACCCCCCTTCAAAAAACGCCAAAACCCCTTTTCAACCACCGATTGCTGAAAAACTTTTCAACATCCCCCCTAAAGAAAGGCTTTCCAGGGCCGATAGCCTGCATGAACCCAAGGTGTTGCCGGGACGGATTTCTGTCCTAAATTGCCGGAAAAAAGGTAATTCAAGGTAACCCGAAAAATTATTATGCCTATCCAGGAGATACAGCATGGCAAGCATTCTTGCAGTTGATGATTCGGCCTCCATGCGCCAGATGGTGTCCTTTACCTTGAAAGGTGCAGGATTTGATGTTGTTGAAGCGGTCGATGGTGTCGATGCCTTGAGCAAAGCCAAAGGCCAGAGCTTCAGTCTCGTTATTACTGACGTCAACATGCCTAACATGGATGGAATCAGCCTGATCAAGGAGCTTAGAGGCCTGCCGGCTTTCAAATTCACGCCTCTTTTGATGCTGACCACCGAGTCAGGAAACGATAAAAAACAACAGGGAAAGATGGCGGGGGCGACGGGTTGGATCGTCAAACCTTTCAATCCGGATCAGTTGCTTGCGACAGTTAAGAAGGTATTGGGCTAAACGTTCGTGCCTGTAATCACTGTCAACAAGAGGAGGGTGTTTTCATGTCGATAGATATGGCGCAATTCCATCAGGTCTTCTTCGAAGAGAGTTTTGAAGGCCTCGATATCATGGAGTCCGGGTTGCTTAATATGGATCCGGGAACCGTTGATGATGAGGAGATCAACTCGATCTTCCGTGCCGCTCATTCCATCAAGGGAGGCAGCGGCACCTTCGGATTCAACGATATCTCCCGTTTCACCCATATCATGGAGACGCTGCTGGATGAGATGCGGGATGGCCGCCGTCCGGTTACCCCCGAGGCTGTCGATGCATTGCTTCGGTCAGTGGATGTTCTGCGTGACATGTTGGCCGCCACCAGTGATGACGGTGAAGTGGATGAGGAGAAGGTTCAGGAGCAGAAGTCTGAACTGGAACAGATCCTCAACGGCAAGCCCGGAGAGGTTGCGACAGATGTCGGTGCAGCCGATGCGGCGGCACAGCCGGTTGGGGGCGTCGAGGTCAGGCCAATCGGCTGGCATATCGTATTCCGACCGCTTCCCCATATGCTGCGCACC
The DNA here is from genome assembly GCA_036784775.1 of Chromatiales bacterium. GTDB lineage: Bacteria > Pseudomonadota > Gammaproteobacteria > Chromatiales > Chromatiaceae > QGON01. The sequence continues at coordinate 8,329 of JAMJIN010000102.1, read as the reverse complement.
GGAAACGATCCGTTACGCATCATTCGTGAACTGGCGGAACTGGGTGATCTCAAGTCCGAAGGTGATATCAGCGCCCTGCCTGCGCTCTCCAGTTATGAGCCGGAAGACAGTTATCTCTCATGGGATCTGCATCTTCACGGTGATGTGGAGAAACAGGCAATCGACGATATCTTCGACTGGGTCGAGGATGATTGCGAATTGATTATTATGCCGTTACTGCCTGAAGGTGAACCTGAGGTGGCAATGGTTTCTGCGGCAGCGGTGCCCGCAGCCAGCGAACCGGAGGCGCCGGTCGTACAGGCTGCGCCACCACCGGTGGAGCGACGTAGTAAGGAAGATCGTCGTTCCAGTAAGGATCGCCGCACCAATAATCGTCGTCAGTCTGGCGGCAGTAGTGGCGGTGGTTCCATTCGTGTCGAAATCTCCAAGATCGACGCCCTTATTAATATGGTCGGCGAACTGGTCATCACCCAGTCGATGCTGAGCATGCTGGGTGAGGATTTCGAAATGGACAGGCTGGAACGCCTCAATGACGGTCTGTCACAGCTTGAGCGTCATACCCGTGAATTGCAGGAGAGCGTGATGCAGGTGCGCATGTTGCCCATCAGTTTCACTTTTAGCCGCTTTCCCCGGTTGGTGCATGATCTGAGCAGTAAGCTTGGCAAGAAGATCGAACTGAAGATGGCCGGCGAGAACACCGAGGTGGACAAGACGGTGATCGAAAAGATCGGTGATCCGCTGGTCCATCTGGTGCGTAACAGCCTCGATCACGGCATCGAGATGCCCGAAGAGCGGCTTGCCGCAGGTAAGCCGGAGACCGGGACAATTAATCTCAGCGCCTCCCATAAAGGGGGCAATATCGTCATCGAGATTCGCGATGATGGCCAAGGCCTGAATCGTGACAAGATCGAAGAGAAGGCGCTCGAAAAAGGGATCATCGATGAAGATCACAACCTCTCCGACCAGCAGATATATGAACTGATCTTTGCAGCAGGCTTCTCCACCGCCGATGTGGTGAGTGATGTCTCTGGTCGTGGCGTCGGCATGGATGTGGTGCGTAAGAACATCAATGAGCTGGGGGGCGGCATCGAGATTGAGTCCGATCCCGGTAAGGGTTCGGCGATAATCATCCGTCTGCCGCTGACGCTGGCCATTCTCGATGGCCAGACAGTGACCGTGGCGGATGAGACCTACATCGTGCCCCTGGTCTCAATTATCGAATCGATCCAGGTGAAGGCGGATCAGATCAACCGGGTGGCGGGCAAGGGTGAGACCTTCAAACTGAGGGACGAGTTTCTGCCTATCCTGCGCCTGCATGAACTTTTCGGTATCGAAAACCCCAATGCCTCAAGTTTGGAAGAGGGACTGTTGGTGGTTGTGGAAGGTGATGGCCGTCACTGCGGCCTCTTCGTGGATGACCTGCTTGGACAGCAGCAGGTAGTGATCAAGTCTCTGGAGGCCAATTACCAGCGTGTGGACGGTATCTCCGGTGCGACCATCCTAGGTGACGGTTCGGTGGCCTTGATCCTGGATATCCCCGGCCGGCTGCGTCTGGCGGCCGAGACCGGAGCGGACAGCGCAGCGAAACAGACTGCCTGATAGAGAGATATTGAGATGAACGAACCTCAAGCAAAGATTGAAGCGGCACTGGAGAACCAGGGCGATGAGTACCTGACCTTCCGACTCGGTGATGAGGATTACGGTGTCGACATCCTGCGGGTGCAGGAGATTCGCGGATGGGAAACGGCCACCCGCATCCCCAACTCGCCGGGATATGTAAAGGGCGTGGTCAATATGCGTGGCTCCATTGTGCCGATCTTCGACATGCGGCAGCGATTGGGGATGGAGGTGCGTCCCTACAGTAAAAATACGGTGGTCATCGTGCTGCGGGTAAAGAGCGATAGAGGTGAGCGCAATATGGGCGTGGTGGTGGATGAGGTCTCCGATGTCCTCAGTACCCAGAAAGACCGCATCCGCAACACACCGGAATTCGGCGGCGGCATTGCAACCGATTATATCTCCGGCCTGGCGGATGCCGACGACAAGATGATCATGCTCCTGGATGTGGACAAGCTACTCAACCAGGGTGAACAGACAGAATCAGAGAATGAGGACGCCGCTTGAAGCGGGTCATGGATATCGTGGGAGAGAGACAGTGAAGATTAACCAGCCTGTTACCAACAATGAACGTCAGATGAAACCGGGCAGCATCCTGGTCTCCAAGACTGATATCAAAGGCATCATTACCTACTGCAACAAGGATTTTGTTGAAATCAGTGGTTTCAGCCGAAAAGAGTTGTATGGCAAAAACCATAACATAGTGCGCCACCCGGATATGCCGCCCCAGGCCTTCCAGGTTCTCTGGGACACCAGCAAAGTCGGCAAGCCCTGGACCGGCATCGTAAAGAATCGTTGCAAGAATGGCGACTACTACTGGGTTAAGGCAAATGTAACACCGCTGCGCACCAATGGCCGGGTCACCGAATATATGTCGGTGCGTACCCCGCCGACTCGTGAGGAGATTGCGGCTGTTGAGCCGCTCTACCGTGACCTGCTGGCAGACAGCAAAAAAGACCTGGCACCCAAAGGGCTGGCGAAGCTAAGTGCAGGTTTCAAGCGGCTGAGCATCAGGTTCCTGCTCACCAGCACTGTTTTACTTACCGCGCTTATGTTCGGTTTGCTGGCAGGCATGATTTTTATGGGTGTTCCCCAAATTCTGATTTACGGACTGCTCGGCATCATGGCGGCTGCCACCCTCGTTTTCGGTCTGGCACTGACCTCTTATGTCACCAAGCCCATGGCCTATGTCCAGGATAAGCTGAACCAGATCAGCGAGGGCAACTATTTCGACTGGGTCGAGACCGATCGCAACGATGAGGTCGGCCAGATGATTCAGACAATCAAATCGACCCAGATCAAACTTGGGTTCGATGTCATGGATGCCCGCGAAACGGCGAATGATGCGATCCGTCTGCAGGAGGCGCTCAATAACAGCTCGACCAGTATCACGGTTTCAGACAGAGACAATATCCTGATCTTCATGAACAAGTCGGCCCATCGGCAGTTTGATGAGCTGGGAGAGAATATCCGCAGTCGGGGCAAGCCATTTGATACCGAAGAGTTGGTTGGTACCAGCCTGGCCGATTTCTTTCCCGATGAGACCCTGGCGGAGATGTACCGGAGCCAGCTTACCGATACCCGCACCAGTCGCTTCGATGCCTGGGGCCACAACTTCAAATTGATTACCAGTCCAGTCTACGATAGCGATGGCGACTATCAGGGGCGTGTGACCCAGTGGATCGAGATTACCGATGAGCTGAAGGTTGAAAAAGAGATCGACGGCATCGTGATGGCCGCCAAAGGTGGTGATCTTACGCAGCGTATCTCCATGGAGGGCAAGAGTGGTTTCTTAGAAGATCTGGGACGAGGTATCAATGAACTGATCGAGGCCACCAGTGATGTATTTGGTGATATTGCCAACGCCATGCAGAGCATGGCTGCGGGTGACCTGACCAACCCCATCCACCGTGATTACGCCGGTACTTATGGTGAGGTGAAGAACAACGTCAATGAGACCATCGCCAATCTGGAGGAGACGGTTGTCAAACTGCGGGAGTCCACCGATGTCATCACCACGGCTGCGGGTGAGATATCTTCCGGCAACAACAACCTGTCTGCACGTACCGAACAGCAGGCGAGCAGTCTGGAAGAGACGGCCTCCAGTATGGAAGAGCTGACCAGCACCGTACGAAACAATGCGGATAACGCCCAGCAGGCAAACCAGCTGGCGAGCAGTGCCAGGCAGACCGCCGAGCATGGCGGCGATGTAGTAAGTCGCGCAGTGCAGGCAATGGATGCCATCAATACCTCAAGCAACAAGATTGCCGAGATCATCGGTGTCATCGACGAAATCGCCTTCCAGACCAATCTGCTGGCACTCAACGCCTCAGTCGAGGCGGCCCGTGCCGGTGAGCAGGGCAGGGGTTTTGCCGTGGTCGCCACCGAAGTGCGTAATCTTGCAGGCCGCAGTGCCACGGCGGCGAAAGAGATAAAAGAGTTGATCCAGGACAGTGCGGGCAAGGTGAAAAACGGCGCGGAACTGGTCAATGAGTCGGGTGAAACCCTGGAAGAGATCGTCAACAGCGTGAAGAAAGTGGGCGACATCATCTCCGAGATCGCCGCCGCCAGCCAGGAACAGTCTGCGGGTATCGATCAGGTCAATCAAGCGGTCACCAGTATGGATGAAGTGACCCAGCAAAACGCCGCCCTGGCAGAACAGACTTCGGCGGCTGCCGCCTCCATGAGCGAAAAGGCTCAGGACATGGATGGCATGATGAACTTCTTCAAGGTGAGTGGCGGCAGCCGAATGGCCGTCGCAAGACAGCCGACAGCGCACACGAAACCTGTGGCTTTGGTTAGGAGTGCTACGCCTGCGCCCAAGCCCAAGCCGAGTGGTAAACCCGCAGTGCAGGCAGCGGCCAGCAGCGTTACCCAAATCACTCCGGTAGCAGAGGGTGAAGGTGATGAGTGGGAAGAGTTTTGATTGTGTGGGTATGGAAATTACCTGTTGAGAGAACCAGCTGAATGAAGATTAACGAACCGAATACCGGAAAAGAGATCCCCATGCCAGACGATATGATTATCGTCTCCAGGACCGATCTCAAGGGCATGATCACCTATGCCGACAGTGCATTTGTGGAGATGGCGGGCTTCAGTGAAGCTGAATTGGTCGGCAAGAACCACAATATTATCCGGCATCCCGACGTGCCTGCCGCTGCGTTCCAGGATCTATGGGTAACCATACAGGCAGGCAACCCCTGGACCGGTATCGTAAAAAACCGTGCCAAGAATGGTGATCACTATTGGGTAAAAGCCAATGTGATTCCAATCTTGGAGCATGGGCAAGTCAAAGAGTATATGTCGGTGCGCACCAAACCTACACAGGAGGAGGTGCGGGGTGCCGAGTCACTCTATGCAGCGATCAATGGTGGCTCCTTCAAGGGTGACGGACTTTTGGCCCGTATGTTCAAGTCCCTGTTTAATCTGTCCCTGCTGAAGAAGTTCTATCTGGTGATGGTGTTTATGGCGGTCAGTTTTCTTGTATCCGGTCTGGTTGCCTGGTTACCGATGCATGAGGCTGAAGCGCAGTGGCACGGGTATCAGGCTGAGGTCGCCGAAAGACAGTCGCTGTTGTCGGAGATGAAGTCCCAGTTCGGTTATGGCGGGGCGATTCATAATTTCAAGAACTATGTGCTTCGGGGCGCGCAGAAGTATGCGGATAGCTTCAAAACCAACCATCAGTCTCTGCTTGTCGCGCTGGATCAGTATGGTCGCTTGAGCGGGCTGACGGAGGATGAGCGAACGGCATTGGCAGGTATTCGCAGTGTTGCGGATAACTATCGGGTTATGCTCGACAAGATTCAACCGATGGTGGTGGGGCAGGCGCCTGCCGGTGCCATCGACAAGGTGGTGAAGGTCAGCGATAAACCTGCGCTTGAGGGTTTCGGTGTGCTCAATGCCGCATATGAAAAGATGACGACTGCCCGCACCCGGGCGTTGGGAGAGACTATCGGTTTTGGCAAGTTTATTTCATCAGCCATGCCGCCGGCTGGCTTCGTAATCCTGGCGCTGTTTTTCTACCTGGCCCTGCAGCGTGGCGTGCTGAAACCGTTGCAGGCCTCACAGAGCTTTTTTCGACGCATCGCTGAGGGACACTATGCCGATGATATCGAACTTCGTCGCGGGGATGAGATTGGGGATCTCTATCGTGGCATCAAATCGATGCAGACGAAGCTGGGCTATGACGTGAATGAGGCACGTGAACGGGCCGACAGTGCCGCCCGTATCGAAACTGCGCTGGATAATGTCTCCAGCTGCGTGATGATGGCCGATAATGATCGCAACATCTTCTATATGAACAAGAGGGTCAAGAAGCTGTTTAAAGAGGCGGAAGAGGATATCCGCAAAGATCTCACGGAATTCGATGCCGATCGTTTGATGGGCGCCAGTATCGATGCTTTCCACAAACACCCCGGGCACCAGGCGAAGATGCTTGCAACCCTTTCCCAGACGCATAAGTCAGAGTTGGTGGTGGGTGGCCGCACCATGCGTATCGTCGCCAATCCGGTTATTGCGGCAGATGGCAAACGTCTGGGTACAGCAGTGGAGTGGAGTGACCGTACCGAAGAGGTGGCAGTCGAGGATGAGCTGGAGAATATCGTGGCAGCCACCCTGCATGGTGACTTGTCGCAACGGGTCAAACTGGAAAACAAGACGGGTTTTTTCAAGCATCTGGGACAGGGCATCAATGCTTTGATCGACCAGATAAACAGTGTTTTCAATGATGTTGCCGTCACGATGCAGCGGGTCTCCAATGGAGATCTAAGTGAGCGGATCAATAGCCAATACAGCGGTACTTTCGGTGAGGTGAAGGATAACGTCAATGAGACCATGGATAATCTGCGCAGCATAATTACTGATCTGCGGGATTCGATGGATGTGGTGCGAACGGCTTCAGGTGAAATTTCATCAGGTAATAACAGCCTATCCAGCCGTACCGAGCAACAGGCCAGCAGTCTCGAAGAGACCGCCTCCAGCATGGAAGAGTTGACTGGCACTGTACGTAACAATGCCAACAACGCCCAGCAGGCAAACCAGCTTGCAGAAAGCGCCGGAAAAACCGCAGAGAAAGGTGGTGAGGTGGTACAGCGGGCAGTGTCGGCAATGGATGAAATCAATGAGGCCAGCAACAGGATTGCCGAGATTATCGGCGTGATCGACGAGATCGCTTTCCAGACCAATCTGCTGGCGCTGAATGCCTCGGTCGAGGCGGCCCGTGCCGGTGAACAGGGACGGGGTTTTGCCGTGGTCGCCACCGAGGTGCGTAACCTTGCCGGCCGCAGTGCGACTGCAGCCAAAGAGATCAAGGAGTTGATTCAGGACAGTGCGCACAAAGTGCAGGTCGGTTCTGAGTTGGTCAATGAATCCGGTGAGACCCTTGGCGAGATCGTCATCGGTGTTAAGAAGGTAGGAGACATCGTCTCGGAGATTGCTGCCTCGAGTCAGGAGCAGGCAACGGGTATCGATCAGGTCAACCAGACGGTGACCAGCATGGATGAGATGACTCAGCAGAATGCCGCGCTGGCGGAACAGACCTCTGCCGCTGCCACCTCCATGAGGGATAAGGCCCAGGAGATGGATAGTCTGATGAATTTCTTCAATCTCGATATTAAAGTGCAGGCAGAGGTGGCTCACAGCGCGAATCATGCCGACTTTGATTTTCATGCAGCCAGAGCGGCTCATCTCTCATGGAAAATGCGGCTACGGGAATTTCTCGATGGCAACAAAAGCATGAGCAATGATGAGGCGGTATCCCATCGTGATTGCGCGCTGGGAAAATGGCTCTACGGTTTTGCCATGGCAGAGTATGGCCATATTCAGCAGATGCAGGAGATGGAGCGGTTGCATGAAGAGATGCATGGCATCATCAAGGGTGTGGTATCGCTGAAGAACGCCGGATCCATGGTGGAGGCGGAAGAAGCCTATAGCGGCAACCGGGCCGCTATCCGAACAGATCGTGGGTCTGCTTAAACAGGTAGAGGACCAGGTGGATGTTTGATCGATCGATACAACAGGTTATCAGGAGAGCGAAATGACCCCGGCTGAAACAACAGTGAGTGAAGCAGAAACATCTGTCGGAGTGGGTGGTCAGTATCTCAGCTTTACGCTTGGCGGAGAAGATTATGGTGTGGACATCCTGCGGGTGCAGGAGATCAAGGGTTGGGAGGCAGTGCGTCCGCTTCCTGATACGCCGGACTATGTAAAAGGCGTGCTGGATCTGCGCGGAGAGATTGTGCCGATTATCGATCTGCGAACCCGTCTCAAGCTTGATCATGCCGAATATACACCGACTACGGTAACCATTGTGTTGACTGTGGAGAGTAAACCCGGTAGTTGCATAAATTCCGGTGCTACAACCATTCCACCGTATAAAAGACAGGGAGAAATAAAAAATATGCACTATCTCTGGAGTTCACTGCTGGTGAGATCCAGAAACCATGAAAAATCCTACATTTGAAACGATAAAAATGAGAAAGCGGATTGTTGCTGAGGTAAAATAAGCTCGTCAAAACAAAACCTTACCCAACAACAAAGTAACTTCTCAAAAACCCGTGGCAAGAGCAGCCCGCTCGGTGATGATATCGGGTAATGGAGCAATGGTCTGTTCACCAATACCCAAACGATCTGTTAAGTAATGCCAGAACGAGATATCCAGCTTACGGCAGGTTTTTTTCAAGCTGGCAAAAGTATCTCGGCAACGCCTGCCTTC
>JAMJIN010000312.1:0-2486 GCA_036784775.1 Chromatiales bacterium | reverse complement strand
ATCTGAACCGAAGTCCACTTGGGTTATTCCTGATGCTGTATAGATGATCAGATAATTCCCCCGTGGCTCAATTCCAAACACGCGGCTCAGATCTACGGTCAGTTCGTTGGGTAATTCGTAAAGGTGCATGGTTGTTTTCCTTTTTTTGTGGGTGCAGTGATCTTTGAGCCTGATCGTGTCGGTGATACGCGTGATCTGAGGGAATCCAGTAATCAGATCGGTTCCGGTTCTCACCGGAAGCGTACCTTCTTCCTGGTAAGCCACGGATGGCAGGCCAACCGTCGCTGCCTGGGAGGCCTTGCGGAGCTGTTTTGCGCGTTTTGCGTTCATTTTTGCCCTCAGAAGCTGGATCAGGTAGACGTTCGTCTACACTGCAGGTGTTGGGAATGATAGTACAGTAAGCTATACCAGTCAAGCAAGCTTAACTATCCAGGCAGAAAAATGCTATACTTTACGCAAGATTAAGAGTTAGAGCAGGAGCAAACGATGGCCGACAAGCCGGATAAACGAGTCAATCTTCGGGGTCTGATCGATATGTGCCTGATAAATGCGGTCGAAGAAATAGATTTGAAGGACTTGCTACTGTTTTTCGATGCCAAAGTGTCGCCGCAGTGTCCACTCTGCCAGCATGACCAGTGGGAAGTTCCGTCGAGCAACGGGATGGTGATTGGGCTTGGTTACATCAGTGCGATCTGTAAAAACTGTGGATTTGTGCGTCAGCACTCTGAAGATGTGGTGCGTGAATGGTTAAAAGAAAACGCCTAAACCACTTGGCACACTATGCGATTTTTTACTTTCAACAACGTATTTAATTCCGTTGTCGTTAATCTTGTAGGTAGCAGGGCCGCCTACTCGTAGGTTGTTGTAAAGAAAACCTAATTTTATGAGATTATTGATATGGTATTTATCCGTATTAGGATCAGTTTCGATTATTTGAGCTATCTGTTCAGCCCGGAAGGCGCCAGTGTTTTCGAAGAGGTATTGAAGGATTTGAAGATCGAAACCGTCGAGGCGATCAGAGCTCTCAGGTATTGCACTGGACTCTATGATTTTATGGAGTCGATGTATCTCTTCACTTGCCTCATTTACCGAGTCTTTCAGGTTTTTGTTCTCAGACTTCAGCTCGGTGTTCTCAAGCGTAAGATCTGACAGTCGCTGTCGGAGAGAGGAAACCTCTATTCTGAGTAACTCGATTTGATCTTTAGTTAACCCAAGCCGTTCCTTGAGAACTTTTGCTGAACCATGTTCGTGATGAGTTTTTCAATCAATTCAAGCACTAGAATTCATTCCTTGAACGCAAAGACCAGCATGCAGCAAGCAACTGAAACGCCGGCGATCTGTGTCAGGAGCAGTGGCGTCTCCACCGATGTTTCGAAATCACCAACAAGCGGAGGATCGAAAATTACAGAGTAACCTTGATTAAATTTCTTACCTGGTCCTGCATACAGGGCAAATGGGGGGAAAATCAGCATCAATATAATGATTGCTGCGCTGATTTTAAGGATTCTTCTTTGAATTATGTTCATCTCCTTGTCCTACTTCGGTGCTCCATCACCGTTCCGATGATTTGCCCAGGGTTATCCTCATTGACCAGTATGGTTGCGAAGTCATTGTTCAGCGGAACAAGTTCAAAAATCTCTGATCCATTTTCATCTGTGCCACGGGCGCGGTATTTTTTAAGCGTGGTTTCTTCCTCTCGTCCCATCTTCGCCACAACGAACTCACCTGGCCTGGGCGCAATGTCAGGATCTACGATAATCCTGTCTCCCGGCTGAAATTTTGGCGTCATACTGTCGCCTTTGACAGTGAGTGCGAAGGCATAGGGACCAAGGCTTTCGGCGAGTTCTGGATCTACCCAAATATCATCAATTCCATTTCCGGGAGCATGGTCGTCGATTACTGACTTTGGCTCGCCAGCTTGGATGTAGTTGATGACCGGAATTCTACGGGTATCTGGTGGGGCGGGGGAGAGGGATACATTATCAGCGCCGCGCCCTTTCATCTCTCCTTTTCCTGTCAGAAGCCAGTCAGGGTCCACGCTTAATTCTCTAGCAAGTGCCAGTAAGTTCTTCCCTTCAATGTTTTTTGTCTGATCGCCTTCCCATTGGCTTACGGCGCTTTTTGTTACACCAATGCGAGAAGCGAGACTGGGTTGATTCAGCCCTGCTTGCTTGCGGGCAATCCTAATTCTGTCGCCGATAGTGCTCATATGATTAAGTTTACTAAACCGACGGGGTTACTGTGCTTGACCGCATGGGTTTAGTGTGCTGTACTCCCGTCATCATGAAAAAGTCTAAAGCCATTAGTCTTCTCGGTGGAACTCAGGTTTCGACGGCGAATGCGTTAGGTATCACGAAGTCAGCTGTCAATCAGTGGCCCGATGACCTCCCTGCGTCAATTTCGGACCGTGTTTTAGGTGCGGCGCACCGTCTTGGAAAGCTGCCGGTGATGGACGCCGCCTGCCCCGACGCCGTAGAGCAATCTCC
>JAMJIN010000101.1:0-14898 GCA_036784775.1 Chromatiales bacterium | reverse complement strand
ACTGTCGAGGTCGATACACCCGGTACCACACCTTCTCAACGGCTCCCTACATCTTCCCGATTTCTTTCTCGATGTCACTCTTTGTCGCTGGCTGTTTCTTCTGACTCGCTATTTGCAGCTATTTCATCCGGTTACCGCTGTTCGCCAATTATGTTCGGGTTTTTACCGCCATCTACACCCAGGGAGCGGGGCTCTTTGGAGTGACCATAAAGAGACGCCTGTGAGAAGCTGGCGTTCACTATAGCATGGAGCGTTGATATGCCTTCGTCACCTCTGGTGTCTTTTAGGGCCGGGCAAAAAAAAGCCCGCCGAAGCGGGCTTTTCGTCTGCCCCCACAGAAGGGCACTGCTGAAGACCGGTTATTTGCTCGCGATCTCTTCCAGCTTTTTGGCCTTGATGATGTGGCCGTTTAGCGCGGCGTCTTGGGCATTGCGGCCGAAGGCGACGCTCATCAGGGTGGAGTAGTAGACCACGGGCATGTCGAACTTGGTGCCGTAGGCCTCGTTGATCTGATCCTGATAGATCTCAACGTTGGCCTGACAGAGCGGGCAGGGGGTGACGATCATGTCTGCGCCGTTGTCATAGGCCGCCTCGATGATGCCGTGGATCATCTCCTGAGACTTTTCAGGCTCGGAGAATGCCAGGGCGCCGCCGCAGCACTGCACCTTCTTCTCGAAGGTTGGAATCGACTCCGCACCCACGCTCTCGACGATCTTGTCGAGATATTGTGGATTCTCGAATGATTCTCCTGCGATACCGAAGGGACGGTTGGTCTGACAGCCGACGTAACCGGCTATCTTGATGCCTTCGAGGGGTTTTTTGACCTTCTCCTTGATGGCGTCGAAACCGATGTCCTCGATCAGCACCTCAACCATGTGGCGGACGCCGACTTCGCCTTTATAGCGAAGACCACCTTCGGCCAGTGCGGTATTGGCATCCTTGAACATCCGCTCGTCTTCATGCAGACGCTCTTTTGCCTCGCGGGTGGAGAGCCAACAGGCGGCGCAGGTGGCGACGATCTCCTGTCCGGCGTTGTGCTCTTCAGAGAGCGCAATGTTACGGGCAGAGAGGGTCAGGCGGGGCAGTTCGCCACCGCCGCCGTAACCGATGGAAGCGCCGCAGCAGTTCCAGTCGGGAATCTCATTGAGGGTGATATCCAGCTCCTCGCACATAGTCTGTGCAGAGACGAGGTAGTTGGATGAGGATGCGCCTGTCTGTGAGGAGCACCCCGGGTAGAATGAAAGTTCTATCTTAGCCATTTGGGTATGTCCTCGCTCAGCTGAAGTCCTGGATTTTGCCGTCTTCGATTTCCTGGGCTTTTTTGATGATCTTTGTCAGATCGCCAGGACTCTTGACGCCGTGCCCACCCATGATCTCCATGGCGTTCATGCGTTTGGCCTTCATCATGTTCTGACCCAGCTTCTGGTTGGCCATGGCGTTTTTGACGCCTTGGGCGAAGCCGTCCTTGAAATACATGGAGAGGCCCATTTTGAGCTCATTCACACGGCCCTTCTTCATCAGGTTGTCCCAGAACAGTTGAGAGAATCCCTGAGTCGGCTGGTTCTTCGGCGCCAGGCCGAGGCGTTTCGCGTAGGTGGCGAGACCGTGCATGATGTGGGTGATCGGAAGGCCGCGTGGGCAGCGTGCGATACAGTTGTAGCAGGAGGTACACATCCACATGGAGTCGGAACTCAGCACCTCTTCACGCTTGCCAGCACGGATCATCATGAAGATCTCCTGCGGCGGGTGGTCCCAATGCTTGCCTAAAGGACATGAGCCGGCGCACACACCACACTGCATGCACATCTTGACCCATTCGCCCTCTTCGACGTTCGCCTCAACTTCCTTCAGGAAGCTGTTGCGGTATTTTTGACTATTTGTGCTCATTGAAGGCTCCCTTAGAACTTGAATGGGCTCATGCCGATCTTCTCGATGGTCTCAGCCATGTCGTTGATCAGCTTGGGCGCACGTTCGATATCGGTGATGGCGACCTCATGGACCACAACGCGCTCGGGTTCGAGGTTGAGGGTCTGCAGGGTATCGCCGACCTTGCTCATACGCTCGTCCGCCATGGCGGAACCGCGTACGAAGTGGCACTGGTAGTCCTCTCCGCGCTGGCAGCCCATCAGAACGATGCCATCGTAGCCGTTGTTGAGTGAGTCGGTGATCCAGGAGAGGCTCACAGAACCGAGACAACGGACCGGGATAACACGAGCCCAGGGATTGATCTCAACGCCGTTCATGGCTGCCTGATCGAGCGCCGGATAGGCGTCGTTCTCGCAGGCCAGCACCAGGATGCGGGGCTTCTCGTCCCACTCTTCAGGGATCTCGACGTTCTTGATCTGCTGGCCGACGGTGTCGATGCTGTAGTTCTCGAAGGAGATAACACGCACCGGACAGGCGCCCATGCAGGTACCGCAGCGGCGGCAGCGGGCTTCGTTGAATAGCGGGTAACGCTTTTCGTCTTCGTTTATGGCGCCGAAGGGGCACTCAACCGTACAGCGTTTACACTGGGTGCAGCCTTCCTTACGGAAACTCGGGTAGGAGAGGTCGCCGGCACGGGGATGGGCAGCCATACCCTTGCCTGCGTTCTCCGCGGCCTGGATCGCCTTCATGGTGGCGCCGGCTGCGTCATCACGCGCCTGCTGTATATCCATGGGACGACGCACGGGACCGGCGGCGTAGATGCCGGTACGACGGGTCTCGTAGGGGAAGCAGATGAAGTGGGAGTCGTTGAATCCGTACTTCAGCTGCGGCAGGTCGGTGCCCTGACGGTAGTCGAGGTTGAGGATGGAGTCGACGCTGATTTCAGGTACAGCGTTTGGGTTGGCCTCTTCGCCTGGTTCCGGTGCGCCCGCACCTTCGGTGGCGTAGTAGGGATCGGGACCGGAGTTGGGCTCCATGCCGACCGCCAGTACCACCAGATCGCAATCCATCTCGGCATCTTCGTTCAGGATCATGTCCTTGAACTTGACCGTCAGGCTGTCGCCTGGAACGACTTCGGAGACGATGCCCTTGGAGAAGAGAACCATCGCTTCCTGACCGGCGCGGTAGAAATCCTCACCAGCGGCACCGGGGGTGCGCAGGTTGTCGAACAGGATTGTGGTGTCACAGTCGCCGTTCAGCTCTTTAAAATACATCGCCTGCTTGATGGAGACCAGGTCGGTAACGCCGGAAAAATAAGCAAGCTTGCCCTCTTCGTCAGAACATTGACCGGCGTTCTGTACAAAGGCAACGGATTTGATCTCTTTGCCGTCGGAAGGGCGCTTGATCGGTCCGCCGTTGGCAGCCTTGGCCAGCGCTTCGAGTTCGAGATTGGTGACCACGTCCGCGCTCTTGTCGTAGCCAAACTCAGGCAGTTTATTGGCATCGTAGGGGGTGAAGCCGGAAGCCTGAACGATCGCACCGCAGGTGAAGTTGCTGGTGGAACCAGACTCTGTAGCGACATCCACGCTGAAACGACCGGGTGCACCGGAGGTCTGGGCGAGGGTGCTGTTCAGGTGAACAGTGATCTTGTCGTCGGCCTCGATGGCGGCAGCCATCTCGGCGATGCTGCTCTCCTGGGGCGTCGCATAAGGGGAGCGGGTCGGCAGAACCTTGTAGTATTGTGCGATCCGTCCGCCCAGCGCACCGCTCTTTTCCACCAAATGCACAGGATATCCTGCTGCAGCGGCTTCCATCGCGGCGGTCATACCGGTGATACCACCGCCAACCACCATGATGGTCTTGTTCAGCTCCTGCTCGCCGGAGTTACTCGGCTTGGTGCTGAACTTGGCTTCGGCACAGGCCATGCGGATGTAGTCGTCCGCCATCTCCTGAGTGGTTTCTTTGTTCTCGTCGGTGTCGGGGCGAACCCAGATGACGCCTTCGCGCAGATTGGCGCGGGTCATGGCGACTTCGGGGAAGTTGAAGGCCTCGACCTTGGCGCGGCGGGAGCATGCAGCGATCATGACATGGGTGGCACCATCGTTGTCGATGACGTCACGGATCACTTGCACACCTTCCTTGCTGCACAGCATATCGTGCTGTACACAGGTGTTCATCTTGCCGTCGCGGGTTGCGGTGGTTTCCAATTGGCCGGCGTCGAGACGCTCGCCGATGCCGCAGCCGGTGCAGACAAAGCCTGCCATTTTCTTTTCTTCAGCCACTGTTTAGCCCTCCGTTCCAGCTACGCGGTTAATGACCTGGACAGCGCGCAGTGCAGCGCCGGTGGCGTGTTGTACCGCCCGGTTTACGTCCAGTGCGTCGGATGAGCAACCCGCTGCGAAGATGCCGCCATTCTCGGAAGCAGGCTCAATGAAGCCCTCCTCGTTGATGACGATATCCACCGGGAAGCTCTCTTTATCGACACTGGGTTCCATGCCGACGGCCAGTACGACCAAGTCGTGCTGGTTGGCGTAACGGTTGTAACCCTCGGTGTCCACGCCGTGCAGTACGGGACTGTCGTCCTCGCCCTTGACGATGGAAGCAACCTTGGACTTGATGAACTTGACGTTCTCCTGTGCCTTGACCTTCTGATAGAAGTCCTCGAAACGGTCGATGGCGCGGATGTCGATGTAGTAGACAGAGATGTCCACGTCGTCAGCCGGGTAGGTGCACTGCTTCAAAGAAGCCATGCAGCAGATGCGCGAGCAGTGCAGCAGGTGATTCTTGTCACGGGAACCGGCGCACTGGATGAAGGCGACGTTCTTCACCTCTTTGCCGTCGGAGGGGCGCAGGATCTTGCCACCGGTAGGACCGGTGGGATCCGCCAGGCGCTCAAACTCGACGCTGGTGATGACGTTCTCAAAACGATCGTAGCCGTAGGGCTGGATCTTGTTTGCATCGTAAGGCTGCCAGCCGGTGGCCCAGACTACGGCGCCGGCGTTGAATTCGATGGTCTCTTCCTGCATGTCCAGGTCGACTGCATTCACTTTGCAGGCGTCCTTGGCTTTCTGGGCATCGTCGGTGCCGATGATGGCAGGATCGATGACGTACTGCTGAGGCATGGCCATGCGATGCGGCAGGTAGACGCCTTTGCGCTTGCCCATGCCGTAGTGGTATTCATCGTTGAACTCGGCCTCGACAGCCTTGCCGCAATCGCCGCAACCGGTGCAGTTGTCGTTGATATAGCGGGGGGCGATCTTAACCGTGGCGGTGTAGTTGCCGGCCTCGCCCTTGATGTCCGTAACCTCAGCCATAGTAATAATGGTGAGATTGGGGTTCATCTTGGCCCGGCGCTGGTTGATCTCCAGGCCACAGGTGGGGTGGCAGAGCTTAGGGAAATATTTGTACAACTGGGTGACGCGACCGCCAATATAGGGGCGCTTTTCAACCAGTACGACCTTTTTTCCGGTTTCAGCGGCTTCTAGGGCAGCGGTCATGCCGCTGATCCCGCCACCGACCACCAGAATGGTCTCATTGGTTGCGATTACTTCCGTCATGGAATCTCCTCCGTCGCGGAATGGCGTTTCAAAGTCCGAAATAACCGGCAGCGCAATAATACTTGATTTGTCTGCTGGGTTATTCCATGATTGGCGGCAGCGTTACTGCGCCCAGATTCTGGACTCGCTACGATACCCGCCTTCGGGATTTCCCGCCATATAAAAGCCGCTAATTCCCCATCGAATTTTCCAATGCTTTGATAGAAAGTAGTTATAGTTTATTAGCATTCGCTAATGAATACTTGACCTTTGAATGGGGTAATCCAGGAATATGAGCTCGGCAAAGAGAGGTTCTACCTCAGGGATTATCTGTGTTCAGACTGGATGGTTCTCTTGTAAAGAGACCCGCTCTGGGTTAGTTATCTATCACACACTTTGATTCTGCAGAAGAGGCTAATCCAGTTGGATGCACGTACCCTGAAACCTGAAGAATACTTCATCGATGAAGAGCCTTACTATCAGCCGGTAGGCGATGAGATAGAGGTCTTCGAGGCCGCCTATCGCAATCAACTGCCTGTTCTGTTGAAGGGACCCACGGGTTGCGGCAAAACCCGCTTCATGGAGCACATGGCGTGGAGGCTCAAACGGCCGCTGATCACCGTCTCCTGTCATGATGATCTGACTGCATCTGATCTGGTGGGACGTTTCCTGGTAAAATGTGGTGAGACGGTCTGGGTGGACGGACCCCTGGCCGCCGCAGTGCGGGCCGGTGCTATCTGCTATCTGGATGAGGTGGTCGAGGCGCGCAAGGACACCACCGTGGTGATCCACCCACTGGCGGATGACCGCCGGGTGCTGCCGATGGAGAAGATCGGGGAATTGCTGGAGGCAAACGCCGACTTCTGTCTTGCGATCTCCTATAACCCCGGTTACCAGAGCGTGTTGAAGGATCTCAAGCAGAGTACCCGGCAGCGTTTCGTCGCCCTGGAGTTCGACTACCCAGACGCGGCGTTGGAGCAGAAGATCATCGAAAACGAGGCCGAAGTGGTCCCGGAGATGGCGCAACGATTGGTGAAGTTCGCCCATATGACCCGCAACCTCAAAGGCAGCGGCCTGGACGAGGGTGCCTCGACGCGTCTGCTGGTGCACGCAGCCAAGCTGATCCATGATGGAGTTGATCCGGTGGTCGCCTGCCGGGCCTCTATCGCCCAGGCCCTGACCGACGATGCGGATATGTTGACGGCGGTGAATGAGCTTAGCGCTTCGCTTTTTTAGGTTAAAGGTTAAAGGTGAAAGGCTAAAGGTCAAAGGTGGCCGTGCCAATGGATGGGCCGAACTCTGTCGTTGCTGCCTTTGGTGACTGAAGGACCGTAGGCCGGTTCAAGCGCAGCGGAACCGGCAACCTGTATTGCTCTGCCAAAGCCTGGATGCCAGACCCGCTGCGCTTGATCTGGCCTACCTACTTGATTCATGATTCAGGCAAAACTTCGATTTGCCAGCCTTTAGCCCCCAACCAATGCCGAAACCAACGCAACTTCCTGCCGACCAAATCCAGCCCCTGCTCGACGACTGGTTCGAGGTCGAGTTCACCTTCCGTAATACCGGCGTTCTTGCCGCTGCCCTCGCGCAGATGTCGGCGGACGAACAGGCTTTTGTGCTCGACTGGACACGGCGCATCGCGAGCACACATGTCGAAATTGCCTTCCAGTTTGTCGAGCAGTCCACCCGTGCCCTGAGCCTGATGGATGAGCACATGATCGAGGCCTGGGTGCTGCATGCCATGGATATCTACGACCGCTCAGGTCTCTATCCCGGTCTGAAGGTGATTAGGGAGATCGATCTATTCGTACGTCAGGGGCGGGAACGGGCATCCGGCAGTGTTTTCGAAGAGGAGGTGGGGGTATTGCTGCCCTTTGTCCAGGGCCTCTCCGGGCGCAAGCTGAAGGTTGAACAGGGCGACCACACTTTTACCGACAGCGAAGCGATCTTTCTGCCGGCAGTGATGGCCCATCTGCCGGACAAGCAGGACAACTTCAAACTCTACAAGGCGGCAGTGGCGCACCTCTGGGCGCAGGCCCGTTTTGGCACCTTTCGGATTGATCTCGAACAATACATCGCAACACATCCGACGCCAAAATTGGCGCTGCGCTGCTTTCATGCGCTGGAGTCGGTCCGCCTCGACGCCTGTATCGCCCGTGAATTGCCCGGTCTGTATCGGGAGATGGGTGAACTGCGGGAAAAACTGGGGGATGCGGATGTGCCGGATGGCTGGCTGTCAGTGACTGCGGAGCTGACCCAACGGGGAGCCATGGCAGTGGATTCCCTGCGACTTGTCGACAAGGTCATCGGTAGCCGGTTACCCGCAGCCAGTTGTTACCAGGGGCGCCTGATGCCGGCCGAAGTACAGGCTGTTTTGGAGAAGCGTCTGCAGCGTGAGCAGGCACAGCTGCGGGTGGCCCTGAAGCTGATCGAGGATGAACTGAAGGAGGGGCGGGAAGATGAAGAGGCCCCGCCTGGCAAATTTGAGGTGGATAAGAAGCCTGATATGTCGGTGCCGGAGGGGTTTCAAATCGAACTCATGCTGGACGGCAAGTCCATCCCAATTCCGGACGATGTGAAGGGCACCATGACCTCGATCCTGCAGGATCTTGGTGATGTCCCCGATGAGTATCTCGTCCCGGCGGGGGCCGGTGAATACGAGCTGAAGGATTATGAGGAGAAGCGGCTCGACCCTGAAGACGTCTGGGGCGGCACCTACCATGAGGAAGGCGCGTTTCTCTACCAGGAGTGGGACTTTCGCCGTAAACACTATCGCAAGAATTGGTGTGTGGTGCGTGAGTTGCCGGGCAAGCCTTCCCACGATGGATTTGCCGGCCGGGTTGTGACCAAGTACCGGCGATTGCTGGGCAGTCTGCGCAAGACCTTCGAGGCAATGCGGGACGAGGATCGGCTGTTGAAACGCCAGGTCTATGGTGACGGCGTGGATATCGATGCCTTCGTGGAGGCTTGGGCGGATGCGCATGTCGGACTGGAGATGAGTGACCGGCTGTTTACCCGCATGCACCGGGATGAGCGCAACATCGCAGTCATGTTCATGGTGGATATGTCGGGTTCCACCAAGGGTTGGGTCAATGAGGCGGAGCGTGAGGCGCTGGTGTTGATGGCGGAGTCCCTCGAGACCCTGGGTGACCGCTATGCCATCTATGGTTTCACAGGGTCGAGCCGCAAACGCTGTGAAATCTACCGTATCAAGACCTTCGACGAACCCTACGACGATGAGGTAAAGGCGAGGATCAGCGGTATCGAGGCGGGGGACTACACCCGCATGGGGGCGGCGATCCGCCACCTCAGCCAATTGCTGAGAGAGGTTGAGGCGCGCACCAAACTGCTGATAACCCTGTCCGATGGAAAACCGGAGGACTATCCTGACCAGTATCGCGGCGAGTACGGCGTTGAGGATACGCGGCAGGCCCTCTACGAAGCCCATCGTGACGGGATCCACGCCTTCTGCATTACCATCGATGAAGAGGGGCAGGACTATCTGCCCCATATGTATGGTGCGGCAAACTACGCAGTTGTGAAGGATGTGGAGAAACTCCCTCTCAAAGTTTCAGATATTTATAAAAGAATAACGAGCTGATACAGCTTGATTTTTTTCAAGGGCATAGGCAACCTCCCTGCACACCCTTGAAAGAGCACAAACAACGGCCGCGAAGAGGGACGAAGTTATTTTGACCACTGGAGGATATTATGAAGTTAAGACTGGTTGCAGTATGCGCCTTGATGCTTTTCGCCGCAGCGCAGGCACACGCCATGCCGGGTTACGGTTATCCGCACTCCCAATCCCAACAACAGCAGGAAGTCGCTCCCGATACGATCGTGCGCGAGGGTTTGACCCAGTTGTTGAAGTTTCTGCGCACCAAGGAACAGCGCAACCCCATGCAGATCACGGCGTTTCTCGAGACAGTGATCGCGCCCTATTTCGATTTTGACTATATGGCGCAGTGGGCGGCCGGAGCGGCCTACCGCAACATGAATGGGGGCCAGCGTCAGGCTATGAGCCAGCAAGTGAAAGAGATGCTGCTGGGCACGCTGACCAAACGTCTCAGCAGCTACAAAGACCAGGATGTGCGCTTCTATCGTCCCCGCCGTGCGGGGCGAAACGAGGTGAAGGTGAGCGTCGGTATCCTCAATTCCGGCGGTTATCCGGCGAAGATAGACTTCCGTTTCTATCATGCAGACGATGGCTGGAAGGTGTTTGATGTCTCCGCCAACGGCACCAGCGCCCTCGCCTACTATCGGCAGCACTTCTCGCAGCAGAAGCGGAGTAGAGGCCAGAACCCCGGTTATCGTGGCTGATTGAGCTGGGAATAAAAGGGCCGGAGCCGGGTTCGGCTCCGGCTTTTTTGTGCCTGAAGGAACTTGTAGGATGTGGTGAAGAATGAACCGCATCATTAGCGGCCGATGCGGTTCGCAAGCTCACCACATCCGGCATCGTGTTCTTAGAGGGCGTAACTGTAAATGAAAAGACCATCACTGCAACCGGGTAGAGGCACAAAGCGTCCAGGTGAAAAGATGGGCCGCTGGATGATCTTTGCTGCCTGGGCACTGCTGCTTGGCTTGTTGGCTATGTTCTTCTCCAATCTGCTGGAGCAGCAGTACAATCCAAACCGGGACCTGGTGAACACTTCAACGGAGGCCGGCCCCAAAGAGATCGTCCTGTTGCGCAACCGGGCCGGACACTATGTCGCCCCCGGTTCCATCAACGGTACCCCCGTGATTTTCCTGCTTGATACTGGTGCGACCAATGTCGCGGTGCCCGCCTCGCTGGCAGAGCGACTCGCTCTCAAGCGTGGCGCCCAGTCGATCAGTTTGACCGCAAACGGTCGGGTCAAAACCTGGTTGACGCGGCTGGATCAGGTGCAGCTTGGTTCCATAATCCGACAGGATGTGCGTGCCACCATCATGCCCGGTATGGGCGGTGATGAAGTGCTGTTGGGAATGAGTTTTCTAAAACATCTTGAACTGGTGCAGAAAGGCAAAACCCTCATCCTGCGTCAGGGGAAATAGTCTCATGAGGGTTGATCCAGGTTTGGTGCAACTGCTGTCGTTGCATCTCGGTCGTCTTCCTATCCCATAGCGCTGCAGGCACGAGGATCTGCCGGGTGTTGATGCCGTGGCGATTGGCCTGAAATTCGATCGTCAGCAGCTTGCCTGATCGCAATGCCTCGATCGAAGCGGTTTTCGGGTCGCTGCCTCTTCCGGGGAGTTGTGATTGCGCGTGCAGAGGGACTCCGTCAAAGAAAAGGATCAAGTCGCCATTTTTCAGGCCGGCGGTCATGGCACTGCCGTTTGCATATCCCCCGTAGGAGATCAGGGCGGGTTTCAGGGGGATGTCCAGTCTCTTCGCCAGCGCCTCGAGTTGGGGATTGATGAGGTTCTGCAGCTCCTTCTCCGCATGGCGGGAGCTGGTGAATTTGATCCGTTCGATGAATAGGCTCTGGGATTTCAGGAAGGCATCCAGTGCATTTTTATCCTTCCCCATTTCGACAAGGATCTTGCCTTTGGCGTAGTAGAGAGCCTCTTTTTGCTGCTGGCTGGCATAGACGCCGCTTTCACTCTCCAGGTCGGGATATTCCACCAGCAGCCACGCGGTGAGTGCGAGCAGTTCCTCCAGTGAAAACTGCTGGGTGAGTGCATCCCAACTGCGCTGTCGCTGGTGGGCTTGGGAGATCAAGTCAACGAAGGGGCGGGTGGGATAGGGCTGGAGCGCGGGAAGCTCACCAGATCTGTACATCTCATAGCCGATGCGTAACAGCTCCAACGGATGGTCTCCATAGGCCTGTCTCTGGAGCCTGCGTACATAGCGACGCTTTTCTTTATGCTGCAAAGCTCTGGCGAAGTGTTTTCGTGAGAGCGCTACTTTGTCCTCTGTATCTTTGCTCGGATTATATCGGTTGGGGATCCAACTCCCCCACATGACGTTCGCGTAGAGGTTGTTTGGATCCAGTTTCAGCGCCTTGCTGAAATGGAGGTCGATATTCAGGCCTTCGATGCCATTGCGATGTCTGAGTATATCGAGCCAGCCGAGATGGGCCATGATGGTTGCCCGCTCTTCGTCCGCGGCGGAGACGGCCCCACGGTAGAGCACCAGGCCGAGTTGGTTCTCCTGTATGGACCGGTATTGATCGTGATTGGAGTGACGCACGTCGATCACCATGATTCTGCGCAACTGCTCCATCGCCAGCTTAACTTCAAACTTGCGCGCTTCGCTGGATGAAGGATCGAGTTCAAGCGCCTGCTTCAACTGCTGGAATGCGCCGTTTAAGTCACCGATCTCCCGCTGCAGTTTCGCCCCCTCCACCCGCTCATTGACGGTCTCCTGGGTATTTTTCCACTGGCCGAGAAGTTCCTGAGTCTGGTTGGCAACGATCACCAGCGAGAGGATGGCGGTAAAGCCACCGATCCACTTCAGGGAGAGAGTGAAATAGTGCCATTTGCTCTGGTGCTGCGGGGTGCCGCAGTGGGGACAGAGAGAGGCGTTTTCATGGATCGGTTCCTTGCATGCGATGCAGAGTTTTTGATCTGGCTGGTCCTTGTGTTGCATGAAACGCCTTTAATGCTTGTCCGGATAGATACGCACAGTATAACCCCGGCATGGTGGCCGCACATGTCACTGTGTGCGGGGGGCCGGGTCGCTGAGAATCAGTTCGGGATCGGAGAAGGGGGCGAGGCGTTCTATGAAATCGATGAACTCCATAGTGGGTGTGCTGCGAAAAAACTGCGTTGTAGGCCGATCCATCCAGATACGATCGGCGTAGAGATAGATGTCATGGGGCAGATCTCCAATGTTGTTCCCATCCAGATCGAAACCTTCATAGTTATCCCAATGGTTGTTGCGCCAGTCGTTATAACGGGCACTGATTGGAGCGCTAACCGCAACGGACGTCAGGTTATTGTCAAAATGATTGTTATGTATGACGTGGCCGCCCTTCACGCCATAAAAATAGATGGCGATATTGTTGTAGGTGAAGTGATTGCCGTGCAGATAGAGGATGTTTTCAGGGTGAATAGGAGAGTTTGCTGTCAGTCCCACTGCATTATGCACGATCTCATTGTTGGCGATGGTGACCTGGGAGCTCTCCTTGATGGCAAGTGCTGAGCTGCCGGTGTTGCGTATGTGTTCGATGCGGTTGTCCCGAATGTCCAGTTCATCTGAATAGATGGCGACGATGCCGGTGTCGTTGTTGCCGATATGGTTGTCCCGTATCTCATTCCCTGGTGAGAAGATGAACTCCATGCTTATGCGATTGTTCTGTAGTCTGTTGCCGATGATGTGATTATCTGGGGAGTTGGTCAGGAGCAGGTCGCGTACACCGATAATCTCGTTCCCTTCAATATGGTTGTTGCGGCTGTACCATAACCTTATCCCTTCGCCGCGCAGGCTGGACACGACAGGTTTGGAGGAGATTCGGTTGCCTCGAATGGTGTTATCGTTTCCCTGATGGATGTTGATGCCGAACAGTACGTTGTCGAGGGCATTATTTTCGAATAACACATTATTTGCTTTTAACTGCAGGCCCGCATCGAGGGTATTGTGGGACTCCCCTGAGTTGGTGAGATGCAGGCCTCGGATAACCGTGTTATCGGCCTTTACGGTGAGGACTGTGCCCTTGCCGCCTCCATCGATGGTGACCTCTCCCTGACCGTCGAGGGTAATCTGGCGTGAAATGACGATAGGGCCGCTATAGGTGCCTGCGGGCGGTCGCAGGGTGGTGCCGAGAGGTGTCAGGTCGATAAAAAGCTGCAGGGATGGCAGGCAATAGGCGGGGCTGGCGTGCAGGGTGCCGAGCAGTAACAAGAGAGTGAGCCGGAGAGTTCTTGTCATGGAAAACCACTTCCAGGGTGGATGCGTTCTAAAGTTGTTTTGAAAAAAGCGATTACGTCATCTCAGCCGGGTAGAGAGTTCTCATTCTCCCCGTTAAGTTCGAAAAAACGGGTTCAAGGGGTTCCCATATATCGTCCCCAAAGATACGGGATGTTGGTATGATCTATGTCACGCGAGGTGGGAGGCAATCGTCGATTTTTTCACCGGGAACTGGTACAAATCGGTTATGAGGGCGAATGATAGCCTGCCCTGACTAATCCATGCAGGACACAAGAATAACGGCGAGGGGTCAGTGATATGTTCAAAAAATACTCTATTCTTTTCTCAGCACTGCTGTTGCAGGGGTGCGGTAGTTCACTGATTATTTCGAATACTGACACGATACCGGTTCGTTCCGAGCCTTCTGGGGCAGCGGTTTATGTCATGGGTAAATCGATGGGGAATACGCCGGTCGATGTGAAGCAGCAGGATGTGTTTCCGGTGGTCTACGATCCGGAAAAGATAGAACTCTACGGAACCATTCAACTGAAAATGGATGGATGCGAGCCGCTCTCCCAGCGTGTAAGCGGACGGGTTCTCAGTCGTGGGATTGATGCCAAGTTAAAGTGCGGCGAGTCAAAAGGCGCTGTTTCTGCCGCTGCTGCTGCGCCGGTTGCAACTCCAGTGGAAAAAGAAGTCTCGCCAGAGGCAGCCAAGGCGTCCCAGCCCCAAGCCGCGCAAGCTGTAGAGCAGGTTGCGCCGAAGACAAGTAAAGAGCGTCTTATACGCCTGAACGACCTGTATGAGGAAGGGCTTGTTTCCGAGAAAGAGTATCAAACAATCCGTAATCGCATTCTGAATGAACTGTGAGAGCAATAGAAAAAACGTCCCGCTTACCGGTTTGGTAAACGGGACGTGCCAATGTGTCCTAGCGTTGGATGTTAATGGTTGGATAGCAGCCTGATGTAACTGACGAGCCCGTCAATCTCTGCATCAGATAACAAGCCTTCCCAGCCAGGCATCAAACCCTTTCCAGTGCTTCCAATGGCGATGGTTTTGCGCATCTGTTCATTACTGATTTGGTTCATCGTAACCCCATCAGTGTGATCTGCCGGCGTCATTGTAATGACATTGGTCAAAGCGCCATCCCCTTTGCCGCCGCTCCCATGGCAGGTTGCGCAATTTTTTTCATATGCATTCTTCCCAAGCTCCGGATCCCCGACAAGCGGGTGTTTTGACCGGTGAAGAAATCGAATGTAGGCAACCAGAGAGTGTATCTGCGGTTCGGATATAGCCAAACCCCATCTTGGCATACTCTTGTTGACCGTTCCGTGGGCCATGGTTCCCTGAATGATTCGGAATAACTCCCTATCCGTCATTTGGGAGACGTGGCCGCCGTTGGTAAGATCCGTGACAGGCGTGTCCAGTTTTCCCGCCAGTGGGCCATCCCCTTTGCCGCTTTTTCCGTGGCAAAGAAAACAGGTCGTGTTGAACAGTTTATTTCCTTCATACGCCTTGGATGATGCGGAAAAAGCGGGTGAAGTGAAAAGTGCGCCGACAAGTAGTGCCGATGCCAGTATAACGGTACCTGATTACCCCTGAGGCTCAGCTATTGAGTCAGTGGGTGGCGCATACTGAACCTGAAGCCAAATGAGGAGACCGCCATGG
>JAMJIN010000100.1:0-15119 GCA_036784775.1 Chromatiales bacterium | reverse complement strand
GTTTGCTTCGGGCTGCTGCAACGACTTCACCACGTCCCGAGACATGGCTGCGGCTTGCTGAACATTCGTGCTAATCAAGTGAGTTTTTGTCCTTGCCTGCCAGATTTGGTCAGTGGTTTATTTCCACCACCAGCGCGATGCCAGTTGACTCCCCCGTCACTCGAGGCAATGATTTTGCCATATTGATTGAGGCCGACGAGCCTGCTCGGTTCATCTGCGGTTACCGATAGCTGTGTCAATACTTGTGCACCAAACTTGTTATTGACCGGTGTCCACATAGACTCGGTACCGCGCATGCGAAGCAATCCTTTTCCGACGACAAATGCATAGAGTGTGTTTTCAGTCGTTGCACTGATCATGGTTGCAGGCAGTCTGAACGGGTAGGAGAGATTCCAGCCCAGGCCTTTGTCACGACTGACATACAGGCCCTTATCCGTTGCTACATGGAGCTGAGGGGGCGTTCCGGCATGCCAGGCGATCCCCTTTGTTTTGGGCAGTGTTTCCAGGGAGAGCATTTCAGCCTGAGCAATGGGCATAGACAGTGCAAGTGCCATTGTAATAAGCAATGTAAAACCGATTTTGTTAGCTATCATTTTATTTCTCATCTATTTCCAATAAAGCTGAGTTGAGCAGCTTGCCCGCTCAAACGAAACTTATACCCGGAGGGTGTAATCATTTTATCCCCGCCTTGCGTTGTTCATGGCGGACGTAGGCGATGATATGTTCAGCTGCCTCCGGGCTGACATCCGGCAGAGGCTTCATATCCCCAAAGTTCCAGTGGTGTGATCTAACCCCATCTCTCACAGCAAAATGAAACGCCAGCTTTGCATGGTGGGCCGGTTGATAGATTTGATGAACCAGCGGTGAACCTTGTTGTGTTCCCCGTCCACTCTGTCCATGACATGTGACACAATATTGGTTGAACAGCACCTGCCCCTGTTGCACATTACCTTTGAAACCAACAGGCGGCAGATGCATGGCTTTGCGACGTTCTTCGGGATCCAGACCCTCACAGGCGACAAGAACCAGTGGAAGGATAAAGCTGAGTAGAGCAGCTTGCCTGCTCAAACGAAACTTATACCCGGAGGGTGTAAAGAGCAGATCTAACTGCAACTTCATACATTAAATCTCATAATGCGGCGCATGTAGGATGTGATGATGATCGGCTACTGCTTTTTCGTTGCCTGCTCTGACAACAAACGGTCTACTGCAACCTGCAAGCGGGAAACAGGCAAAGCGCCGGCAGTAGCAAGAACATCACCACTAATATGATTGAGAAAGATTGTTCCAGGCGTACCGGAGATCCCTGCATTAACACCATCCTGGTAATCTTCTCTGACTCGGGTGGTCATCCTTCCACTATCGAGGCAACCCCTGAATATTTTGCCATCCAGACCGATCTCCTCAGCCAGTGGTACCAGACGATCAATTGGGAATCCCTTGCCGTTGGAAGTTGTGCGTTGATAGATCAGATCGGAGTAGCGCCAAAAGGCGTCGTTTCCTCCCAGTTCCGCTGCACACTCTGTAGCCTCGGCCTCCTTCTGTGCACCAGGGTTGTGAAACTCAAGAGGAAAATGCCGGTAAACCCAGTTAACCTTGCCCGCATTCTGTTCGATCAGCTTTTTTACGTTCGGGTGATACCGCTTACAGAACGGACATTCGAAATCCGAGTACTCAACCAAACTGACCGGCGCATCGGGATCGCCGTAGATATGATCCCGTTGCGGTGAAACCGGACGAAGATTTCTTGCATGCTCCGCGCTTTTGCGACGATTGCCTTCTGCCGCCGCTACACGCTTCTTCTCGATATAGGATTCGATGCCCTGCTCTATGATCCGATCCATGAAGCCCTCTTCATCGATCAACCGTCGCAACTCTTTTCTGACCTCTTCTGCAATGATCACTCTGTCTGCCATCAACCCGTCGGAATCCGCGCGGACAGCAGAACTGATCGTAATAGCGCCCATTGTACATCCGACCAGAAACATGGCCAGAAATCGTCTAGCTGATTCGTTAGTCTTCATTGTTTCTATCCTCATGATTATTTTGATCTCGCCAGGTTCTGGTTGTGGATTTGCAGACAAGGAAAAGGTAGGTGTACCTATTCGGCACATGGCGAACAGTGAGGTAACGTGTAGGATGTGGTGAGTAAAACGAACCGCATCAATCGCGACAGATGCGTTTCGCTACGCTCAGCACACCTACAACTCCGTGTTTTCCGCACTTTCGCAAGACAGCTGAATAGTTACTGGGTGAACCCTAATCGAGTCTGCCCCCTTCGAACCCTAAGGCATATAGTGAATCCCACCAAAGTGCTTCTGTCCGTCAGCTGTCTTGAACAGCACCATCAACTGATATTTTCCCGCTGACGCCAGGTCGTAACCGGCCATATACCAATCCCCCATCTTCATCAGCATCTTGCTGCTCTCCTTGCCGTCGGGACTGGCGACCTTGGAGTTGGCGGTGATGTCATTCAGCGTCTGCCCACCCTTCTCCACTTTGACCATCAGGTTGTGACTACCGCCATGCTGCATACCCTCTTTGGCCTGCATCACATGGAAGCTGACGGTGTAGCCGTCGATCTGGGTCTTCTCCAGGAACATCTTTGGCTGGGAAGCCATAGCATCATGGCTGCTGTGATCCATGGTGTGGCCCATTTCGGCATAGCCAACTGCAGCAATGCTGCTGAGGATGGCAAAAGTCAGGCTCTTCAGGACTGTTTTCATGTTGTATCTCCACTCGTTTAAGGTTGGTAAAAAAATTGATTGAAGGGGTCGGAGTCAAACCGCCCCAACCACGTCATTTTTCCGCCATTGTTTGCGCGGTTTGACTCCGACCGCCAGGGATGGCGGAAGTGTCGGTTTGGCCCGGAGCATTCACCGACCGACCCCTGGCACAAAAAGAATCAGGCTTCGCTGTTTTTCAGTAGCTCCTCCGCTTCCTCGACGGTTCCGCTGGAGTAGAACCGTTCCTTGAACTGCAGTACCAGGCCATAGATCACCGGCAGCACCAGCATGCAAAGCACGGTGACGCTCACCATGCCCCCCACCATCGGGGCGGCTATACGCTGCATCACCTCGGAACCGGTGCCGGTGCTCCAGAGGATCGGCAACAGGCCGGCGATGATGGCGGTGGCGGTCATGGCGATGGGACGCACCCGCTCCGCCGTACCCTGAAGCACCGCGTCCATCAGTTCGGTTTTGGTCAGGCAGCCAGCCTCGCCGTGAATGGTTCTCTGGTGGCGCGCCTCCGCCACGGCCTGATCGATAAATGTCAGCACCAGCACACCAATCTCCGCTGCCACCCCGGCCAGGGCGATGAAACCCACCACCACCGCCACCGACAGGTTGAAGCCGTACCAGTAGACCAGCCAGATGCCGCCGATCAGGCCGAAGGGGATGGAGAGCATCACCACCAGCGGCGAGCTGAGGTTGCCGAAGTTGAAGAAGAGCAGCAGGAAGATGATCAACAGGGTCGCGGGCACCACAATGCGCAACCGCTCCTCAGCCCGCTCCATATACTCGAACTGTCCTGACCAGACCAGGGCATAACCCGGCGGAATCTTCACCTGCTCACTCACAGTCTTCTTAGCCACAGCCACATACCCGCCAATATCCGAGGTGCTTATATCGACATAGATCCAGGCGTTGGGCCGGGCATCCTCACTCTTGATTACCGGCGGCCCCCGACGCAGATGGATCTCGGCTACCAGGGCCAGGGGAATGGATTCACCGCCGGGAGTGGGAATCAGCACCCGCTTGAGCCGCGCCGGATCATCACGCAGCTCTCTCGGGTAACGCACGTTGATCGGATAGCGCTCCAGCCCCTCCACCGTGCGGGAGACGTTCATGCCACCGATGGCGGACTGGATCACATCCTGCACATCACCCACAGTGAGTCCGTAGCGGGCCGACTCTTTGCGGTCGATGTCGAAGTCGAGGTAGTAACCCCCAACTGCCCTGTCACCAAAGGCGGAGACCGTATCGGGCACCGTCTTCATAACCCGCTCGATCTCTTTCGAGAGGGACTCCAGCACCCCGAGATCCGGCCCACTGACCTTGATCCCAATCGGGGTCTTGATGCCGGTGGAGAGCATGTCGATACGGGTCTTTATCGGCATGGTCCAGCTGTTGGCCAGTCCCGGAAACTTGATCGCCCCATCCATCTCGTTCATCAGTTCTTTGGTGGTCTTGGCGGGATCGGGCCACTCTTGTCGCGGCTTCAGCCGAATCGTGGTCTCCAGCATCGCCAGGGGCGCCGGGTCGGTGGCGGTCTCGGCCCGTCCCACCTTGCCGTAGACCGACGCCACCTCCGGGAAGGTGTGGATGATCTTGTCGGTCTGCTGCAACAGCTCTTTGGCCTTGGTGATGGAGATACCGGGATAGGTGGTGGGCATGTAGAGGATGTCCCCTTCATCCAGTGGCGGCATGAACTCACTGCCGAGTTGCTGCAACGGCTGCAGAGTGAAACCCAGCAACACCACTGCACCCGCAAGGGTCAGCCAACGCACTCGAATCGCGAGGGACAGCAACGGCCGATGCAGTAGGTGGAGCAGCCGGTTGATGGGATTTTTCGCCTCACAAATGATCTTGCCGCGGATGAAAAAACCCATCAGCACCGGCACCAGGGTCACCGCCAGGATCGCCGAGGCGGCCATGGCGTAGGTCTTGGTGAAGGCCAGGGGACTGAACAGCCGTCCCTCCTGGGCCTGCAGGGTAAAGACCGGCAGGAAGGAGACAGTGATGATCAGCAACGAGAAGAAGAGCGCCGGTCCCACCTCCCGGGCGGAGTTGCCAATGGCCTGCCAGCGTTCCCGGTCACTCAGCTTGCGGCCGAGCCGGTGAGCCATCTGTTCCAGATGTTTGTGGGCGTTTTCGATCATCACGATGGCACCGTCCACCATCGCGCCGATGGCAATGGCGATACCACCGAGAGACATGATGTTGGCATTGATGCCCTGGGCCTGCATCACTATGAAGGCCATCAGGATACCCACCGGCAGGGTAAGGATCGCCACCAGCGCGGAGCGAGCGTGCAACAGAAAGATGATGCAGACCAGGGAGACCACAATCGATTCCTCCAGCAGCTTGTGCTGCAGGTTGTCTACCGCCCGCTGGATCAGATCGGAGCGGTCATAGACCGGCACGATCTCCACCCCTTCCGGCAACCCCGCCTTCAACGCCTCCAACTTCTCTTTTACCTTCTGAATCGTGGTCAGGGCGTTTTCACCAAAGCGCATCACCACCACACCGCCGACGGTCTCACCCTCGCCGCTCAACTCACCCAGGCCACGCCGCAGCTCCGGTCCCAACTGCACCTGGGCGATATCCCGCAGGCGCACCGGGGTACCCCGGCCATCCACCGCCACCGGGATCTCCCGCAGGTCGTCGAGGTCCTTGATGTAGCCACGGGCCCGCACCATGTACTCGGTCTCGGTCAGCTCCACCAACCGCCCGCCTACATCGTTGTTGGAGCGTTTGATGGCGTGTTTCACCTTATCCAGGGTGATGCCGTAGGCGGCCATGGCGTTGGGGTCCACTTCCACCTGGTACTGCTTGACGAAACCACCGATACTGGCCACCTCGGCAACGCCGGGCACCGTCTGCAGGGGGTAACGCAGATACCAGTCCTGGATCGAGCGCAGCTGGGAGAGGTCCTGGTTGCCGCTGCGGTCCACCAAGGCGTATTCGTAGACCCAGCCGACTCCGGTGGCATCCGGTCCCAGAGTGGGGTTGATCCCATCAGGCAGCCGGCTGGTGACGTAGTTGAGCTGCTCCAGCACCCGGGAGCGGGCCCAGTAGAGGTCGGTCCCATCCTCGAAGATGATGTAGACGAAGGAGAGGCCGAAGAAGGAGTAGCCCCGCACCGTCTTGGCGTAGGGCACCGAGAGCATGGCGCTAGTCAGCGGATAGGTGACCTGCTCCTCCACCACCTTGGGGGCCTGGCCCGGAAACTCGGTAAAGACGATCACCTGCACGTCGGACAGATCCGGGATGGCATCCAGCGGGGTCTGTTTCACTGCCCAGATACCCGCCGCCAACAACAGCAGGCTACTGATGATGATCAGGAAACGGTTGCGCAGGGAACCGTTGATGATCCACTCGATCATGGCTTGCTCCCTTCATCCAGGGTAAAGCCACTCATATCCATCCCACCGGAATCGCTGCTATCGAGGCGCATCGCATCCATCGACATGTCAGGTGCGTCCATGGACATCCCCTGCATATCCATGCCCGCTCCATCGACAGGCTGATCGGCTTTGGCAGCCTCCAGCATCTTGGCAGTGGCCTCACGCAGCTTGGACTCGGAATCGATCAGAAACAGAGCAGAGGCCACCACCTCTTCACCGGCGTTCACTCCATCGAGCACCTGCACCCAACCCTCGCTATTCTGACCCAGGGTCACCGTCCGTGGCTCGAATTTGCCCGGTGCGCGCACCACGAAGACCTGCTCCCGTTCACCGGAACGCACAATCGCTGAGTCCGGCACCACCACCGCATCCTTCTGCAGTCCGGTATTGAGGGTCACGTCGGCGAACATATCCGGCTTCAGGGCCAGTTGCGGGTTATCCAGCTCCAGACGTACCTTGATGGTCCGGGTCCGCGCCTCCGCATAGGGATAGATATAGGAGACCCTACCCTCGAAGGTCCGGCCCGGCATACTCTTCAGAGTCAGCTGCGCCTTATCGCCAATACGCACCCAGGGCAACTCATGTTCATAGACATCGACCTGCACCCATACCTTGGTGAGGTCGGCAAGACGGTAGAGTTCACTCTTGGGAGTCACATACTCCCCCTCGCTCACATTCAGCTTCATCACGATACCGTTGAAGGGGGAGTGGACGTGCAGTGCCTTGAACGTCTTACCGCTCTGTTCCAACTCCCGAATCTGGTGTTCCGGCACATCCAGCAGCTGTAGCCGCTCACGGGAGATCTCCGCCATCTGACGGGCACCATCGCGGATATCGGGATACTCACTCTCACCCAATGTCTTCAGATTGCGCAGCGCCAGCAGATACTCATGCTGACTGCTGACCAGCTTTGGAGAGTAGATGGAGAAGAGGATGTCGTCCTTCCTGACCGGCTCCCCTGTCTTGTTGATGAAGAGTTTCTCGATCCAACCCTCGGTCTTGGGGTGCAAACGGGTGATGCGGGTCTCATCGGCAATCACCCGGCCCAGCGCCCGCACCGAGCGCGAAAAGGCTCGACGTTTGGCCTTGACGGTGCGCACACCGATATTCTGTACCGTCACCGGGTCGATCTTCACCGTGCCGGTCGGTTCATCCGCTGCCCCGCCGTCATCGGCATAGACCGGCAGGTAGTCCATACCCATCTCATCCTTGGTGAAGACAGGCGAAGTGATGGCGGGGTTCATGGGATTGCGCCAGAAGAGCACCTTGCGCTCCTTTGGCGCAGCTTTGGACTCATCGGCATAGACCGGCAGGTAGTCCATGCCCATCTCATCCTGGGTAAAGACCGGCGAGGTGATGGCAGGATTCATGGGGTTACGCCAGAAGAGAGGCTTCTTCCCCTCCGCCTTGACCGGCGCGGCAACCGCAGTCTCCACTCCAGGCACTGTCCAGGGTATCTGCGGCTGGTAACCACTCAGCCAAACACCTGCACCAATGCCAACCAGTAGTGCGACGGTAAAACCTATCAGGTATTTATTCATGATTTTTCCCCACCGACCGCAGCCAGCAAACGCGCCTCCGCCTGTTTGGCCTGGCTCAGAGCCTTCCAGTAGGCGATACGAAAATTGTTCAATTTGATCTGGGTGCGAACCAGGGTGAGGAAATCCACCTTGTCCACCTGATAACCGGCAAGCATGGAGGCCACCGCCTGTTCGGTCTGGGGGATGATTCCTTTGAGCAGCAGACGGGCCTGCTCCAGGCCCTGTTCATAGTCCGCCAGCGCCCGCTCCACCTGTTCGCGAATCTCATGCCGGGCATCATCCAGAGCGTAGCGGGCCTCCATCCGTTCGCTGTTGCGTTGATCCACCTCCCGGTCCTGCTTATCGCCCTGATAGATCGGCAGGTTGAGGCTGACACCGATGGAGAGAAAATCGCTGCGGGATGAGCCGTCCGGATTGTTTCCACCGCGCAGGCCGTAGGCCCCCTTGAGGGTGAAATCGGGATAGCTCCCCCTACGCGCCAGCTCCAGACGACGATCTGAGGCATCCAGCGAATGTTGCTTCATACTCAGCAGGGGACGCTCAACCAGGGCCTGCTGCAGCCACGCATCTGTACTCTCCAGATCCGCCAGCTCAGGGGGATCTATTGGCTCCAGCTCCACTGATGAGCCGCCTGGATGGGCCATCAGGGCTTGCAGGCGGGCTGCCTCACTGCGGCGCATGCCCCGCAGGCGTACCGCCCGTTCCAGCTGGCCTGAAAGCTCCACCTGTGCCAGCAGCACATCCTGCTGCAGTCCCTCCCCCACCCGGTATTTGACCTGCACCACCTGGACGAAAGAGCGCAACCGCGACTGATTGTCCTCTACCGTGGCCAAGGCGCGATCCAGGTAGAAGAGGTTCCACCAGCTGCGCCTCACATCGCGGACCAGCATCAGCCGCGCCTCGCGGGCTTTATCCTGCTTGCCCAAGGCCGCCAAGCGTGCCGCCTCGGCACGCAGTTCAAGCTTGCCGGACCAGGGCAGTTTCTGGCTGATGCCGACCTGAAATTGGGTCATGGCTTCCTGGGTCAGATCAAAACTGTCCAGGGGAAGATTGGCGGCATTGAAGGACAACACAGGATCGGCCAAGGCGCCAACCTGACTCGGCCGCTGGGCAGCAGCCTCTGCCCTGGCCTCTATCTCAGCGAGACCCGGATTACCTTGTAACGCCAGGCTCACCGCCTGGTCGATCGACAAAGTACCGGCCGCCTGGCTGTTCTGCCAGACCATACCGCACACAAAGAGAAGGGCGGCACGCACCCCGCGTTGCGAAAAAGAGAACATTGATGGAAACCTGCTGTTTGATTCGGGATTGGCAGCAGGGGTTTCCTCACCCCAAGCAAATTCGAGTCGTCCTGGCGGACGCTAAAACATCAGGGGGTGGAGAACGGGATGCTGCCTGCTGAAACGATCGTCAGACAACAGGAGGTATCAGATACGCAGGCAGCAGAAACTCAGGCGCGGGGGTACTGGAACGGGTGGGGCCGTGAAGGAGAACAGAATCTCATCGCGGGGTGGCCCCCTTACCGGGCGCAGGTCCGCCAGATCTTTGGAGACCAGAACCGGCTGATCGATGCGTTCGAAGGTCAGGAGATTGGAATCGCGCTGCGGCAGCACCTGCTGCAGATTGAGATGGCCGGTGTCACAGCGACATAGAGTGTCCGCCATCTTGGGCATCTGACAATGCTGATCATCACTCATGACCTTATGGGAGTCCTCTCCCATCGGCATGGAGTGCTGCCCGAAAGCCGCCAAGGCACCCTGCCCCCAGGACAACAGCAATACCACCACCAGCATCCAGGTGGTCAATCGCAGACTGTTGTCGCGGATAGATGACATCTTAAGGCTTCTTACTTCCCAAGGTTTTCATATGTTCAGTTAAAGACACTGCGGGCAACGAATGGTTCCGCCGCTGAGTGCTGGATTTGATCAGATATCATGGCCAGTCACAAGTCTATTCCATCCCTATCGACTCGCGGTCGACTTATCCGGCAGATTGATACGATCTGTCTCTCGACGCCTATGCCATTTCACCAGCATTGCGACGATGAGAGGCACCAATGTCAGCCCACCCAGTATCAGCACGGTATCGAGCGCCTGCTCCAGGCTCGAGGTTGTCAACTCACCACCGAAGTGAGCCAGCAGAAAACTCATGGGAATCAGACCTGCCAGAGTCGCAAATGCAAAACGCCAAGTCTTGATAGATGTCAGGCCGGCACCGTAGCTCACCAAATCAAAGGAGAGAAACGGTATGAGCCGAGAGACCAAGACCATACCCATGAGGAAATTCTGCGAGCCCAGCCAGCCCAATCTCAGGCGATTGCCGAAAAACCGGACCATCAGCTCATAGCCCAACAGCCGGGCGATCCAGAAAGCGCCCATTGCTCCAGCAGCGGCACCAGCTACCACGTAGACAGTACCCCAGGTATGACCAAAGGCTGCACCAGCCGCCAGGGCAATCGGTGCACTGGGAATGGGGGTGACAATAATGGCTATCGCCATCAGCCCGATAAGCATAACTGGCCCCCAGTATCCCTGTGCTGAAACCCAGGCCCTCAATCGATCAACATCCATGATGATAGCCACTATCCCCATCTCCTTTAGCAGATAGTAGGCAGTCACAAGAACCAGCACGAAAATACCAAGCAAAAGGATTCGTCGAACCATGGCGCTTATCCGGCCATCTTTCGTGACAGATGCAAACAGAGAAACATCACCTACCCTTCTACTTGGGTGGCTTATTACAACAGGCAGGAGGTGGCGCACTTGCATTGTCTCTGGCATTGGTATCGGAAAATTGAAACCAGTTACCCTTGAACCGGCCCCACCAGTTATCCAATGGCGGAAAGCCTGTGCTTTCCAACGCATCGACAATCACCTGGTAGGCCGATTGAGTGGCATCGTAACGCACAATAACCTGATGTTTTTCCACATCCGTGGCCACTTTACAAACTCCCGGCAGAGCACTGACTGCACGTTCCACTGCCATCGCATCGGCAGCATGCACCAGCGCCGGTATTTTAATCCTGTGCCTGACTTCCCAGGTGCCTACAGGTTTCAAGGGATCTTGCATTTTCATCACTGACTCCAGTCTCTGTTCAACTACCCAAATCCTTCCGCTTCTGCTCGAACTCCGCTTGATCTATCTCACCCCTTGCGTAGCGCTCTTTCAGGATATCGAGTGCAGACTGCTGCTTTTCAGGTGGATCTTCTCTACTTCCCCCTGCCGCCTTTACAGCCCACACAATCGCAACGATCAAAAGGATCCAGAACAACCACATAAAACCACCACCGAAACCCATACCAAAGCCGTTTCCCATCATGATGAGCCTCCTGGTTAAATCTCTACACGTTTGAGCCTGAGTGCATTGGTAATCACAGACACCGAACTGAAGCTCATGGCCGCCGCCGCGATAATCGGTGAGAGCAGCAGACCGAACAGGGGATACAACACACCGGCCGCCACCGGCACACCGAGAGAGTTGTAGATAAAGGCAAAGAAGAGGTTCTGGCGGATGTTGCGCATGGTCGCCCGGCTCAGGCGTCTGGCCCGCACGATGCCGCGCAGGTCACCCTTTACCAGGGTCACGCCGGCGCTCTCCATCGCCACATCGGTGCCGGTACCCATGGCGATGCCAACATGGGATTGCGCCAGGGCCGGTGCATCATTAATGCCATCACCCGCCATGGCAACCGTATGACCCTCCGCCTGGAGTCTCCTGACAATCTCAGCCTTCTGATCCGGTAGCACCTCTGCCTCAACCCGGTCGATACCAAGCTTGTCGGCTACAGCCTGAGCGGTGGTGTAATTGTCACCCGTCAGCATGACCACCTTTACGCCCTCGGCATGCAGATCACGAATCGCCTGTGGCGTGGATGCCTTGATGGGATCAGCCACACCGATCATGCCGGCGGCCTTGCCATCTATCGTCACGAACATGACAGTCTGGCCTTTTGCGCGCCCGGACTCTGCCTCTGTGGGTAACTCACCCGGATCGATTGATAACGTCTCTAGCAGTTTGAGGTTGCCAAGCGCCACTGCCCGTCCATCAATGTTGCCGCGCACGCCCTGGCCGGTGATCGATTCGAAGCGGTCAGTGGGAGCCAGACTGATGCCCCTCTCCCCGGCGCCACGGACAATGGCCTCCGCCAGTGGGTGTTCACTGGCCCGCTCCAGACTGGCAGCGAGACGCAGCACCTCATCTTCACCGAAGCCCTCGCCACTCTGCACTGAAACCAGTTGCGGCCTCCCCTCGGTCAGGGTACCGGTCTTGTCCACCACCAGGGTATCGACCTTCTCCATGATCTCCAGCGCCTCGGCGTTCTTGATCAGCACGCCCAGGGTCGCCCCCTTGCCGGTGCCAACCATGATCGACATGGGTGTCGCCAGCCCCAGTGCACAAGGGCAGGCAATGATAAGCACGGCCACGGCGTTGATGACGGCATGAGCCAGGCGCGGCTCGGGACCGAAGAAGCCCCAGACAATCAGGGTGACCACCGCCACCAGCACCACCACCGGGACGAACCAGCCGGCGACGATATCGGCCAGCTTCTGGATCGGCGCCCGGGAGCGCTGGGCCTCGCTGACCATGCGTACGATCTGCGCCAACAGAGTATCGCTCCCCACTTTCTCGGCTCGCATCAGCAGGCTGCCAGTTCCATTCACCGTTGCCCCGATCAGGGATTCACCCGCAGCCTTTTCAACGGGGATCGGTTCGCCGGTGACCATCGACTCATCCACCGCACTGCTACCGTCCGTGACCACGCCGTCCACAGGCACCTTCTCCCCCGGGCGGACGCGCAGAATATCACCGGGCATGACCTGTTCCAGCGGGATATCATCTTCAGTGTCATCGGCACGAACGATACGTGCGGTGTTGGGGGCCAGCCCCAGCAGCAGCTTGATGGCGGCATTGGTTTGGCTGCGGGCGCGCAGTTCCAAAACCTGGCCCAGCAACACCAGTGCAGTGATCACCGCTGCCGCCTCGAAGTAGACGGGGACCGTTCCACCCTCATGCAACATGTTGGGCGGAAAGATGCCGGGAAATAGTAGCGCAACGACGCTGTAGCTCCAGGCCACTGCCACACCGAGCCCGATCAGTGTAAACATGTTGAGATTCCAACTCACCACCGACTGCCAGCCACGCACGAAGAAGGGCCAGCCCCCCCAGAGGACCACCGGCGTGGCCAGGGAAAACTCAATCCATTGCACCATCTTCATCGACAAACCACCCGGCAACCAGCTGGGGGCAAGATCAGCCACCATGGCCAGCAGAAAGAGTGGCAGGGCCAGCAGCGCGCTTACCCGGAAGCGACGACTCATGTCGATCAGCTCTTCATTTTTCTCCTCCACCTCAACGGTGCGTGGCTCCAGCGCCATACCACACTTGGGACAGGGGCCTGGGTGATCCGCCTGGATCTCCGGATGCATGGGACAGGTGTAGACGGCACCAACCACAGGCAGATGAAACGCACCATCGGGGTCGGAGTCAAACCGCCCACTACCACCATGTATTTCTGACACCTTTACGCGGTTTGACTCCGACCCCTGTTCATTCAGATAGGCAGCTGGATCGGTCGCAAACTTCTTCTCGCAGTGTTCACTGCAGAACCCATATTCGATATGGCCATAGATGTAACGGTGCGGACTCTCGGGATTGACATCCATGCCACAGACCGGATCGACACCGTTCCAGAGTTCAATTTTCTTTGCCGGGTGTCCCATTGTTATCTCCTCAGGTCTCAGTGTGACAGTGGCCTTCACTGCCTTCGACGGACTCGATGAGATGACAGACACTATTGCCATCGGGTATTCCGTCAGGCATGAGATTCCACTGCTCAAGCGCCTGCTCCATACGCTCCTGCAGTTTCATCATCTCTTCGATCTTGACACGGTTCTCATGAATACGATGCTGGATGATCTTCCGTACATCGTCACAAGGTGACTCACCCAGTTCTGCGTGCTGGGTGATCTGTTTGATCTCGTTCAAAGTAAAGCCAAGGTGCTTGGCCATGCGGATAAACCGCAACCGAGTCGCATCGTTAGACGTGAAGAGGCGATAGCCGTTCTCCTGCTGCGCGGCAGGCTGAATCAGACCAATACGCAGGTAGTAACGCACCACATGGGCCGGTGTATCACTCTCTAACGCAAGTTCGTTGACTGTGAGCATGGGTTCAATCCTCCTGCCAACCGCTGATCGGTAACTAACTTGTCTGTATTAAGCCTACAAC
Organism: Chromatiales bacterium; assembly: GCA_036784775.1. Taxonomy (GTDB): domain Bacteria; phylum Pseudomonadota; class Gammaproteobacteria; order Chromatiales; family Chromatiaceae; genus QGON01. The sequence continues at coordinate 1,221 of JAMJIN010000100.1, read as the reverse complement.
CTGTGCGTTACACACAGGTCAAGGGTATTTTTCCCCTTCCCAACATTTACTCCATAACACTACCCCCCATCGCCTTGCGTACACGAAGGAGACGGGAACGCACCTCTTTCGCCAGATCGGCCACGTCATCCCGATCAACCAGATTCAGCACTGCCTCCGGATCCATGAAGGCAATAACGATCGATCCGTCCTCCTCTTCGCGAATCACCACGTTGCAGGGTAACAGCAGGCCGATATCGGGCTCGGCGTCGATGGCCTGGTTTGCCAATGGTGGGTTGCAGGCGCCGAGAATCTTATAGGGTCGCTTTTCCAGACCCAGTTTGTTCTTCAGCGTAGCCTGTACATCGATCTCGGTCAGGATGCCGAATCCCTCTTCTTTCAAGGCATCGACCAACTTCGTCTCGATCTCGTTAATGTTTCCCGTCAGTCGGGTTGAAAAACTGTACATGATTATCTTTCCTCTCTTGGTTTGTTGAAGGGGTCGGAGTCAGACCGCTCCAGATGCATCACATTTATCACCATTCCTTTGCACGGTTTGACTCCGACCCCTCGTGATTCATTTGTTGGTGAATAACTATAAAGTCCTCAGGAAGTGGATGATCTTCCATCGTTCATCTTCGCTCAGCGACTCCTTAAATGCCGGCATGGCAGTATTGAATCGCCTGCCGCCTTCACTGATGGTCCAGATGAGATAGTTATCCCGAGCCATCATTCGCATCTTCATAAAATGGTTGAGATTGGCGGGTCGGGGCGAAAGCTGCTCAGCTACCGGCCCATTGCCATAACCCTGTATTCCGTGGCAGGTAGCACAGTTGGCCAGATAAAGCTGCTTACCCTCAGCTACCACCGCATAGGATACGGGTAATGGATTTCGCATATCTCTATAAGGTTCAGGAACCCCCATCATCATGCCCTGGTGGTGTCGGGCCATACTGTGGTTCATCATCATGCCGGCAGCCAACGTGGTACCAGTCACCAACAGAAGAGCCAACGCACTCAATCCAATTTTTCCTCTTGGTCTATTCAAAGCGGTTTTCCTCCAAGGCAGCAACCACCTGTTGCTCAACCTGAGCCATTTCGCCCTGGAGCCTGGTTGCAAAGCAATACATGCTTCTTTTCCTCATGATTAATTAACAGTTACCTGATTACCCCTGAGGCTCAGCTATTGAGTCAGTGGGTGGCGCATACTGAACCTGAAGCCAAATGAGGAGACCGCCATGG
>JAMJIN010000311.1:0-2498 GCA_036784775.1 Chromatiales bacterium | reverse complement strand
GAACAAAAGTAGCTGTAGTATAAATCTGATTAGTCATAAACTTGAGACGAGCTGTGCAGTACAGACGTTTTGTGGTAAGCGAAGATCTCAATGGTACGTTTTTGATGCTGCCGTCGATAATCTGATTCATCGCTAAGAACCGACAAGTGTTGATAACAACTGACATAGTGGTATGCATGTATAAGTGATAACACTCGAGTGATAATTCTGCGTGGACGACGTGGTAGACACATGGCAGAGGTTGAAGACAACGTTGTAGGTCATAGTTCCAGCATGAGTGATACCTCTAAATTGACCCGTCTATTATGTCTCGGCTCTGAAGGCCCAATATACTATGTCGATGGTGAGGAACTGAACGCTGAGAATGCAGAGTGCATCACGAGACTGATCGAAGCTGGACGTGGCCCGGATGTCGTCCGTTTGGTTGTTGATTTCAGCGTCAACGGACGCACGGCCAAGCAGAATGGACTGGTGCTCGCTATGGCAATGTGCGCACGGCAGACTGTGGATGCGACGACAAAGTCCATGAGCTACGAGAATCTGCACTTGGTCTGTCGAACGCCAACCCAGCTGTTCACGTTTATCGCCAACTGCGAGGCGCTCAGTAGCGGTCATGGGTGGAGCAGAGCACATCGCAGGGCCATAGCCAACTGGTACCTTCGTTTTGGGCAGACTCCGGAGGATGCGCAACGACTCGCAGTACTTGTGACGAAGTACAAAAGCCGCAACGGATGGAGTCACCGAGATGTGATACGTTTGGCTCATCCGAAGCCTAACCAGGAAGACAACGATAATGGTGTGGCTGCAATTCTGAAATATGTTCAGAAGGGATTCGATGAAGCCAAAGAGGATTTGCGTGCGAGCAACGAGAACACATTGAAGTATCTTCAGGCCGTTGAAGACGTAACAGCCCAGAGGGACAAGATGAGACTCGACACAACCAATTTAGCAGAACTGATAAGACAGCATCGTCTAGGGAGAGAACACGTGTGTACACACCTTCTCAACTCCCCAGACATCTGGGAGGCTCTGCTCGAACACATGCCGATGACAGCCATGATCCGCAGCCTGGGCAAGATGTCGGCCGTCGGCATACTGAGTCCTGGGAGCCAGAACGAGACGAAGATCACCGGCCGACTTGGAGATATCGACGCCCTGAGGAAGGCCAATATTCACCCATTCACAGTATTGGTGGCTCTGCTCACGTACACTGGGGGAACGGGAAAACGAGGAAGCCTCGCGTGGTCGCCAAACAAAGCCATCGTGGAGGCCCTCGATAGTGCATTCTACCTAACCTTCACTCTTGTTGAACCTACCAACAAGAGGTACTTGCTGGCTGTGAATGTCAATTCCTCGATGTTCAGTGGTTCAGTGAACGGCTGCAGCAGTATCTCCCCAGGCACGACAGCAGCCGCTCTAGCCCTCGTCACTGCCAGTGCGGAACGGCTTTGCGAAATCGTCGCCTTTTCTAATGCTATGGTTCCTCTCGAGGTAGGACCTCACATGAAGCTATGAAACGTCGTGGCAATAATGCGTAATGTTCCCACATGACGGACCGATTGCTCACTACCGATGCAATATGCATCGGAGAAAATGAAACAATTTGACGTGTTTGTTGTCTTCACTGATAGCGAGACTGAATCCCATCACACCAGCCCAGCGGAGGCACTGCGGCAGTATCGGCGGCAGACCGGCATCTCCGAGGCCAAGCTCATTGTGTGTGCTATGGAGTGCTGGAAATGGTCGGATTCGACTCGAGTGGACCGGAAGTGATTAGATGCTTTGTTGCTGGAGACGTACATTCCACGGATCCCCAGTCACGCGGTGTGATGCAGACGGTGAATGAGACGCAGAAATCGAGAGAAACGTAGACAGCGAGAGTGACACAGAAAGCGAGTGAGACGCAGACGGCGAATGAGACGCAGACGCCGAGAGAAACGCAGACGGCGAGTGAGACGCAGACGGCGAGAGTGACACAGACAGCGAGTGAGACGCAGACAGCGAGAGTGACACAGACAGCGAGTGAGACGCAGACGGCGAATGAGACGCAGACGGCGAGAGTGACACAGACAGCGAGTGAAACGCAGACGCCGAGAGAAACGCAGATAGCGAATGAGACGGAGACGGCGAATGAGACGCAGGCAACGAATGGGACAGAAGCAGCGAGAGAGAGAGGCAGGCGGCTGGTGAGACGGAAATAGAGAATGAGACGTAGACAGCTAGCAAAACGCTGCTTTAGACTGAGACATCGTAGTATATATTAAAAGTCGTTTTGGATGGCAGGTTTTAAATGAGTGTAGATGTTATCACATTTCAATTTTTTTTCATTGTGTTGTAACTTACATTTTGAGTGTTCATGAAAAATATATTCTTTATAATTATATTGCATGTGTTGAGGGATAGCAAACGTTTGAGTATGTTAAGAGACATTATTTTTAATGTTGTGTCTTTTTAAGTTGTTCGTTGTGCGCGTGCGTGCTTGCGTGCGTGCGTGCGTG
>JAMJIN010000470.1:0-1408 GCA_036784775.1 Chromatiales bacterium | reverse complement strand
AAGGTGAATTTTCGTCTCCTTTCTGGAATATGTACAGGGGACTTGCACCCCATAAAATCATGCCCATGCCGGGCACACACAAGGCAAATTCACTCGGACAGTCAAAAGCGTTGTTTGCTTTGTGTATTCCGCTACGCTCCATTTTACACAAACCAAACACCACTTTTGCCTTCCGGTGATTTGCGACGTTATTTGCGACACGAAGTCGCATAAATATTTGTTGTGATTGATGCAAAAGGAGGTGCTGTAATTTAATACACAACCCGGTGTTCTGCCACCGGTATCCAGCAAGGCCATACGCTGAGGGGTACTGCTCCGATGGGTATGAAGCGTCTTGTAATGAAGCCCGAAGAATTCGTTCTTGGAGAGCAAACCGTGAGGGGCGCTCAACTCTGTCAGCATCGAGACGGTAGGGAGCTAGGATAGAGCAATAAGGTTAACAATCAGGTGAACTGCTGCACCACCGTAATCGCAAGCTGAGCCAAAGATGCTGTCAGGCTCTAACCAAAAGGTAAGTGATCAAGCACGAGGGTTCTAACGTCCCTCTTCGCAGAAGTCGTATCACCGGTGTACGGGCAGAACCTAAGTTGCTCATCGTGGTATTTATGCGGAACGTGGAAACCCCGTATGCCTCCTGTTTTGTTGGTTAGGAATAGGAAAGCGAGCTGCAAGGCGAGCCGACAGGTGTGCGGGTTTGGGAGGATGGAAAAAGCAAATGCCGCTTCGTAATGAAGTGGATATGGATTGAAACATGATCCGGCACGAAAGTGCGCCCACGTCCATCGGGTACTTCTTTGCGAAAGAGTTTGGAGAACCGGAATTGAGAAGGCAACGCAAATGACGGTGGCGCAAGCCACCGGTGCACCTTCTACAGGCTACACCCACTGGAACAGTATCGACTGGACCGTGGTGTATCGGCATGTCCACCGGCTGCAAATGCGTATCGCAAAGGCAGTTGAGCAAGCGCGCTGGCACAAGGTCTCCGCCTTGAGCCACCTGCTGACTCACTCGTACTACGGCAAGCTCTGGGCCGTTAGGCGAGTTGTCACCAATAAAGGCAAAAACACAGCGGGTGTAGACCGGATTATCTGGAAAACACCGAAACAGAAGGTAAACCCGGTAGTTGCATAAATTCCGGTGCTAACAACCATTCCACCGTATAAAAGACAGGGAGAAATAAAAAATATGCACTATCTCTGGAGTTCACTGCTGGTGAGATCCAGAAACCATGAAAAATCCTACATTTGAAACGATAAAAATGAGAAAGCGGATTGTTGCTGAGGTAAAATAAGCTCGTCAAAACAAAACCTTACCCAACAACAAACGTAACTTCTCAAAAACCCGTGGCAAGAGCAGCCCGCTCGGTGATGATATCGGGTAATGGAGCAATGGTCTGTTCACCAATACC
>JAMJIN010000469.1:0-1409 GCA_036784775.1 Chromatiales bacterium | reverse complement strand
ATACTTGGACGAAAGGAAGAAGTCATACAGTCGATACACGTGTGTTTAACGACCATGTGGGGGTGGTGGTGGTGGGGTGGGGGGGGTGGCAAGCTTAGTCACCCATTAGTTTACCATGCTATAAAGTAGTGGCGCAACAGGTTGTAATGAAAAGCACCTTGGAGCCAAAGGCAGTCATATCTCCCCCCCAAATACGCCACTCCATGCAAGGTTGAAAGTCATATCCTTAAATAAAAAAATTACATCGAATATTACTTCTCTGTTTTGATGTGTGCCCCCAGTTAGTCGGGCGTGTGTGTGTGTGTGTGTGTGCGTGCGTGCGTGCGTGCGAGTGTGTGTGTGTGGTGTGGTGCGTGTGTGTGTGCGGTGAGGTGTAGTTTGTAGGATGTGTGTGTCCGTGTGTGCGTGCGTGCGTGCGTGCGTGTGTGTGTGTGTGCGTGTGTGTTCCCAAATAAAAGCGTTACAATGTAACACTAATTGTAACACTAGTTTGTCATAAATTACAAATGTCAGTCAAAAGATTAAAATAATGCACAGAAAAAAGAAGAGACCACAGTGAAGTGAGTGACGCTTTGCCATTCTGCCTTGGGCTCGGGCAATTAGTGGAGCACTTTACAGATTTGGTGTGTGGGACCTCCTCCACAACAAAGGATCTCTTTTGGTTGCTTTATTGAACTATTCAAGGGAGAGTCTATGTCGACCCCTAAGCCTGTAGTCTCCCACCCGACTACTGTGACATAACCCTGTGTGTTATAGTTCTCAACCTATTAACTATAGGAATTACTTTTGCTTATATACTATGTCATGAACAAACAGACGAATTTGTGGTGTGTGTCTTTCAAACCTGTTCAATCTAAATTAACTGAAGTGACGACATCTAATGAAAATATTTATTAATTAGAATGTTTATTATATACAATACATCATATGGTGATCCAGCATACACGATACAAAATGCGTATATAATATTACTAATCCATTTATTTATATTGAATTATGCATATTCAATCATAGCTATGTACATCCGCCGGAAGTGGTCAACCTAAGATGGCGCCTACAACAGACAAGCAGACACATGCTCTTTATTTGGCCCTTATATGTACAAGTATTAGTATTACAAATATAAATATAGCACACATATCAAATAAATATAGCACACATATCAAATACAACGACGGCGCTTTAGCATGCTACTGTCCCCAGAAGGGGCTGTATGGAGATAGTAATCTGAAATTTACGAATCTGTCACCATTAAATATCACTAGTAATAAACATATGCCCAAATACATTAATTGCCAGTCCAATTAAATGTGCAGCAATGGAATAGATCATACCTATATACAATACCGAACTGACCTTTATTCACAAACCTAGCTTTTCATCATATAATGAGAATTAAAGCTGAAAAA